>CAVQCU010000094.1:0-7244 GCA_963710995.1 uncultured delta proteobacterium
TTAAATAGATCGGGCATGTTATCATGTTCATTGAGCCGTTTCATGATTAGGTGGAACGGCTTTTTTTATTTCAATTAACAATCTTTATTATTGATTACGGGATAAAACATGAAATGCGAAATTGTATATCTTCACAATTAAGGAAGAAAGGACTTCTTCCTGTAGTTCTCAAATCGCCAGTCTTGAAAATTATTCAACCTTACAGTTACAAATTAATATAGCCTTTTTATTTAAAAAGGCTATATATATGATAAACTAATCTTAAAATAATTGAAAACCGAAGTTTGTAGTGCGCCAGGCAAAGTCTGGTAAATCCAGCTGGTTGAGAAGCCAGCCTGACAAAGTTAGCCGACCGTCAGAACCGAGTTTTGCATTTATGCAGGTAACTGCATGAATGAAGCGTAAACAGGAAGACCGCAGGCCGTAATGCGAAAGCGTGAAGGTGTTCAGCCTCGAAAATCGCTATGTTGTGGAGCAAGCCCAAGTAATTTCGAACACTGAAGGCAGCAACGACGCCATCGTTACAGGCGAGATGGTGGATACTTCACCGGGGTTATAGTCCACGGCATGCTGTTCAAGGGATTCGTCAGGAACCTGGGAGAACCTATGCCTTCCTCTTGATAAAGGGGTACTTATAACCGAGGGAACGAGGCATAAGGAAGAGGAACAGGTAGTCGGATCAACTCATAGTACTAATGAAGCCGGGTAATGCCGGTGGAGGGAAGGGGTTGACAAACAGGTGTATCGAGGAGGGGGAACAATGCAGGACACAGAGCATACAAAAGCATTGTCAACGGAACTGAATCGGCTATCAGAGATTGCGGCAAGGGATTCAAAGGTTAAATTCACTTCACTTGCCCACCTACTGACCGAAGAATTTCTGAAAGGCTGTTATAGTGAGCTTAACCATCAGGTTGCGGCCGGAGTAGACCAGATAAACTATGCTACCTATGGAGAGAATCTGGATAGGAATATAGCGGATTTGGTCAAGCGAATGCGGGAGAATCGATACAGAGCGAATGACATTCGCCGGGTATGGATACCAAAACCGGATGGGCGGCAGAGGCCTTTAGGAATTCCTGTACTGGAAGATAGGATTGTACAGAGAGGGGTGGCGAAGATATTGAACGCCATTTATGAACAAGACTTTCTGGAGGTGTCCTATGGTTTCCGGGAAGGGGAAAAGCGGGCACGATGCGCTTAAAGCGCTTGAGTTAAGCATCATGATAAACGGGATGAACTACCTGCTGGATGTGGACATCAAAGGGTATTTTGATCACGTGGATCACAAGTGGCTTATGCGGATGTTGAAAGAGCGGGTTGTTGATCGTACTATTCTGCGGTTAATAGGGAAGTGGTTGCGGGCAGGCGTTTTGGAAGAAGGGGAAAGGACGCGCAATGAACTAGGAGTACCCCAGGGCGGTGTCATATCTCCTCTTCTGGCCAATATCTACTTGCACTACGTGCTTAATCTGTGGATCATGCGGAAGGTAAAGAGAGAACTGGCAGGCAGAATATACCTGATTCGGTACGCCGATGATTTTGTCATCAGATGTACAAACAGGGAAGATGCGCAGAAGGTATGGGCAATGTTACCGGACAGATTGAAGCAGTTTGGACGGGAACTATCCCCGGAGGATGGAATTTGGCGGAAGAGCATATCTGGAGGGAAGAAAAGAAGGTAACAGGTTAGGCACGTTTGATTTTCTCGGCTTTACACATTACATGACCCGTAATCGTAAAGGTGGTGTAAGACTGGGGCGGAAGACGATCGGGAAACGACATCGAAGGTCGTTGACTGCTCTAAACGATAAGTTGAGGAATATGCGTAATCTGGTGACGTTTCGGGAACTCTATAGGCATCTCTGTCGGATTCTCAAAGGGTATTATAACTACTACGGCTTTACGGGGAATGCATTGACGCTGAATAAATTTGCCTATGCGGTTGAACGGAAATGGTTCAAGTGGCTTAACAGGCGAAGTCAGCGGAAGAGTTTTGACTGGGAGAAATTTCGGGAAATACTCAAGCGGTATCCTTTACCAAGACCCAAAATAGTGAAAGGTTACTCTTGGATTTATGCCGCAGGCATGTGAACCTGTTTGAAGAGCTGGATGCGGGAAATCTGCACGTCCAGTTCTGTGAGGGACTAGAACCAACTGATACATGGGAGAAATAATGTGGTACCGCTGGGAAACCAGGCGGTAAACGGAGAAAACAAACATCGACCTATAATATCAGGAGAAACTGGTCTACTCGACTATTAAATATTAGGCAAGTCAAAAATACAATTTGAGAGGGTGTATATGAAATCAAAACATGACAACATTAATTTAAAATATTGGGAATCGCGCCCGGAAACTAATTGGAAAAGGTTTAAATTTAAACAACCTTATAAAAAAGGGTTGGAGCGATTGAAAGAGAAAGTTCTATCCAAGACCAATTTCGACCCAACTGTTCTTTGGCAATGGGGAACGATGCAGTCTATAGCAGTGATCGAAATCTTGAAAACTGTAGAAAAGAAATTTGGACGAGACGGCCAGCAAGCAGTTTTTGAATGTTTGAGGAAAATAGGATACAATATTGGCGAACAAATAACTGAAGGCACCTCGATTCCTGAAGATATTAGTATTGCAGAATGGCTCAGTTTTTATGCTACTATCATCAATCGTATTGCCTATGCCTCCTTAGAGTCACCGCAAATTGAGGATGAAAATAAGGTAATTTTTCATATAGATTGGTGCCCGCACCAGGATCATTATAGTGCATTTGATTGTCGTGTACAACGCTACTTTGTACAAGGTATGATTGATGCTGCAATGGATTTTATAAAAAGTCAGAGATATAGCGATACATGGGATGTAGTAGTCAAAGCCACAATTCCCTCAGGAAGTGAAACTTGTTATTTTGAAATCTGTCGAGGCAATCCTGATGAAAAGCGCAAATGGGCTGAATACACTAAAATTCTTGAAAACAAAGCTCTTAAAATAGCATCTAAATAATATTTTTTCTGCTAAGAAATTGCTTTCCTGCTTTGGAATGGCTGGCGGCAATGTGTTCGCACATCCCGAATAGGGGTGAGCAGATGGTCAAATATTATGGCTATTACAGCAATGTCTCTCGCGGAAAAAGAAAAGAGGCGGGACCAGCAATGGTTCTGCCTTTTATTTATGCACCTTTCACTTGGTAATCCTCAATTCTGATGAATGTCAAATGTTGTGAGGTTGCAGGTGAACTCAACAAGCACTTCTTCCTGTAATCTTCAATTTTCAAATTTTCGTTTTTATGCTAGGTTACAAATTATAATTGTTAAAATTCAAAATTAATTTTTGGACTCATTTCTTAACTTTATGCATAATTTGTCCAAAACCATTTGAAGACATACACAAAAAATTAGACACCTTTTCTTAAAACTGCTTTTGCCCTGTATGGCAGGTATAACTTAGAGTATCACCGTTAGATTTTCCATCAGCAAACAAGTGGCCAACGAAAACGCCCGTCGTGCGATCGATGCTAAAGTTACCATAAATCGTAGGATATCTAGGATTTACATCTTGCCATGTAATAGTGTCGGCAGTGAATGTGGTCGAAAATGGTCCAGTCGTTCTTGCGTCCGTTACATATCCCTGCCTTATATTGGCATGAGGGCTTTGGGGCGCCCTGTGATATGCGGAATAATTTATAACGACGACAGTGCCCTGCGCCTCGTTTAGTTCGATGGTTGTTGGTCCTTCTTCAACCCAGTATATATTATCATTCATGTGGCAGATCAGTTTGGTCGTATCTGCCAAAGCGATCTTCGATCCTGCCGCCAGCATCGCTAAAGCTATGAGAATCACGTATGCGCCGCTATTAAATTTTAAAAATGACATATTGTCCTCCTAACTAGCATACCTTTTCTCAAAACTGCTTTTGCGCTGCATGGCAGGTCCAACTACTAGCCTGGTCGTAGTAGGAATTTCCATTCACTGAAACTTTGCAAGAGTAAACGCCCGTAAGACGATTGATGGTACAATTAGTCGAAGATGAAACATCCTGTATACTAAATGTAATTGTGTCGGCAGTGAACGTGGCTGGAAACGGCCCGATCGACCTTCCCCCAACGCTACCCCCGCCAATGCCGCTTCCGGGCGCCCCGTGTACTTTGGAGAAATTTATGGCAACAATAGTGCTTTGCGCCTCGTTTAATTCAATGGTTGTTGGTCCCTCTTCAACCCAAAATTTATTATCATTCATGTGGCATATCAGTTTGGTCGTATCGGCCAGAGCGATCTTTGAATTCGCCATCAGCATCGCTAAAACTACGAGCGTCACACATGTACCACCATTTAATTTTAAAAATGACATATTAACCTCCATAAAATTAGCACACCCTTTTAGTAAAAAATTCATGAGGTATTTTCTTTTATTATACTCACAAATTATTTAACATCTAAACAAAAAACTTTCCAAGAACCCTGCCCAACCCTTTTTCTCTTCACTAAAATATTACCGATGGTATATTACCTTAGCGTAATATAAGATTTTTCTATTAGATGGAACTTAATCACCGATAATTGTTCCCCCGTCTTGTGATAATTTTTATCTGTTAATTTTTAGTAGCTCCCCAAACCATAACAATTTATTTTCGGACTTATCTTTTTTGATTTTCAACTAAACAAAGCTCCCGACAGAAGTACTAAGTCCAAGAATAACATTCCGAAAACCATCAAGCTGGCCAGCGGATCCAGTAATGTCGCCATCCAGCCTATGTATTGCAGCCCGAAACCGGCGAGTATACCGAATGCATAACCTGCGCTAAGCCCCGCAACACTTATCAATAAACTTTGGAACAATGGATAATGTTCAAGCGTACTGATAAAAATCCCGGCAGTCAGACCTGCGGTTACGAAGAAGAAAAAGAAGCCCACAAGAAAATCGTTGATTGACGGAGATTCTCCTAACCTCGACGCTGTACTGTTGATGATCATTGCCAAAATACCTGCTGCGCCTATGCCACTTGATATCCATCCGGCAATTGACCTGTGAGAAACTGCAGAGGGAATGCCAATGGCTACAAGGATAACGCAGACTATCAAGGAAATGTAGAGTTCGAAAGATGAGTTGAAACCAGACCCCCTCCGCTCTTTAGAACTAAGACGGTTCCATAGGAATCTAGGGAAGAAACGGGTATGAAATTCAATGGACAGTAAACTGGGGGGAGTATCAGCTTTCATCTTTTTGCCTCCTCGTCACAGAATAGTTTTTGCGGGTTCGAGGCAGTTGAGTGTGCCGTTCGGAGTCATCTGGATTTTTTTTACTTTACTTTGGAGTTCATTATTTTTTTATTGAGATCATATAGCTGTATCAGAGACATTTCAATGAGAATCTTTGTGACTTTAAAGCGATCATTTTATTCACATCTTTTGGTAATATTTAATATTAGTTAATTTATTTCTTTCTTCTTGATAATCCTCAGATCGTCCACCTAAACAAAAATACAACCTTTCAATCAGAAACAATTTAGATACTATTTGTGGCAAAGATTTCCTTGACATACAAGAATGCATTTGCATAGTTTAAGAATGAAGAAAGAACCTTTTATTGAGCCGCATAAAACACCAGACTCCTGTCTGGTGATGTAGCGGCAACCCGCAGGGTTCATGCAAGATGTCGCATGTAACATTAAAGAAGCCCCCAGCTCCTGCTGGGGGAGGGTCACTTATTTTATTGACAAAGTACCCTCCTTTCGCTACAAAAAAATTACAATTAGTGGGTAGGCATTGCGGTCTACCGGATAGTTTATACCGCAATGGTTTGGGTTTCTTTGGTTATTCCTGTTAGATTAGTTTAGGAGGATTATTATGAAAATAGCTCCAAAGATTTTACTGATAGTTTTGCTGATGCTCGGCCTTTCGTTGCCATTGGCATCCATGGCGCATGCGATGGCGCAGATTTCTCTTCAGAACAACACCAATTTCCGATTGAATCTTTATATTGATAACAACTTTGGTTGTGGTCCGGTGATGCCGAGTGGATTTTGTACCTCAAGCGTTGCGCCCGGAGGTCACCAATTGTCCACAGACAATTCGGTTATAAAGCCGCAATGGATGGAAATAGCAGATGGGTCATCTCCAGTTTGGACAGTCACCTATGAAGATCCGCTGAATATTCCGCGGGCACAACAAGCGGTCATGTCTTTTTACCGGACTAGAGGGGAATGGGCAGGAATATTCGTAATGGATTCTATCATTCGGATTAAACCCGAAAGGCTTAATGATCGAACTTATACACTAAATGTTGAATACCATTATACACCAATCCCCAATAATAGGTTGCATCGAACAGATTCTGGTATAGATCATAGAGTATTTACTTTGGTAATTTTTGGCGGTAATTATACTGTTACTAATATGGGTGAACATGAATCGGCACGATTCTAGCCATTCTGTATAACCTAGTACTGTTATCAATCTTTTCCATAGATTTGCGATAGTGACTCGAATTATACATAGAGTCAATATCGCAGGCAGTATTCCAAATGTTTTAATACTTATGAAAAGATATATAATTACACCATTTATAATTTTAGCCGCTTTTTGTTTTATTAATTGCTATTCTGAAACATTTGCTTCCCCTGTGAAAATAGCGTCAATACAATATCATGCTGTCCCATTTGATAAATCGGCAAACATTAGTAATCTAAAAATTCTGATTAAAGAAGCTGCAGTTAAAGGTGCTAAGCTTATTGTACTCCCTGAAATGTGCACAACTGGTTTAACTATAAGCGGACCTTTACAAGCGCAAGCTCTAGCAGAAACTATTCCTGGTCCCACAACCAATATGTTTGCATTATTAGCAAAAGAATATTCTGTATATATTGTTTTAGGTTTGCCAGAGTCAAACTTAAAAAACAATAAATATTATAATACTCAGATTATTATAGATAATAATGGTTGCGTGATCGGTAAGTATCGCAAAAAACATTTGTCCGTCGCTTCACATCCCCACCGCCTCGCACACAAAGCTCACTTGCGGCTTCGCTGTCGCCGCGCCGACCTTGAGAAACTCCGACATGTAGCGAATCTTGTCGCGCGGCCGGTCGGGGTCCTTGAAGTACCCTTTGCAGAATGGCGCCCGTCTCGCTGATGCCGCCGAACTCGCGTGCCGGCGACCTGGCAGGGGAACCAATGCCCCGCGCCCCTCGGCGTCGACCAGGTAGAACTCGGGATAGCAATGGCCCAGCACCCACACGGTTCGCGCGGGG
>CAVQCU010000095.1:0-10752 GCA_963710995.1 uncultured delta proteobacterium
CGTTGGTGCGGATGCCGGTGGCGCCGAGCGTGTATTTGTAGTCGGCGACGGGCGGCGTGGAAAGCTCGGTGAGGCGGTTGAGCGCGTCGTAGGTGAAAGTCGATGTCAGCCCGTTGGGAATCTTGACCGTGGCCACATTGCTGGCGTCGTCGTAGGTGTAGGTGGTGGTGTTCTGGCCGGACAGGTTGCCATCGACCACCGTGCTGAGGCGGTTCTGGGCGTCCCAGGTGTAGCCGGCCCAGGCGCCGTGCGGATTGGAGGAGTTGATGGTTTCCACTTTGCCCGTCGGGTAATAAGTGTAGCTCAGAGTGCCCTCGGGCGTCACCTTGGTGGCGAGCCGGTCGAGAGCGTCGTAGGTGTAGTTGACGGTGCCGTCCTGGGCCGTGGAGGTGAGGTACTTGCCGGTGGCCGTGTAGGTGAAGCTGACCGAGTCTGACGGCTCGCCGGGCGTGGCGCGGCTGAGCAGGCGGTTCGAGCCAAAACTCGATATGGTTGACATCGAAGGCATTGCCGGTGTTGCGCATAAAAACGGTATTCCCTTCGTTTTAGATAATACCGTTTCGCCCTATCTGCTTCGACCCATTGATTTCGGGGTGGATATCATTGTGTACTCTGCTACCAAATTTATCGGTGGTCATGGGACATCACTGGGCGGAGTGATTGTTGATTCGGGAAAATTTGATTGGACAAACGGCAAGTTTCCACTGATTGCCGATCCTGATCCGAGCTATCACGGGCTCAATTTTGTTGAAGCTCTGAAGCCCATGGGTAATATCGCTTACATAACCAAAGCTCGTGTATCTCTTCTGCGTGACCTGGGGCCGGCTCTCTCGCCGTTTAACTCTTTCCTTTTTCTGCAGGGACTGGAAACAATTCATTTGAGAATGCACCGTCATTCTGAGAACGCTCTAGCTGTGGCCGGCTATCTGGAGAAACACCCTAAAGTCGGTTGGGTAAACTATCCGGGACTTAAGTCCAGTCCGGAACAACAGCGGGTGAAAAAGTATCTGCCAAAAGGCGCGGGAGCGATTCTAGGATTCGGAATCAAGGGCGGCGCGGAAGCGGGAAAGAAGTTTATCGAATCTCTGGAATTCATCTCTCATCTGGCGAATGTGGGAGACGCAAAAACCCTGGCAATCCACCCGGCAACGACAACACACCAGCAGCTCTCCGCGAAGGAACAGATTGCGACAGGTGTGACACCGGATTTTATTCGGTTGTCTATAGGAATCGAACATATTGACGACATTATTGCCGATATCGAACAGGCATTGACAAATGTATAATACCAAGTCGCATTCTTTGGCTAACTTTGTTAGCATCGTCGTCGGCTTCCTAGACGTATCAATAATACGCCTGCGGAGCCTCCTCCTTGCCGCCGCGTTATCCTTTGAATGCAACTTGGTATAACAATAGGAAGGAGAAATTTATGTCCAATATATTTGCAGATATTACCAAGACGGTTGGAAAAACGCCTCTGGTGCGTCTCAACAGAATGCAGAGGGGATTGAACGCGGAGATTCTTGTAAAAATAGAATCCTTCAATCCTCTTTCCAGTGTAAAGGACAGAATCGGTGTCGCCATGATTGAGGCGGCGGAGGCAGCGGGACTTATCAGCAAGGACTCGGTTATTATCGAACCGACAAGCGGCAATACAGGGATTGCCCTTGCCTTTGTCTGCGCGGCGAAAGGATATCGTCTTATCCTTACAATGCCCGATACGATGAGCATGGAGCGGCGGCATCTTTTAAGCATTCTGGGATCTGAGTTGGTTCTGACGGAAGGGGCCAAAGGTATGAAAGGAGCCATCGAAAAGGCGGAAGAACTGGCAGCGAGTAATAAAAACAGTTTCATACCCCAGCAATTTAAAAATCCTGCTAATCCCGAAATACACCGCCGGACGACAGCAGAGGAGATCTGGCAGGATACGGACGGTATGATTGATTATGTTATTGCCGGAATCGGTACAGGCGGTACGATTACCGGAATCGGTGAGGTATTGAAAAAGAAGAAATCATCAGTAAAGATGATTGCTGTGGAACCAACTGATTCTCCGGTTCTGTCCGGCGGAAAACCGGGCCCCCACAAGATTCAAGGGATTGGCGCCGGATTTATTCCGGATGTGTTGAACAGGGATGTGATCGATGAAATTATCCAGGTGGCCCATGAAAATGCGGGAGAGATGGCCAGACGAATCGCTAAGGAAGAAGGCATTCTCGTGGGAATATCAAGCGGCGCCGCTCTCTGGGCCGCCCTCGAAATGGCAAAGCGTAAGGAGGCCGAAGGTAAAATGATCGTGGCCATTCTGCCGGATAGCGGGGAAAGGTATTTGTCAACATGGTTGTTTCAGAAATAATGAATACCATTTCTAAATCAAAGCGCTATCTTTGTTGGCGTCGTTGTCAGCTTCCTCAACGTATTTATAACGCGTGACCTTTAGGTTATACGCCTCGTCGCCTCCAACTAGCCGCCTCGATATCATCTTTGATTTAGAAATGGTATAAGAGAAAAAGAGGCGCTGTTGTAATAGCTCAACAGTTATGTAATTATGAATAAAACAAAAAACGAAAAAAATAAGAACAATTCAGTCGGCGTTGTAGAAACGCAATATTACATCTTTGCCGAAGCGGGCAGGGAACATAAACTGGAAAACGGAGATACACTGGGGCCGATCACCCTTGCTTATGAAACATACGGCACATTGAACAAGGATAAATCAAACGCGATTCTGGCTCTGCATGCCCTTTCCGGGGATGCCCATGCAGCGGGAGTTCACAGGGGACAGGATGATACGGGCTGGTGGGATAACATGATCGGACCGGGCAAGGCCTTCGATACAAACCGGTACTTCGTCGTCTGCTCAAACGTCATCGGCGGCTGCAAAGGTTCTACTGGCCCGTCTTCCCTGAATCCGGCTACTGGGAAACCTTACGCGCTGGAATTCCCCTTTATCACGGTGGCCGATATGGTTCATGCTCAGAGGCATCTCATCGATTTTTTAGGTATCAACAAACTGTTGTGCGTTGCCGGCGCTTCCATGGGAGGTATGCAGGTCCTCCAATGGGTTGCCTCTTACCCGGAGCGCGTGCGGTCGGCCATTCCTATTGCCACGGCGCTGAAGCACTCTCCCCAGCAGATTGCTTTCAACGAAGTGGTCCGGCAGTCCATCATGGCTGATCCGGCGTGGCGTGAGGGGAATTACTATGAGTATGGCCAGCCCGAGAAGGGACTGTCGGTTGCCCGTATGATTGGCCACATCACCTTCATGAGCGATCAGTCCATGGAAGAGAAATTTTCCCGGCGGTTGAAAAACGATAAGTTCAGCTTCGGATTTGACGCTGATTTTGAAGTGGAGGGTTATCTGCGCTATCGTGGAGCTAATTTTGTGAAGCGCTTCGATGCCAATTCCTATCTCTATATTACAAAAGCGATAGATTACTTCGATCTGTCGGGAGGAAAAATGATTCCGCCCGGAAAGGCCATCAATACCCGCTTTCTGATCATTTCCTTTAAGTCGGACTGGCTATATCCTTCGCATCAGTCGCAGGAAATAGTCCGGGTATTGAAAAGGAGGCGCGTTGATGCTACATATTGCGAGCTGACGTCCACTTACGGTCATGATGCTTTTCTGGTGGAGGTCGAAGAGCAGACAACATTGATCAAACATTTTCTGGACAAAACATTTAACGGATATATGGTTGTGAAAAATTATGGCATCTAAAGATATTCATCTGGATTACCGCATCATTTATTCGATTATTGAGCCCGATTCGCGCGTTTTGGACCTGGGATGCGGCGAAGGTGATCTTTTATATCCCCTCGTCCGGGACAAACAGGTCCGGGCCCAGGGGATTGAGCTGGACGATAAGGCCATTCAGGAATGTGTGAAGAAGGGCTTGAGTGTTTTTCAAGATGACATTGAAAACAGCCTGCGGGAATATCCGGATCATTCCTTCGATTATATTATTCTGAACCAGAGTATGCAGGAAGTGAAAAAAGTCGATTTAGTCATTCAGGAGGCCATGCGCATCGGCAATAAGGTCATTGTCGGGTTTCCCAACTTCGCCTATATTAAATCGCGGCTCATGCTGTTTTTCCGGGGAAGGTCACCCATTACGGGATCATTGCCCTATCTCTGGTTTGATACACCCAATGTGCGCTTTTTAAGCATTACGGATTTTAAGAACTTTTGTGCGGAAAAAAATATCCGGATTGTGGAAGCCCATTATCTAGGAGAAAAAGAAATGGTGCATCTCTGGCCGAATTTATTGGCCTTGAACGCCATCTTTGTTTTGACGAATAACTCGTGATGGCGTGCCATTAAAAAGGAGTTTGCGATTATGAAGCGTTTAAAAAACGGCGATAAATGTAAAAATGAAATCAAATCGGCGAAAAGTTACCGTGATGAAGTGCCGGCTATTGTTGATGAACTCGTTGCATCGTGCAGCAGCGGTGGATGCTTTGATCATATCAGCGCCGAACCGATTACGCATCGGGAGGCGATTATCGATATTCTGCACCGCCTGGCATTAATTTTATATCCAGGATATTTTATCCGCACCAGCCTGGATTCAGTCAATCTTGAATATTATCTTGGCCAGCAGGTGATCGCACTTTACGAAATCCTTTCCGAACAGGTTATTCTGGCCATTAGGCATGACTGCATCCGTCATAATCAGCCCTGCATTCATTGCGAGCCACTGGGGCATAAGTTGACCGTGGAGTTTCTCCGTAAGCTGCCTGAATTGCGAACGATGCTGGCCAAGGATATCCGCGCTGCTTTAGAAGGCGATCCGGCAGCGAAAAGTTATGATGAAATTATATTCAGTTATCCGGGTATCCGGGCTATCACGATTTATCGGATCGCGCATGAACTCTATCGTCTAAATATTCCGCTTATGCCCAGGATTATGACTGAATATGCTCACAGTCACACCGGAGTTGATATTCATCCGGGCGCGCAAATCGGCGAGAGCTTCTTTATCGATCATGGTACCGGTGTGGTCATCGGCGAAACATGTGTTATCGGCAATAGCGTGCGCATTTATCAGGGAGTCACGCTGGGCGCGATTTCCTTATCCAAGGCGGAAGTCAAGAAATTAAGATCCAAAAAGCGCCATCCTTCAATTAAAGATGATGTGATTATTTATGCCAATGCCACTATTCTGGGAGGAGACACTGTTGTCGGTGAGCGTTCTGTCATCGGCGGTAACGTCTGGTTGACTCATTCCGTCCCACCGGATACGGAAGTGTTTATTAAAAAACAGGATCTGATTTTTGGCGCGAAGCAGTATAAGAAACAGGCGGCTAAACAGAAGTTGCGCTAAGAGAATTAGGGCAGGTATTCTTAAATGAAAAAAATATGTGGGAAGATTCTGGCCGTCAATATTTCTCAGGCAAAAGGTAAAAAAAAGAATAACATCGGTTGCGGTCTATTCATCGAGAACCTCGGCCTCGAAAATGACGCCCATGCGGAGGCCGGTATCAGGCAGGTCAGTCTGCTGGCCAAGGAAAGTATTGAAAAGATCAGAGCAAAGGGCTTGGATGTTAATCATGGGGATTTCGCGGAAAATCTCACAATCGAAGGTATTGATCTGCCATCGCTCCCCATCGGCACACGATTGAAAGTCGGGCAGAAAGTCCTGCTGGAGGTCACTCAGATCGGCAAGGAATGTCATAGCCGGTGTAACATCTTTTATACAGTAGGAGATTGTGTCATGCCCAGAGAAGGAATTTTTGCGAAAGTGTTAACTGGCGGTGAAATAAAAGTGGATGATAAAATAAAAATTGCCTAGTGAGGTAACGATATCCCTGCACGCCAATATAGATTAATAGGTTCAAATTGTTACCAAACATGGCGGCAAGAGAACTCATTGTTTCAGCCTGATTAACGATAATCTCATAAAATTAGATTACAGGAGTTAAAGATAAATGTTTTGGCCCGAACGTGCTCGAAGAACTCTGCAAGGAACCATATTATCGAGGAATGAGGCGCTTGAGCTACTGATGTCTACGGATGATGATCTGCTGGAGATTCTTCAGGCAGCCTTCATTATTCGTCGGCATTTCTTCGGACGCAGTGTAACCATTCATGTTATTAAGAATGCAAAGAGCGGTTTGTGTAGCGAAGATTGCGCTTTTTGCAGCCAGGCCGGTAGTGCCCATACAGATTCGCCGCAATACACACTCCAAACCGTGGAAGATCTTATTGAAGGCGCGCGGGATGCCCATCGCCTGAAGGCGATGCGTTATTGTATCGTAACGAGCGGCAAGGCACCCGAACCCGAAGAACTCGACATCATCTGCGAAGCGACGCGTCGGATTAAAAAGGAAGTCCCAATCCAAATTTGCACGTCACTGGGCATCTTAACTGTCGGACAGTCGCTGAAACTGAAAAAAGCTGGTGTGGACCGCTTCAACCACAATCTGGAAGCTTCAGAAAGATTTTATCCTTCCATCTGCACAACACACAGTTATGCCGATCGTAAGAGAACAGCCGAAATTGTCAAAGCTTCCGGGATGGAACTATGCAGCGGCGGCCTGATCGGCATGGGGGAATCGCTGGAAGATCGTGTGGAGATGGCCTTTGCCCTGCGTGAAGTTGAGGCGGATTCTATTCCGCTGAATTTTCTCGATCCGCGTCCCGGAACCGTTCTGGAAAACTTGACCAAGCTAACACCTGCCGATTGTTTACGTGCGCTGGCCATGTTCCGCTTTGTCCATCCGGATAAGGAGATTCGAGTGGCTGGCGGACGGGAAGCTTGTCTGGGCTCTATGCAGGTCTTGTCTCTTTATGCGGCAAACTCGATTTTCACAAAAGGCTATCTCACCACACCAGGTCAGGGATATGAGGAAGATATGGATATGATTGCCAAGGCCGGATTTCACATGACGGACTGGACTGCGACTTAGACAATAACAAGATTTAGAGGAAAAAGCGAATATGAGTCTCAATAAAAAGGCGGTGGCCCTTCTCTCGGGGGGCTTAGACAGTACGCTAGCCGTAAAATTAATGATAGATCAGGGCATCGATGTCACGGCCGTCCATTTTACAAGTGTCTTTTGCAACTGCTCGCCCAAAACGGCGGGCTGCAAAATGCATGCGCGCAAAGTTGCCGAAGAATTTGCAGTTCCCATTATCGTCATCCACAAAGGAATGGACTACATCAAGATGGTGGAAAACCCGCCGCACGGTCACGGTAGCGCCATGAACGCCTGCATAGATTGCCGCATCTACATGCTGCGGAAAGTCAAAGAGATGATGCCTGAACTGAGCGCTTCTTTTGTGATCACAGGAGAAGTGCTGGGACAGCGTCCCATGTCCCAGCAGCGGCATACGATTCGTTTGATCGAAAAGGAAAGTGGATTGCAGGATCTGATTCTCCGGCCTCTTTCAGCGCAGCATTTCGAGCCGACTCTGCCGGAACGCGAAGGGATTGTAGATCGGGATAAACTGCTCAATATTTCCGGTCGGGGCCGCAAACCGCAAATTGCTCTTGCGGAAAACCTGGGTGTGACAGACTATCCCTGTCCCGCAGGCGGCTGCCTACTTACCGACAAGGTCATCGCCGCGCGCCTGCGCGATCTTTTTGTCCACACTGCCGATTACAACCAAACCGATTTGGTTTTGTTGACTCTTGGCCGTCACTACCGGCTGCACCCTGATCTCAAGATTGTTCTGGGGCGCAAACAGGAAGAGAATGAACGCCTAATCTCGTTCGTCAAAGACGGACAGAGTATTTTTGAACCGGAGAATTTCCGCGGGCCGACGATTCTGGCCGTGGGACGTCTGGACGAAGAAAGGGAATCAACGATAGGTGCGATGATCGCAGCGCACAGTCAGGATACAAAGACAGTCTATAAGGTTAAGAAAGCAACATATCCCGACGGGAATTCAATTCTGTTTAAAGCACAAAGACAACCTCGCGATACATGGGATAAGCAGCGTCTGGGTTAAAAAGCAGGGTTTACTCATGAATGAAAAACAAATAATTGACTGGCTGCGCGAAGAAGACGACCAGAAGCTGGAGATTCTTTGGCGCCTGGCCGACGAAACGCGCATCGCCCACGTGGGCGATCAGGTTCATCAGCGCGGCCTGATCGAAGTTTCCAACATCTGCGACCGCCGTTGCGGCTATTGCGGCATCAGCGCCGACAACCGTCAAATTCAACGCTATCGCATGACCGAAGAAGAAATCATGGATTGCGTACAAAGGGCCATTGGCTTCGGCTACGGAACAGTTGTCATGCAGGTGGGGGAAGACTATGGCATTACGCGGCAATGGATGGCCAATATCATCCACCGCATTAAAGCGGAAACATCCCTGGCTATTACTCTGAGCCTTGGGGAAAGGCCGGATGAAGATTTGATTGCCTGGCGCGAGGCGGGGGCCAATCGCTATCTCATTCGTTTTGAGACTTCCAACCGGGAACTCTATGACCGGATTCATCCGCCTTTGGGTGAAAAATCATCGGACCGGTTTGCAATTCTGGAAAATCTGAGAAAGTTGGGTTATTAAGTCGGCAGCGGCATCATGATTGGAATTCCCGGACAGACATACAAAGACCTGGCAAGCGACATACTGGCGTTTCTTGAATTGGATCTCGACATGATTGGCGTCGGCCCGTTCATTCCTCATCCCGAAACGCCGCTGGGGCAGATTTCGCCTTGCGCTCCGTCAGATGATCAAGTGCCGAATAGCGAGCAAATGACCTACAAAGTCATTGCCCTGACACGCATGGTTTGCCCGGAAGCGAACATTCCCAGCACAACGGCGCTGGCCAGCCTTAATAAAGCCGATGGCCGTGAACTGGGTCTCATGCGCGGCGCCAATATCGTAATGCCTAATCTGACGCCGCCTCAATACCGGGTGATGTATGAAATCTATCCCAACAAAGCCTGCATCAATGAAAAGTCCGAGGCTTGCGCATCCTGCCTTTCCATGCGTATTCTGAATATCGGGCGAACCGTGGGCAGCGGGCAAGGTGGCCGGGTGAAACGCAACAAACATATGAATCCCTAAGTATAAATGAAAAAATTAAATTTTCTTGACAAATTATTTTTGATGGATCAACTTCGTAATAGAAATTATTAATAGCGATTTAAGGTAAACCATTTATTATATGATTGACAGATATTCAAGACAAATCCTTTTCTCTGGCATCGGCAAGGAAGGACAAAAGAAATTAAGCGCAGGCTCCGTAGTGATTATCGGATGCGGTGCTTTGGGCACCGTTATCGCCGATATTCTCGCGCGGGCTGGAGTTGGCAGGATAAAAATTATCGATCGTGATTTTATTGAGCGTCATAACCTGCAGCGACAGGTTCTATTTGATGAGGAAGACATTCTAAACAACCTGCCCAAGGCCATAGCGGCGGAGCGCCATTTAAAAAAGGTAAATCCCTCCATTTATATCGAGGGGATCGTCGCCGATGTGAACTATTCAAACGTCGAAAGATTCATCCAAGGCGCGGATGTGGTTATGGACGGCCTTGACAACCTGGAGACTCGTTATCTTATCAATGATGCCTGTCTTAAACATGACATTCCCTGGGTGTATGGTGGTGCTGTCTCCGCAAGCGGAATGACGATGACCATCTTGCCTCATGAGACCCCCTGCTTGCGCTGTATCTTCCCCAGTCCTGAAGGTGATACAATCATGACTTGCGATACTGCCGGCGTTATTAGTCCCGCCCCCATAATTGTCGCATCTCTCCAGTCCGTCGAAGCAATGAAAATACTAGCCGGCGCTGGCAATATCAACCGTGATATAATCTACATCGAAGTCTGGGAAGGAGCCTTTGATCAGGTGAAGATCGCTAAAAGAGAAGATTGTCCAAGTTGCCATGACAGGTTTGACTTTCTGGACGCACGATTCGTCATCAAGGCCACCTCGCTCTGCGGTCAAAACGCCGTTCAAATCCTGAATCCCGGCCTCAGCACTCTCTCTTTGAGGAATTGTCGACCCGCCTCAAGCGGGTGGGTGTAGTCACCTATAATGAATTCATGCTGAATTTTACCATCGGGACACAGGAAATGGTAGTATTTCCCGATGGACGCGCCATTATCAAGAACACCAACGACGAATCGCTGGCAAGGGGGTTCTACGCCAAATACATCGGAAGTTGAGGTTAATTTATGATCTATCTGGACAATGGGGCGACGTCCTGGCCGAAACCGGAAAGTGTCTATCAGACGATGGACGCTTTTTTAAGAGAAAAAGGGGGAAATCCGGGGCGTGGCAGCCACAGCTTGGCGGTTGCTGCCAAAGAAACGATTGAAGAGACAAGAATGCTTGTAGCGCGCTTCATCAACGCGCCGGAGATGAAAAGAGTTATATTTACTCTCAACTGCACGGATGCCCTGAATATGGGATTAAAGGGCTTGCTCAGACCGGGGGATCACGTGATCTCCAGTAGCATCGGACACAACTCGCTGATTCGTCCCCTCAAAAAGCTTGAAAGGCAAGGTATCAAGACCACGTATTTGCACCAAGCAGTCGGGTCCGGCTGTATTTCCGCCAAGGAAATCGAAGAATCCATAACTGGAAGCACAAAATTAGTTTTGGTCACTCACGCATCCAACGTGACGGGGATTATTCAACCGATCAAGGAATACGGCGCTGTCGCCAGGAAGCATGATTTGATTTTCATGGTAGACGCCGCTCAGACCGTTGGCAAGTATCCGATTGATGTAGTGGCGGGCAATATCGATCTACTTGCTTATTCCGGGCATAAAGGACTGTTTGGTC
>CAVQCU010000096.1:0-9875 GCA_963710995.1 uncultured delta proteobacterium
GGCCAAAGTTGCCAAGGATGCCGGCGTGCAGAGAGAAACCCTCTATCGCTCTCTATCCGAACAAGGGAATCCCACCTTCGAAACGCTCTCCTCGGTACTCGGCGCATTGGGAATGAAACTCTCCATTGCTCCCAACGATTCCGAGTCAGCATTGAGCCTCACCGGTGCAGCGAAATAAGCGCGCCATACGAGGTCAGCGGGAGATAGATCCATACGGGTGACCTAAACTTCGACTTCTCGGACCTGGAAAAACACCTATAAATCCAGCATTTCTATTCCGGGCCGCCGGAGAACGATCATCCCGGGCGATCCGGAGTTCCTCTTTCAGATTGACCACCAGTGATTCCATCGCCTCGTAATTCTTTAGATATTCATCAGATTTGGTATCTATTTTTGTTTCGATGACATCCATAAAGCCCCCTTACACCGGTGCCATGATTTAAGTTTTAAAATATTATATTATTCATATTTATAATATTATTTTAATTAATAATAAAATTCAATTATCGTGTCAAGCTTTTTTTCAAGAGCATATTCCGTCAATATCAACCAAGACGATGAAGCGTATGCAAGCCTATGACTGGCCGGGTAATGTTCGTGAGTTGGCAAATGTGGTGGAACGAGAATTAATCAGGAATGTTATTGGATCGCAAAACACACTCATGCAGTTTGATGAGTTATTGCAACATACTGAGACTGTCAGTGATAAAGCTGTCTCGAAAGAATCAAGCGTATCCTTAAGTCTTGACGAGATTACCAGACAACATTTTCATCGGATTCTTCAGTTAACAGGCGGAAAGATTCACGGGAAAAATGGGGCTGCGAAATTCTTCGTTTAAATCCAAGCACTCTGCGACATCGGTTGAGAAAGTTGGGTATTCCATTCAGCCGGTCGACACTTGAATAAAGTCGGATTCTATCAATATCACCTCATTATCTCTCTTGCCTGTTCAAGGTACCCCTTCCGTGTTTTGTTGTCCACATAAGGAACAGCAGAAAAGAATATATGCTCAAGTATCTCAATGCCACAAAACTGATATGCTCGTATCAACTCTTGCAACTCTCAAAGAAAATTATACCGCACTCATTATAAATATCTTGCTACAAGAACGGTTCACGCGTAGATTTTGGTTAACATGAGTTTTAAAGCTAAATTATGGGGGGGGGTATTAGCCCTAATGATTTTGATATGGGGAATATCGGTTAAATACAAAAAAGTTTTGATTGTAAAGGAGAAAGTCGGATGACAAATGCAACGGGGCCGGACAGAGTTCTGATGTCGGGCAAAAGGACATGGATCATTTTAGCCGTGGTTCTTTTTCTGATAATACTATTTTCCAGCCAGGCTGTGGAACTGATCACGGCCTGGCTGTGGTTCCAGGAAGTGGGGTATGAAAATGTATTTACCATAACCCTGTGGGCTCAACTGAAAATGGCGCTGCTCTTCGGGGTTGCCTTCTTTGTCATCTTTTACGGGAACCTCTTTGCGGCCCTGCGACTGACTTCCCGGCTACATGTGATTGATCAAAAAGGCTGGATCCAAATTTCAAAACTGGAAATAGCCAACCGGCCCCTGCAACATTTGATTTTAATCGTGTCTCTTCTTTTAAGCCTCTTTTCGGCCCTGATCGGTTCGAGCCAATGGGAAAATTTTCTAACGTTTCTTAACGTTTCATCCTTTGGAATTACCGATCCCCTTTTCCAGCGCGATATCGGCTTCTATGTTTTCCGGCTGCCGTTTTTAAATCATCTTTACGCCTGGCTGATGATGGTATTGATATTCACGACCATCTCTACAGCCTTTCTTTATTTTATCCGCCAGGCTTTCCATTTTGCGCCGCCACGCACTTTGCAGGCGGCGCCTTCCGCCCGTATTCACCTCTCTATTCTTTTAGCTCTCATTTTCTTCGTCGCGATTTTCGGGTTATGGCTTGCACTGAACGAAATCCTGTTTGTCAAACGTGGAGTTGTCTTCGGCCCCGGCTATACCGATGTAACCACCCAGTTATGGGTTTTAAAAGGATTGATGGGGCTTGCTCTTTTATGCGGTGTCGCCTTCCTGGGCTTCGCCTTCAAGATGAACTGGCGTTACCCTGTAATTGCAATGCTTTTCTTTGGGGCCTTTCTCGTGATCGGTCGCGGGATCTACCCTTCGATGATTCAGAGCTTCAAAGTCGTTCCCAATGAAATCGTTCTGGAGAAACCCTATATTGAAAAAAATATCCAGTTTACCCGGCTGGCCTATCGGCTCAACGATATCGAAGACAAACAATTCCCGGTGGAGGAAAACCTGACCCGGGAAGACTTAAAACGCAATGACCTGACCATCAAAAACATCCGCCTGTGGAACCATGCCCCACTTCTGCAGACATATAGCCAGCTGCAGGAAATCCGCACCTATTACAAGTTCGGCGGCGTGGATAACGACCGCTACCAGATAGGCGGGGAGTACCGCCAGGTAATGCTCTCCCCGCGGGAACTCTCCTATGCGTCGCTGTCCTCGCGTTCCTGGGTCAATGAGCATATTGAATACACCCACGGCTACGGAGCCGTCCTGAGTCCGGTAAACCGTGTTTCGAAGGAAGGGCTCCCGGAATTTTTCATCAAGGATATTCCTCCTGCTTCCACGATCAATATCAAGATTTCCCGCCCCGAGATTTACTACGGCGAGAATTCCAATGACTACGTCTTCGTGCGCACAAATCGGCCGGAATTCGACTATCCTGTGGGAAACAAGAACGTTTACTCCCGGTATGAAGGCAAGGGCGGCGTTCCTCTGTCCTTTCTGAGAAAACTGCTTTTTGCCGTTCGCTTTGGTTCCCTCACCATGCTCCTTTCCGATGATATTACCCCCGCAAGCCGGATTATGTACTATCGTCAGATAAAGGATCGGATTGCGCAGATCGTTCCCTTTGCGGCGCTGGATAGTGATCCCTATTTAGTGATTTCTCCTGAAGGAAGGCTTTTGTGGTTTTTGGACGGATATACTATGACCCCCTGGTTTCCCTATTCGGAACCGACGCCCTCAATGGGCAATTACATCCGCAATTCTTTCAAGGCCGTTGTGGATGCTTATGACGGATCGGTACAGTTTTACATCAGTGACGAAAAGGATCCCATAATTCAAACTTATGCCCGGATTTTTCCGGGGGTATTCAAGAAACTGGGAGATATGCAACCAGAGCTTCAGAAACACATCCGCTATCCGTCGAAAATGCTTTCCATCCAGGCCAAGATGTACAGAGCTTATCACATGCAGGATGCCCAGGTCTTTTACAACAAGGAAGATCTCTGGGCCACTCCGGCAGGTCCTGTCCAAGGCGTCGATCAGGAGATGGAACCATACTATACAATCATGAAACTGCCCGAAGAGAAGAAAGAGGAATTTATCCTCCTGCTACCCTTTACACCCAGCAAGAAGGATAACATGTCCGCCTGGATGGGCGCCCGTTGCGATGCGCCCAACTATGGGAAGGTTATTGTCTATCTTTTTTCGAAGGACAAGCTTGTCTACGGCCCGCAGCAAATCGAGGCCCGGATTAACCAGGATACAACAATATCGAAAGAACTTTCTTTATGGAATCAGCGTGGTTCACAGGTCATCCGGGGAAGCCTTCTGGCCATTCCCATCGAGAAGTCCATCCTCTATGTCGAATCGCTATACCTTGCCGCCGAAAAAGGACAGCTTCCGGAACTCAAGCGTGTAATTCTGGCTTACGGAAACTCCATTGTCATGGAGGAGAATCTGGAGCTGGCCTTGCAGCAGCTGTTCGGTGGAGAAATGATGCGGGAAAAGGAAATCAGCAAGACCGCAGCAGCAATGCCCGTCCGGGAAAATACCGACCGGCAGCTGGCCCTGAAAGCGCTCTCCCATTACCGGAAGGCGCTGGACTTTCTGCGCAAAGGGGATTGGGGAGCCTATGGCGAAGAGCTCCGCAAAATGGACGACATACTGCGATCCTTCGAAAGCAGGAAATAAGGGCCGCATAATAATCTGTCTACACCTTGGTTTGAGCAAGGAGGCCCCGGAGTCCCGCGGGCGATCTGCTTAATTACCCTGCGAATTTAAAAAAGGGAAATTCAAGGCAGGCTCCAAGGGTTCTAACCGGAAGATGGCGATTTATATTTTTGTTTGTTACACCTACAAGTCCACAATATTCGGCGGTCATCGGAATTGAGAATTACTGGTTGTAATGAACTACAGAGTATGCCAAATAAATCAGAGGCATAATCCTCTGCCTCTAGCAATTTCCAATACTTTACAATTCCCCAATTCACATGCTTTTCGCGCGTCGCGACAGCCGGAGATGTTATTGCCCTGCTTTAGATAAGCAAAACCTCTGTTATTATAGGCATCCGCATAAACTTGGCTGATTTCGATCGCCTTATTGAAATCCTCAATCGCCTGCCTGTAATTGCCGAGGAGGGTATATGTATTACCCCTGTTATTATAGGTTATTGCTAAGTCCGGATTGATTTCGATCGCCTTATTGAAATCCTCAATCGCCTGCCTGTAATTGCCGAGGACAGCATAGGCATGGCCCCTGTTAGAATAGGTCTCTGTATAACTCGGGTTGATTTTGATTGCCTTGTTGAAATCCTCGATCGCCTGACTGTAATTGCCGAGGCCATTGTAGATATTACCCCTGTTGTTATAGGCCAGCCAGCAGGCTGGATTTTTCTCGATGGTCATATTCCAGAGCGTTTCGATATCACTATAATTGCAGGTTTGGCGCCAGGTCAAAACGCCTAGAACTAGCAACAAAATCACGCTGAAAGCCGGTACCAAGAAAACGTTTCTCTTCTTCAATCGGTCAGATGCCCAGGTTATTCCAGCCGCCACTAGTCCGATGGGTCCAATGATTGAGAAATATTGCCAGTGGTCCGCTACTAGCGAGTAACGCATGAAATAAATGTCCAGAAAGCCCAGAACTGGTAGCAGCATCACCACAAAGTATCCCAGCCCAAATAACCACGCCTTGCCCCACCCCTTGCGAAAGCGCAAGAAAACTGCAGCCGACGCCAACGCCAGCAATCCAGGCACATATGACAGCAGCTTAGTCGCATCGATGTGCCACTTTGGATAAACGAATATGAGATTCACAGGAAGTAGCGCCTTGTAGAGATAAAACCATACCGCCCAACCCGCTCCAGCCAGGCGTGACCAAAAGCTGTCCGCACGCACCATTTCTGGTCCTATGTTGTGGGATTGGAACCAGACTGTGATCAAACCCAGCAGTACCGCAACACCGAAAAACGGCAGCGTAAGCCTTACATCCCGGCCACTGATTTTATTCCTCTGCCACCAAGCTAATCCCAACAGCACAATTGGTAGCGGCACCACCGCTGTCTTGCTCAATAACGCGAGCACAAAAGACCCCAACGCCATTCCATACCAGCGCCATCGATCCGTGTCCTCAAATCGCAGGTAGAAGAGAAGACTTGTGACATAGAATAGCATTGCCAGCGTGTTCTTGCGCTCGGTGATCCACGCCACCGATTCCACATTGACCGGATGGACCGCAAACACGGCCGCTGCCAGCCACGCTCCGGGTATTCTCAAGTGAGCAAGCACCCGCCATATCAACACTGTGCTCAAGGCATGCAGGAGCACGTTGACTATGTGATAGCCCAACGGGTTCGCACCCCAGAGGCGCCATTCCAGCCAGAGGGTCGTGGATGTCAGAGGAAAAAAATCCGGTGCTTTGGTGGTGAACCAGAATTGATACAAGCCATTGTCCTGCTTGATTAGGAGATTGTTAAACAAAAAAGTATCATCATCCCAGATGAACCCCGCGTGCCACACCGGCTGGTAGACCAGGAACACCGCAGCAATCAGAGCGATGACAAAGAGCCAATCCTTCAGCGCGAAAGAACTGTCAGGAGGCACCTTTTGTGCCAAACTCGGCTTGACACGTTTGCGAAGATCTGATTGCAGCCTAGCCTGGGTCAACTTAGATTTACGTTTTGACAATATTACTACCTTCTTATTCTAAGTCAGTACAAATATTTCCTATTTTTTGATATTAAGCATTCTTTTATATAAAAGCCTTTGAACTATGCCAAATACTTATACTTCATATTAAGTTTGAATTCAAATTTTTCGTTTATTACGAATTGAAATCTTGCATATTCATGAATATTGATTTTTTGTGGATTACAGGAAGTAAGTCTCTGACCATCTCGACATTTAATAATTCTTTAACTTTTCTTTAACCTTAAAATATACCATTGACGTAAACACCTAAAAATGTTAGCAATCTCAAAATAGCGGGTGGGTTCGATTCCCGCTCTCTCCGCCAGAAAAATTCGTAAATTTCGATTTTTATCGAATAAAATTCTTTAACCTTCTTTAACCTTTCGACTTTAGCACTCTACACCGGATTTGAATTAAAGTTATTTCTTACTTCCTGTAAGGTTGTCTTTTTATTTTTCCCAATTCATGCAACATTTCAATCAGTGATAAATGATGCTCGCCTATTTTCCTCTTTTAATAAATAATTATTCATGTATAATTATCGCAGAAACTAAATCACGTGAAAACCAAAGGGGTGATAGAAATGAAATATAGGTTTTTAGTTCTCATATTTTTAATTACTTTATCTTTATCTCTTGCATCATGTAGTCCCGGAGCAGCACCCCTTGCACAGGGAGATGCAATTACTGCGTTCAGCATTGTATCTCCAGCTGCAACAGGAGTCATTGATGAAGAAAACTATGCAATTAGTATCACGGTGCCTAACGGCACAGATGTAAAGAATTTGATAGCGACATTTACCGCCTCATCCGGAGCGAACGTCAAAGTGGGTTCAACCGTTCAACAAAGTGGTATAACAACCAATGACTTTACCAATCCAGTGGTTTATACAGTGACTGCGGCTTTTGGCTGGATACAGGATTATACGGTAGATGTTACGGTAGCATCAACAACTGCAAATTATGTAGGGACGCAATCCCCCGGAGATTACTGGTCATGGACCGAAACAACATATAACGGCTCAGTAACTTTCACAGCATTGAATAATACAAAGGGTTTTAATTATTCAGGCAGCCTAACTTCATTAACTGGGAATTCATCCGGATTTTCAGAATTGAATATTACAAGCTCAACTGATCCAAATATAACTACTCCTACATCTGCATATGAATTAGAAATTCCAAGTACTATGGTAATGGCAGCGGTGGCGCCATTTTATACGTTCAACCATAGTGGAGAAGTTCAGTTATCTATTCACGGTCCAGTTATTGCTGCTGCACAAGGCAGTTGTCCCTCGACAGGAACTACTACTGTAAACTGGATTATAATGCCCAATGATAATTGGTGTCCTGCGGTCGGTGCTAATATTGCAACAAGAACCTGTACAACTGCGGATAATGCATATGGTACAGCTGTAATAACTGTTTCTTCAACCGGAACATATACAATAAGTGTCACGCCGTATCATCTAGACGGAACAAGTGGCGAAGCGGTTTCCCTGTCTTCATGTACGTGCAGTTCAGGAGTTATACAGTGCACAGATGGTACCAATCCTGTACATATTGCCTTTACCCCGTCGGGTGTTTTCATTGAGGACACCGCCAACTATGGTATCGTGGGAGTGATTCAACCGGCTTCAAATATAGACATCACCAGCACCGGTTTGCTGGCTAGTGGGAACTCGTTTAGAGGTATGGTTTTTAATTCTTGGGACGACTACTATGATGGATGCACCACAGATAGCGATTGCAACATATATGGAATCTCTGGGGGCACGTGTCTCAGCGGACATTGCGGAGTGCCTGAAACACAACCAATTTCAGT
Source organism: uncultured delta proteobacterium (assembly GCA_963710995.1). Taxonomy (GTDB): domain Bacteria; phylum Desulfobacterota; class Syntrophia; order Syntrophales; family Smithellaceae; genus Smithella. Next base: position 7,802 of record CAVQCU010000096.1, read on the forward strand.
AACTGCAGATGGGACTAATTTAAATGCATTAACATATACTAACATTGCTACTGGATCACTTAACACAGTAGCTAGCGCTGTAAATCTTTCGACCGCATCACAAAACTCGCCGGGATTAATAACCACTTCAATTACTAGTCCCACTTCTGAGGAGGGTTGCAACAATCCGGGAACATTTCCTTTCGTTATGGTTGCAACTCAAATAAACAATAAATATGTTGGATTCGCTATCAGTCACAGTACATGTCCTACATTCGATATGCCTTTTAATGTGTTTACGATTGAGCAATAGTTTTAAAAACGGAATAGTATGGACAAGGTTTGTGTAACGGTTCAATGCGTTAATAACATGGTCAAGAGATGGACATGTGAAATAAATTTGAAAGGTAATTTTGGAGCTCATTCTTTGAGAAAGACATGGGGATACGTTCAAAGAACGTTCTATGGCGTTGGATTTGAGATACTTTGTAAACGTTTTAATCATTCAAGTCCGGCTATAACGATGCGATACTTGGGTATTGAGGAATAAAGAGGTTCAGAATATATTGATGAATGAGGTGGGATGAATATATTTTTTATTTCTTTCGCTACAAACAGTGTGTACTTGTCAACTGACTTGCAGATTAGCAAAAGAAAGTCACATGGCTTTACCCTGTACCCTAAAAGAAAATGATCAAATAACCCTATGACCAAATGACATATTTGCAGAACGCACTGGAAGTGCCTAAGTGTTGGTGCATTGGTGCGTAAGTAGGACAATGAACAAGTAATTCTTTAGGATAACTCCCTTGACAATCTTATTTGACAGACCAAAGGCTTTGATATATTGAACACAATGTCCATTTATAAAGAGATGAGGTCAGCAAGATAGCATCTTACTGTTCTCAATAAAAAATGATTAAAGGAGATGAAAATGATGAACAAAAGGAAGCTTGTAGGGTTGTTTTTGGTCGCACTCATGTTTCTGGGGGCAATGATGCTTTTTCAGGGATGTGACAAACAGGGCGGTACGAAGGAAAATCTCTCTTTCACTACGGAATATCAGCTTGTTCTTTTGAACAGTGGCCAGATCTTTTTTGGAAAAATGGAGAAAGCGGGATCGGCGTATCCTGTGCTTAAGAATGTTTATTACGTCCATCAGCAGATGGATCCAGAGACAAAGCAAGTGAAGTCAATACTGCAAAAACGCAGCATGGAACCTCATGCCCCCAATATGATGTATATCAATGCCAACTCAATTGCCTTCATCGAACCCGTATCACCTGATTCAAAAGTGGCACAAGTGATCAAGCAGGCTGAATCTCAGAATGTGGGCATGTTACCTCCGCCTGCAGGTCCAATAAAGAAATAGCTCTATATAATTAAATTCGTTATGATTTAGGCAGGATCGAAAATGATCCTGCCTGTTTTATTTTCCGGTCGTGGAAAATAAAAAAAGGGATTACCAGTTTTCCGGGACCATTTTTCGTTTGCTTGAATAAAAGCAGAATTCTTACTTTGAGGTTTGATTTTGATAGGGCATTGCTTTTGACTGAGGAAGAATAAACTTTGATGGACTGGTAGGATAAGAGAATATTAGCCATTAGATACTGATTATCTTTTGACCATCTCGACATTTAATAATCCTTTAACTTTTATTTAACCTTAAAATATTCTATTGATGTAAACATCTAAAAATGTTATCAACTTTTTAGTAGCGAGCGGGTTCAAATCCCTCACGGCCCACCAGTTAAATCAAGTGGTTAGGCAATAATAGCTTAATCCCTTTTCTTTTTGAAGTTCATTTTATCCCGCTTTTTAAAATTCACCTGGCCTTTTTTACTCTTTTTTTATCCTTGTTAGGCCGCCGGGGCATAGGCCAAAAGTCAAAGTCATGGTGTCGATTCATAGGCCTTCTAAATATCCGCGCAAAAATTTAGGTTAATTGCCCTGAACAGAACTTGACCGGTCAGTGAGTGGCAAGATAATCGATAACTTTCTGTAACAAACAAATCGTCAAACATGACAAAAATACAACATTTCAATCTGCAACAAATTACATTTGTCAACTTTCTTTATAAAAGCTGCTGAACGC
>CAVQCU010000097.1:0-43466 GCA_963710995.1 uncultured delta proteobacterium
CAGTCAGGAAACTGTCACTCGTATTGAAAATCAATTGCAGAGGCTCGTCGATATTATTCAGGTTGATGATTTAACCAACGTTGAATCAATTCACCGGGAACTTATTCTCGTTCGCCTGAATTTAACAGCGGATAAGAAAGAGCAAATAAAGAAAGCGGTTGACACGAATAAATGGAAAACAATAGTGTCCTCAGATGCATATATAATTTTGGAAATAACCGGCGATCAGTCGCAAATTGATTTTGCTCTTGTGCGGCTTGCGCCTCTCGGCATCGCTGATATAACAAGGACCGGTATTATCGCGTTAAATTTGGAAAGTTAATAAAGCGGTTTAATCCCACTTAGCTTCGCACGTGGGATAATTCGACTTACCAATTACGATGCACTTCGCTTTCGTAATTGGAGTCTCATTAATTTATAGGGGGTTATCATGGCAAAAATTAAATTTGGCGGTGTTATTGAAGATGTCATCACAGCGAAAGAGTTTTCTCTGAAAAAAGCTCAGAAAGTTTTAAAAAAAGAAGTAGTGACGGTGCTGGGGTATGGCGTTCAGGGCCCGGCGCAGGCTTTTAATATGAAGGATAATGGCATTAATGTAATTATCGGTCAGGCGAAGGAAGATAAGCGATACTGGAAAAAGGCCATCGCCGATGGCTGGGTGCCCGGTAAAACTCTTTTTCCCATAGAAGAAGCGGTTCAGCGCGGCACGATTATTCAGTATCTTGTTTCCGATGCCGCCCAAAAGATTCTCTGGCCCAAGGTCAAGGCCAATCTGAAAAAAGGTGGCGCCCTTTACTTCTCTCATGGTTTTTCCATTGTTTATAAGGATCAAACCGGTGTCATTCCGCCTGATTTTGTGGACGTTATCATGGTCGCTCCCAAAGGATCGGGAACCAGCGTCCGCAGAAATTTTCTGGACGGCAGCGGCATAAACTCAAGCTTTGCCGTGCATCAGGATTTCACCGGCCGAGCGATGGAGAGGACTTTGGCGCTGGGTATTGCCATCGGGTCAGGGTTTTTGTTCCCGACAACTTTTCAAATGGAAGTGTACAGTGATTTGACCGGCGAACGTGGCGTGCTCATGGGCGCTCTGGCGGGAATGATGGAGGCGCAGTACAATGAATTGCGCAAGCATGGCCATACTCCCAGCGAAGCCTTCAACGAAACGGTGGAAGAGCTTACGCAGAGCCTTATTCGTTTAGTTGCGGAAAACGGCATGGATTGGATGTACGCCAATTGCTCCGCCACAGCTCAACGCGGAGCTCTGGATTGGCGTCACAAGTTCCGCAAAGCAGTTGCGCCTGTGTTTGCCAAACTTTATAAGTCAGTTGCGACCGGCAAAGAAACCGAAATTGTGTTGAGGGTCAACAGCGCTCCCGACTACAAAGTTAAACTGGAGAAAGAACTCAAAGAAATGCGCGATTCGGAGCTATGGCAGGCAGGCGCCGCGGTGCGGGCTTTAAGACCAGAAAAACGAAAGAAGTAAAAGTTTTGCCGAAATTATAAAATTAGCAAGGTTGTCATTCCGTGCAAGCGGAGCGCGACACGGAATCCAGTATTCTTAGTAAATTCTGGATACCGGCCTGCGCCGGTATGACGATATTGAATGTGTATTTTCTAATTATGACATAGCCTTCAATCTCGGAATGACATGAAAATTATTTTTTTAAGAAAAAGGGAGAGAAAACAATGAGAAGCGATCTCATGAAAAAAGGTTTCGAGCGGGCGCCGCATCGTTCACTTTTTAAAGCGATGGGCTACACAGATGAAGAAATTGCGCGGCCACTGATCGGTGTGGTCAATTCGGCCAATGAAATCATTCCCGGACACATCCATCTGGATTTAATCACTCAGGATGTCAAAGCGGGAATCCGTATGGCCGGAGGAACACCCGTGGAATTTCCAGTCATAGGTGTTTGCGACGGCATCGCTATGGGACATGAAGGAATGAAATATTCGCTCGCCAGCCGTGAGCTGATTGCTGATTCCATTGAAATCATGGCGATGGCTCATCCGTTTGACGCCCTGGTTTTCATTCCCAACTGCGATAAAATTATTCCGGGCATGCTCATGGCCGCACTGCGCTTGAATATTCCGGCCATTTTTATCAGCGGTGGACCAATGCTGGCGGGAAAACTCCAGGGCAAAGCCGTTGACCTCATCACTGTTTTTGAAGGCGTAGGTGCCGTCAAAGCAAAAAAAATGACTGCTGCCGCACTCAAGCAATTGGAAGATTTAGCCTGTCCGGGCTGCGGTTCCTGCTCCGGTATGTACACGGCCAATTCCATGAACTGTGTCACGGAAGCGTTGGGTCTGGGGTTGCCCGGTCATGGAACAATTCCGGCAGTGCTGGCTTCCCGTCACCGGCTGGCCAAACATGCCGGGATGAAAATAATGGATTTGCTCAAGAAAAAAATCAATCCGCGCGATATATGTACGCTTGCCGCTTTTAAAAACGCCATCGCTGTGGATATGGCGCTGGGCTGTTCCACCAATACTGTTTTACATATTCCCGCCATTGCCCATGAAGCGGAAATCAAACTCGATTTGAACATCTTTAATAAAATCAGCGAAAAAACTCCCAACCTCTGCAAGCTGAGCCCTGCCGGGCATCATCATATTGAAGATTTAGATACGGCGGGAGGCATTCAGGCTGTAATGAAAGTAATCAACTCTTTTGGTGTTATTGATGAAAAGGTAATTACAGTAACCGGCAAAACTGTCGGCGCTAATTTAGAAAGCGCCTGTGTTTTAAATACCGATGTCATCCGGCCATTGAATAATCCCTACTCACAGCAAGGCGGCATTGCTATTTTACGAGGCAACCTCGCGCCGGACGGAGCGGTGGTGAAACAATCCGCAGTCGCGCAAGCGATGCAGGTAAACGAAGGCAAAGCCCGCGTGTTTGATTGTGAAGATGACGCCATTGCCGCAATTATGGAGAGAAAAATTAAAGGTGGTGATATTGTGGTTATCCGTTATGAAGGACCAAAAGGCGGCCCGGGCATGAGAGAAATGCTTTCTCCCACATCCGCAATCGTGGGTATGGGCCTGGATAAGACCGTTGCGCTATTAACTGACGGACGCTTCAGCGGCGGCACGCAGGGCGCGGCAATCGGCCATATCTCGCCCGAAGCGGCGGAAGGCGGCCCGATCGCGCTGGTTAAAGAAGGTGATATCATCGCCATCGATATTCCGGCCAAAAAGCTTAATTTGAAAGTAAGTGATCAGGAATTGGCCAAGCGCAAAAAAGCTTTGAAGCCGTTCAAGCCGGCAATTACCACTGGCTATCTGGCAAGGTATGCGAAGATGGTTACGTCCGCCTCGACGGGGGCAATCTTCAAAGACTGATATCAATTCCAACTCAAAGCGCTATCTGCGTTGGCGTCGTTGACGGTCTCTTCAACGTATTATTAATACGCCTCGTCGCCTCCGCCTAGCCGCCTTGATATCATCTTTGATTTGAAATCGGTATAAAATAAGAAAAAACTGTCATTGCCGGGCTTGACCCGGCAATCCAGTTTTATATATACAATTTTTTTAACAGATTCTTTGAGATTGGTGCATCATTAGGCTTACCTTATTTACGCATACCTGCATTCTGTTCAAATCTGATTAAGTGCTTATTTAAAATTTCCACGTGTTTTTCTGCTCTTAGTGCCTTGGAAACAGCAATGTGTGAAAGATAACTTCTATATGCAACGTTCCATATGTCATCAGAATGCTCTTCCATTCTTGGTGTACCTAGCATGCCGTTGGTATGGAAGAGGGGTGGGTTTCCACCATACATATCCATGATATGCGGAGATATACCATGAACAAATCCCGAATACGCTTTATTTATAGTCCTCGTTACTTCCTTGCGTGTATTTTGATCCAAAACAGCGACTTCTACCTTTGCAAGATATGCCTGAATTTTTTTTCTTGGTATCATGGGCCGTTTTTGAATTGATGTCATCATTTTTCCTGATTCATCGATTTCCTCTTCCCAGAATGCATCAAGAAATCTTTTATGAAGATCGGTAATAGTGTTGTTTGTAACCGCATAAACTAAAAACATAATGTCTTCATTGGTTTCATCTATTGTTCGATGAAGAATGGCCTGCTCTTGAACGAAACCGTAGTTCAAAAGAAGACAAGCAGCTCTAACAGAACTTTATACACGATCTAGCTTCTGAATCATGGCCTGATATATATCTTTTTCCTTAAATCTAAAGGCCATTCCAAAAGATAATTTTACTAACTGAGGTTTGCTTGGCATCGAACTGTCAAAATCACGAAACGTGCGATCCATTAAATCAAGCATTTGACTAATATCTGCGTTCATTACAATAACCTAACAATAAATGATCGAACTTTGTTTTTTGATTATTTATATATCGCTCTGGTTATGGATTTAGTCGGTGTCTTTAATGCCGAGCCATTTAAACTTATCGCTTTTTCAAATACTGCTTCAAATCGCGATAGTAGTTTTCATGCTGCCCGATCATAACAAATTCCAAATCTCTGCCAATCTTTCGATAAGCGAGCAGGTATTGAGCTGTTTTAAGTTTGAACTTGTGCACAAATATTTCTCGCAGGTCTCCCTTCTTTTCCTCTCCGATGGCTGGGTTCTTTGCAATTTTTCTAATTTCTTGATCCAATGAATCCTTCTCGGTCTTGGACATCTTCTTTACTTTTTTCTCAAATGATCTTGACTGGTATATTTTCATGATGTTCTATTCAAACTTATATTCGGTTTTCTCGCCTTGATCCAGTTCGTCCAATCCAATCAAAATCTCTTTAATGAGAGAATAAGGTAAGTCTGGATTTTCTTCGGCACACTTGCCCATTCGTGCCCAATGTTCAATCTGACCGGCCACGGATCGGTGGTCAATCCGGCTGAATTTTTTAGCATCGTCCATTAGATCTTCAGATACTCTTACTGCTGTTGCCATTACATATTCCTCCAACTATTAATGTTGCATTATGTTGTCATATACAACTATTGATTGCATTATGCAATAACATTTTTCTTATCGGTATTCTGAGGAGTAACGATTGGAATCAGCGGCTATCCGGCGCGCTACGCGAAGTTGGTTACATTGGCGTCGACGGGAGCATTTTTCAAAGACTGATAGCACTTTGATTTGGAACCGGCACTAGTTCCAATCCGCCAGCATAAAACCCACACTAATCCGGTTAATGCTTTTGTTATAGTCGAGTAGGCCTTCTCCGTAACCATTGAAATACTGGACATAGAAGCTGAATCTGTTTCCCAGTTCTTTGTGAATCATGGACAGTGGAATGCTCCAATCCAGTTGGATTACGCCAAGATTTTCCTGCCTGAAATTGTTACGCAGCATTGCCGCGAAACGGTAACCCCTCCAGTAATAAATTCCCCATAATTCCCCATAGCCCATGTATCTGGAAATATCAGGATTGTCGTCATTTGCTTCGTCTTCGGGAATCCGGTACCATGTTTTCAAAAGCAAATTAAAATTGTTTTTTTCCAAACCCGCATTGGCGACTATGCGATTCCAACTGCGGGAAAGGGGAACGGAGCGGCCGTTGGATTGATGATTAAATCCAAGATTAAAATATCGTACTTTAAAATCATCGAAACCGGGGATCGAATAATCGGTGCGAAAGTTGATAAACAGTTCCGGTTCGTAATTGATATCGCGGAGAGGTGAAGAAAACGCCGAGTTGTAAAGTTGCCAGAAGGCAAGTTGTGTGTAAGCAAACCATACATCTATGCCTTTTATACCTTTGTTGTGAGTATCTGCCGCACTCTTTCCAACTCCTGTTGATTGTCGACTTCCACAGAATCATGAGAAGTAATGACAACTTTTATTTTATAGCCGTATTCTAGCGCACGCAATTGTTCCAGCGCTTCCAGCTTTTCCAGTTTTCCTTCGGGTAGTTTGGTGAAGATATCGAGAAAATTACGGCGATAGGCGTAAATGCCATGATGCTTGTAGTAGTCGGCTTTCATTGTGCTGCTGCGGACATAAGGAATCGTGGCGCGTGAAAAATAAAGGGCGAAATTTTGATGATCGAGAACAACTTTAACTACGTGGGGATGCGTTATTTCTTCTTCCAGAATAATTTTGTAAATCAATGTGGACATGTCGATGGATGAGTCATCAAGAAGCGGCTGAATGACCTCGTCCACCTGCGCCGGCTCAAAAATCGGTTGATCGCCCTGAATGTTGACGACAATTGCGTCGGCAGAGAGATTCAGCGATTTTACCACTTCGGCAATCCTGTCCGTGCCGGAGCGATGTGTGGTGGCTGTCATGACCGCATTGCCGCCGAAATTTTTCACAGCGTTAAAGATTCTTTTGTCGTCAGTTGCCACCGCAACATAAGGGACAGCTTTAGCTTTTGCGACGCGCTCATAAACATGCTGAATCATCGGCTTGCCGCAAAGATCGGCAAGAGGCTTGCCCGGAAACCGGCTGGATTCGTAGCGCGAAGGGATTATGCAGACAATATCTCTTTTTTTCATTAATAACTCCGTAAAAAGTCCATATATTTCACTATTGTCATTTCGATCGAAGAGAGAAATCTTTGTTTTGGCTAAATTCTCACATTAAGATTTCTCACCGGCATTCGGAATGACAGAAAAAGTTATTCTTATCCTAAATATGGGTCAGATTTTTGCAAGTATTTCGTCACGTAATCACGCACGGAATCTTCCAGTAACGAAAAAGCAACAGGGCAGCCCGCGGCTTTGAGCTTATCCATCTTTGCCTCGGTGAAATACTGATATTGATTGCGCAGAGCTTCGGGCATTTCAATGTATTCGATATTTGTTGTTTTCTTCATCGCTGAAAAAACCGCTTTGATCAAATCATTCCATGTTCTGGCTTTACCTGTGCCTAAATTAAAAATGCCATTGACATCCGAATTCTTAAAAAGCCACCACATAACGTCTATACAGTCTTTGACATAAACAAAATCGCGCAATTGCCCGCCATCAGGATACTTGGGCAGATAGGATTTGAAAAGCTTTACCTCGCCGGTTTCATTTATTTGATTAAACGCTTTGAAAATCATGCTGGTCATATCTTCTTTGTGATATTCATTGGGGCCGAAAACATTGAAAAATTTAATCCCGGCAATTTTGTCTTCCCACGAATGTCTCAATACCCTTAAATCAAACACCTGTTTGGAATAGCCGTACATATTGATCGGCTTGAGCGCTTTGATTTTGTCATGATCATCGGAGAACCCCAATGAACCGTCGCCGTAGGTTGCCGCCGAGCTGGCGTAGATAAAACGAATACTGCGCTCAATAGCCCATTCGGCCAGGTAGCCTGTATAAACATAATTATTTTTCCAGAGATAATCGGCATTATGTTCGGTCGTTGATGAACAGGCGCCCATATGGATTATCGCCTCGACTTCGAAATTTACCGTATCATTGTAAATCAGCTCCAGAAAATCGTCTTTATGCATGTAATTAACGAAGCGAAGATTGACCAGATTTTTCCATTTATCCGTTTTTCCCAGACGGTCAACGATCAATATATCATCAATGCTTTCCTGATTCAGTTTCCAGACAAAAGCGCTGCCGATAAATCCGGCGCCACCTGTAACGATAATCATTTGAGTTGCTCCTTTGCTTTTTAAAATCCGTTGGACTTAAGTAATACTGAACACGAATACTGTCAATAAAAAAAGAGCTGTTGAAAAACGCTCATATGCGGCATTGCGCTGCAAACCGCACTGTTCAACGTATGAAAATACGTGTGACCTTTAGGTTATACGTCTCGAGGTTCGTCTTTTTGCGCGCCTTGCATCTGAACATTTTTAAACAGCTCCCCAAACTTGGTATTTCTCAACAGTTTAAATGTGCCATGTTTTCTTATTGAATACTTGGGTATTCGTTGCCAATTGTCAAAACGCGGCAGGAGATATCCCCCTTAATTATCATAAAATTAACCTGCCTGCCCGTGATTCCTCCTGATCCCCGGTGCGAGAAAAATAAATCCTGACGGCAGGAAGTGCAGAGATCGGAGACATCTATATTTGCTTCTGGAATCCCGCATTTCAGAATTTGCCGGCGGTTCGCTTCGGCCAAATCCAGCATCCATTTACTGGGTCTGGCGCCGGGGAATAAAAAAGCCTCATTGTTTTTTTGTTCAAAAAAAGCGTTCGCTGTGGGGGTGTCAACTTCAAAACAGCATTGGCTGATAGACGGACCTATGGCCGTAAGAATATCCTGCGGAGAGGAACCATATTTTTCGATAAGCAGACGGACAACTTTGGCAGTGATTTCCAGCGCGGTGCCCCTCCAGCCGGCATGAACCACGGCGATTATTTTCTTTATCTGGTCAACAATAAAAACGGGCACGCAATCAGCAGTCTTTATGCAAATAGCCAGATTTGTGCGGCTGGTGACAATGGCGTCATAATTCAGAGCTTCGCTTGAAGAATAATAATCGCCAAACGGTTTGATGACAAAAATATCGTCGCCGTGAACCTGGTTTAAAGTGATAAATTGATCCAGCGGTATGGCAAAGGCCATGGCCAGACGGTGCCAGTTTTGCAAAACCCTGCTTTCTAAATCGCCTTCCTTGAAACTTATGTTGAGCGAATCATATTCGCCTTCCGAGACGCCGCCAAGTCTCGTGCAGAAGGCATGAGTTAAAAAATCACACTGGTCCAATAGTGAAGATTCCAGATATTCTATGGAATGAATTTTAGTCAGGTTAAACATTTGCTTTACCTTAAGTGATCTTTCCCCTTACAGTGGTTGAATTAATTGGATTAACGTTTGAAAGCAGTTGTGCGCACAAATTGGCCAAATCCTTAGGCATATCCGCGTTAAATTCGACCCTCTTGCCCGTTAGGGGATGAATAAAAGAAAGATATGTCGCGTGCAGAGCCTGCCGGTTAAACGCTTTGATTTGCGCCTTCAGAGCCGGATTGGCGATGTCACGCATTCTATTTGTCGCGCTGCCGTACACGGCATCTCCGATTATCGGATAACGGAGATCAGACAGATGCACGCGAATTTGATGAGTGCGCCCGGTTTTAATCTCCACTTCCAGCAACGTAGCCACGCCGTAACGTTCAATCACCTTCCAAAAGGTAAGCGCCTCTTTTCCCCGCTTAGTATTTGTAGACATCTTTTTGCGATCAATAGTATGCCTGCCCACCGGCTTTACTATTTCACCTTGCTTGTCCTTCGTGTTTCCCCAAACAATGGCCAGATATTTTTTTTGCACCTCATGTTTTTCAAACTGCGCCGACAGTTGACGATGGGCATCATCGGATTTTGCAGCTACTATGAGGCCGGAGGTGTCTTTATCCAACCGATGAACAATGCCCGGCCGCAACACACCGCCGATTCCCGATAGATCATGGCAATGAAAGAGCAGAGCGTTGACTAAAGTGTTTTCGTAATTGCCCGGTGCCGGATGCACCACCATGCCCGCCGGTTTATTGATTACAATAATGGCCGCGTCTTCATAAACAATATCAAGTGGTATGTTCTGCGGAACGGCCGTCGCCTCTTGCGGCGGTCTTTGGGTCAGGATAATGACATCGCCTTCTTTTAGTTTCTGGCTCACTTTTGGTTCTTTGCCGTTAACCAGTACATCGCCTTCTTCAATGACGCATTTAACATGCGAACGGGAAATGGCCGCGTCGCTCTGCGCCAGAAAGATATCCAGCCTCTGCCCGCATTGGCTTTTGTCTATTGTAAAACGTATTTCTGTTGACTGCTGAGTTTCAATGGACAATTAATTACTCCGATATTGCTTTATTTTTCCTCCCTCGAGGGGAGGAAATTAAAAGGAGGGTGAAACAATTTTCCCCGTCCTTTAATTCCCGCCCGCAATGGGCGGGAAAATGTTTATTACTATATCTTAACCTTACCCATCCAGACTAAGGCAATAATACCAATAATCAAAATAATCGCACAAACCACTTGGCTTATTGATAGTATCAAACTAGCAAGATTGTTAATAACTTTTCTATTATTATTCCACGAATACCCGAGATCAAGGAATAAATCACTGCTATGACTGCAAATATGAGCGAAAATGTATTTATATTTATTTTTAACCTTAACCATTCCAAAGTTGTTTCTAGTGGAAAATAGGGCCATCGAAATAATAGTTTTCTTTCTCTTTTGGGAATGATTTCCGTTTCTCAAATTTTTTCTTTTATATTTCTTTCAAACCTTCAATGATGAAACCAAATTCATCTTCGGCCACCGTCCGCAAATCAAGCATAATTTCATCTTTATCTACCCGGACAATTACCGGCACTTCCATCTTCCTCAATTTATCTTCCATCCGGCTGGCGGACATTTTTTTGTTTTTAATGGCTACTAAAACAGTTGGAATCTGTTGAGTGGGCAATGACCCGCCTCCAGCAGCCGCGAAATCTTCCCGCAAGGAAAATTTCAGTGAATCAAAATTTTCCTTTTGCAATTTGTCGATTAGTTTTTCAGCTCGTTTTTTAACCGCGGCGATAGGTTCGGTCAGCGCCTTCAATGACCTTAATTTTTTTACCGCGACGGCTGGATTGAGATAATGCATCAATGTGGCTTCCAGAGCGGCCAGGGTTAATTTGTCTATCCGGAGAGCGCGGTTCAGCGGATTATTTTTGATTTTCGTGAGAACTTCTTTTTTGCCGACGATGATTCCAGCCTGCGGGCCGCCCAGCAATTTATCGCCGCTGAAAGTGACCACATGAATACCGGTGGCCAGAGCTTCGCGAACAGTGGGCTTGTGCTGAAGGCCGTATTGGTCTAAGTCAATCAAACAGCCGCTGCCCAGATCGTCCATGACCGGAATGCCGCGGCTTTTTCCCAGAGCAACCAGGGATTCAATTTCCGCTTCTTCGGTAAAGCCGACGATGCGGAAATTGCTAGTGTGCACTTTTAAAATCAGACCGGTGTTGTCATTGATAGCTTTTTCGTAATCGCCAATACGGGTGCGGTTGGTCGTGCCCACTTCGCGCAATTTTGAGGTGCTTTTGTGCATAATTTCCGGAATGCGGAATTCTCCGCCTATTTCAATCAGTTCGCCGCGGGAAACTATGGCTTCTTTTCCTTCGGCCAGAGTGTTGAGCACAAGTAAAACCGCCGCGGCATTATTATTGACGATTAGTGCGTCTTCGGCGCCGGTTAGAACGCAGATGAGAGAACTTACATGGTCATAGCGTTGGCCACGTTCGCCCTTAGCTAAATCAAATTCCAGATTGGAATAGCTTCTGCCCACTTCCACAATTCTTTGCAGGGCTTCGGGGCAAAGCGGCGCGCGGCCAAGATTAGTGTGCAGGATAACGCCGGTGGCATTGACGACGCGGCGCAAGCTATAGCGGTATAATCCTTTGATTGATTTTTCTACTTCTTGGGCGACAGTCGCCGCGTCGGGACAAGATTCCGCAGGAATATTTTTTTTCGCATTGACAATTTTTTCTCTCATGTCCTGCACAACCTTGCGGCAGGTTTCTTTGACGATGTCGCGCGGCACTAGAGAATAGATATCCTGCTTCTCCAGAAGGAGAATAATTTCGTCAATTTTTGGCAATTGCTTTAACATTTCTTTTTTTAGTTCATCCATAATTATCCTTTTGGTGGTCATCGCGAGACGCCTCTCAGGCGTCGTGGCGATCTCAATGAACTGCGAGATTGCTTCTTCGCCCTATAGGCTCATAACCTAAAAGTCACACGTCGCAATGACAAACTTTTTTGTGTTTGTTGTGATATCGAACCATTCTTTAAATTCTGGATGCCGTTCTGCAACGGCATGACAGAGGAAATAAATTTATATAATGCCTGCTTGTTTGCGGCAGTATTCGCGAAAATTGTTTACGGCGATAAAAAACTCCCGCATCATTATTACCCAGAGGTAATGGCCGCGCGGCGTTAAATGTAAATAGGGAGGGAAATAACGAAAAGCCCTGACGATTTCAAAGGCGGCTATTTCCTTCCATAAGGTTTTTAGAAACTTACCGTTATATTTTTCTTCCAATGCCGTGATATCCAATTTTGTGCTGAATAATTTCATTAAAAAATCATAACTCATCTGGTCATGAAGATTAAACTTGCGGGAAGCTTTTAGCGGTAGTCTGCCTTGCTCCAGAGAAGCAATATATTCCGCAATGTCAAAAGTATTGGAATAACAGGTTCCCTGCAGATAGCCGATGGCGCCGCTGCCCAAACCGGCATATTCGTCGTAGTCAACAACGTATTCATCAATCAAAGCTTTTTTGCGGGAAAAGCACCAGGCCGAAGAAAAATCATAATTTTTTCCCAGACGCCGGACTATCAGTTCGTATAATTTTTGTTCGCCGCTAAAATTAACCGCTCCGATAGTTTCCTCCATGGTCCCTTGCGTTATGGATGAAACCATCAAAGGGTAAAAGGTAATTTGATCCATATTTAAATTCAGCAAAATGACTAAATCTTTATCGAGCATTTGGGACGTTTGCCCGGGGAAATTAAAAATCATATCGGCGTTTAAGGTATCGAAACATCCTTGAGTATTTTTAAGCTTTTCCGCGATAATTTCGCCTGAACCATACTTTTCATAACGCCCGATTTTTTTTAGCAAGTCATCGCTAAAGGTTTGCACTCCCACGGAAAGTCTATTGACGCCGTTTTGTTTCAGGATTTTAATATTTTCTGAATTTAAATGGTTGGGATTTGTTTCTACGGATATAGCTTGAATAGGAAAAATCTCCCGCGCCAAGTGGAGCGTTTCCGCCAGTTCATCAATAAGCACGGTCGGAGTGCCACCGCCGACATAAATCCCTTTAAATTTATAGCCTTTTTCCTGATAAAGTTTAATTTCCCGGCGTAGTGTTTTGAAATATTTTCTGGTAAGCGGCTCGGTAAAAATTATCCGGTGAAAGGAACAATAGGGACAAAGTTCTTCACAAAAAGGAATGTGCATATAGAGGAGGCGCTGTTTTTCATCATTACAGGACGGCAACTCCGGTAAAATACTCTCTTCAAATTTCAACGCGCGGGCAAACTCCCGTTTCGATATATTAGTAACGATTTGATTAATCATATTAAAATCCAGGCTTAGGAGAATTTTGTAAATAAGTTGTTATTAATGGCCGCATATTAGAAGTGATATTTAGTTTATAAAATCCCTCCTAACCTCCCTTTATACCCTGAAGGGCACAAGTAAAAGGGAAGTACTCCCCTCTTTTGTCGCGTGCCCTTTAGGGTAAAAGAGGGGGTGGGGGAGATTTCTTCGCCACGTCTATTCTATTTCGTGACCATTGATTATTGTTTAGCAAAAGATATATGCTTATTGCAAGCTACAATTCTACCAACTATCTGCCATACATTATTATAGTCCCACTTAGCTTCACACGTGGGATAATTCGACCTACAAACTTCAGCGCACTTTTTTTCTGACGTTTGGGTCTCATTACAACTTACAGATATTACCACGCTTCGCTTGCAATATCTGAGTTTCATTAAAGTTGATTGACCTGGTATAATACCAAGTAAGCTTTCAAAAATTCATATTTAATGTTTGAAAGCAACTTGGTATAACTTGAAATAACGAAGAATAGGTGGTAAATGGCACAAAAATAATTATTCGGTGAAGTTCAATGCCTCAAAATAAAGTTTTAACACTATGGAATGATGAAGGAAAAAACGCAAAGGATACTTCCATCTTAAGAAAAAAGTCCGTTGATTTACCTGTGCCTTTGGACAAGGAATCGCGCGAAATAATTAAAATACTTATAGATTATTTTTTGGAAAGAGATGATGCGGTGGGGTTATCCGCTCCGCAAATCGGCATAAATAAAAGAGTTATAGTTTTCCGTAATAAAGGCTTTGATGAAGGACAAAAAAAAGTAAAAAATATCAACGATATTGAGATTCTGATTAATCCGCGGATTACTCAGGCACGAGGCGAAAAGGTGTCTATGACAGAGGGTTGTCTGTCTTGCCCGGATATTCAAGTTGAGATCAGCCGCTTTCCAGAAATTAAAGTGCGCGCTTTAAATGCCAAGGGAGAAAAAATTAACACAAGATATTTGGATTATGTCTCCCGGGTTATCCAACATGAGATTGACCATCTGGACGGCAAGTTAATTGTCGATTACGGGGGTAATATATATTACCCCAAGAGCAAACAACTCTTCTTTGAAAAACTTTTTAATGAGACTCGATGATAGTGAGCCAAGCTGAAAACGAACGAAGTGAAGTTTGAAGCGTAAGGCGAACTATGCCAGGCGCGTAGCGCCGTGGTAGAACGAGCTATGCGAAGCTTGTCACTGCCACCTAAAGGTGGCGGGATAATTCGCTCTAAGATTTTCCGACCACTACGTTTCGGAAAATCAAGGCTCATTAAAGCGTAAGTGGCAATGAGGCTTAAACTTCAAAAGCAAAGCGCATTGAAGTTTCTTAGCCGAATTATCCAATAGCCAAAGGCTATTGGAAATTATCCCGCGAAGCAGAGAATAATGAAACTCAAAAAATTATTTGAGTTTCCTGCCCGTGATAAATCTTGAAATCTCTTCTGGTTTGTAGTAGTCCTCAGGCCGTTAATTAATCCCACGACTTGGAATTCCCCTGCTCCAGCCGGGGAATAATGTTTTCCGGAAAAGTTATTTTTTATGGCGGTATTTTAATCATCATAGTATTATATAACATTTCTAAATATTGGGCTAAATAAAATTGAAAAAAACACCTTTATATGAAAAACATATTATTTTAAATGCTAAAATAATTAATTTTGGCGGCTGGGCCATGCCTGTGCAATACACCAATGTTATTGATGAGCACAAAACAACCAGAAGCACCGCCGGCCTTTTTGACATCTGCCACATGGGCGAGATTGAAGTTAAAGGCCCGCAGGCGCTTGATTTTTTACAACTTGTTTTAACCAGAAATCTGGAGGATCAAACCATAGGGCAGGTTAAACTATCCGCCCTGCTCAATGAAGAAGGCGGTATAATTGACGACTTGACTGTATACAAAATGGATAAAAACGTCTACATGCTGGTGACCAACGCCACCCCCAAAGATAGAGACTGGCAATGGATAAAATCAATTCAGGGGGACAAACATTTTGATTGCACATTGGAAGATATAAGTGACCGGACTGGGAAGCTGGACCTGCAAGGTCCGCGTTCGGAAGAAATTTTGCAGAAATTGACGGAGGCTAATCTAAAAACTCCGAGTTTCTATCATTTTTGCGAATCTCCGGTCGCAGGATTTCCGGCAATTATTTCGCGCAGCGGCTATACCGGTGAAGATGGCTTTGAAATTTATGCCACAAGCGATGTTATTGGTGAAATCTGGGATAAGCTGATGATTGCCGGTGCGCAAGCGGGATTGAAACCGGCAGGACTTGGCGCAAGAGATACGCTGCGCCTGGAAGCGGGTATGATGCTCAATGGTCAAGATATGAACGAATCGGTAAGTCCGATGGAAGTTCCTTATAACTGGATCGTCGATGCGCACAAAGAATTTATCGGAAAAACAGCGTTAATGGCCAGAAAAAATTCTGGTGGCGCTAACAAACTTGTTGGTATAGAAATGACCGGACGCGGCATAGCCCGTCATGGTTACAAAGTTTTCCACGGCGGGAAGGAAATTGGCATTGTAACTTCCGGCACATTTTCACCGACCTTGAATAAGGCAATAGGTCTGGCTTTTGTTGACATGGCGTACAGTGCGCCGGATACGGAAATAGCAGTCTCTATTCGTGATACAATGACTGCGGCAAAAATTGTTAAAATACCTTTTTATAAACGGTCAAAATAATATTTAAGGAGGGGCATTATGTCCAAGCAAAATCCGAAAGACAGGTTATATTCCCGCGACCATGAATGGATAAAAGATGATGGTAAAGGCACTGTCATCGTCGGCATAACTGATTACGCTCAGGAAATGCTCACGGACATTGTGTTTGTCGACTTACCGGAAATCGGAAAAAAAGTTGTCGCACATGCTACTATGGCTGTTGTCGAATCGGTAAAGTCTGTATCCGATATTTTTGCCCCGGTGGGCGGTGAAGTCATTGATGTAAATACAAGGCTGGAAGAAACGCCCGAACTGATCAATCAGGATGCTTTTGGCGAGGGCTGGATTGTGAAAATGCATTTGGATGATGCAGGCGAACGAAAGATGCTGCTTAGCGCGGATGATTATGATGAAATGTTGAAAGAGGAAAAAAGCTAAAGATGGACTACTGTCCTCACACTCCTGATGATATAAAACAAATGCAGGCGGCGATCGGAGTTGCCAATCTCGATGAGCTGTTTGCCGATATTCCACAAAAATTTAGATTGAAAAGCATGCTGGATATTCCTGCCGCGTTATCCGAGCAGGAAACCATCGCTGTCATGTCCGGCATTGCCTCTAAAAATAAGCTTCCGCAATTTACTTTGACGGGAGCTGGCGCTTATCATCATTTCATTCCGGCAGTTGTCGGACACATTGTGGGGCGCGCGGAATTTTATACAGCCTATACTCCTTATCAGGCCGAAATCAGCCAGGGCATTCTTCAGGCGATCTACGAATACCAGACCATGATCGCCCATTTAACCGGCACTGAAATTGCCAACGCTTCGATGTATGACGGAGCTTCCGCGATGGCCGAGGCCGCAGTACTTTGCGCGAAAATGTCTAATCGAACTAAAGTTATTGTTGCCCGTTCCGTGCATCCCGAATACAGGCAGGTTTTACGGACATATTCATGGGCTAACGGCTATACAGTCGTGGAAATACCACATGCGTCATCCGGTCAAATTGATTTGAATGCTTTGCAAAACGAGCTCGATGATCAGGTTGCCGCCGTTATAGTGCAAAGCCCTAATTTTTTCGGCGTCATCGAAGATGTTGCTCTTATCGTGGATGCAGCCCATAAAAAAGGAGCATTGCTTGTTGCCGGTTTTACCGATGGCACAAACTTGGGCATTCTACAGCCGGCGGGAGCCACAGGCGCTGATTTTGTTGTGGGTGAAGGTCAGAGTTTCGGCAATCCGCTTAATTACGGCGGCCCTTATCTGGGAATTTTTGCCGCCCGCGAAAAATTTATGCGCCGGATACCCGGACGACTTGTCGGTGTAACGATGGACAAAAACGGCAAGCGAGGGTTTGTTCTGACTTTGCAGACCCGCGAGCAGCACATCCGCAGGGAAAAGGCGACTTCCAACATTTGTTCTAACGAAGCACTCTGCGCGTTGGCGGCCGGTGTTTATCTTACCGCTCTGGGTAAAAATCTTAAGCGGCTTGCCGAGCTCAATATTTACAAAACACAGTATTTAAAAAATAAACTCTTACAGCTTAAGGGCTGGAAGGAAGTATTTTCCGCTCCTATCTATAACGAATTTGTTTTGCTCTGTCCCAATTCTAAAAAGGTCAACGAAAAATTGAAAAATGCGGGAATCATCGGCGGATATGAATTGCAAAAAGATTATCCGGAACTGGAAAATGCCTTGCTCTTTTGCGCAACAGAAATGCTGACTAAAGAAAATATTGATAAGGTTATAGCAATACTTAAGTAATCTTTGTCATGCCGGACTTGATCCGGCATCCAGAAATAATAAAGCTTGTTACCGAATAGTTGCCTAGTGCGCACAGGGTTTGTTTGGAAAACGCTGGGAGTTTGTAACGACTAACAAAAATTAGTCTGTATAAAAGGAAGGAAAAATGGAAGAGCTAAAAATTACAACGGTCCCCATTATCCCCAGGAGTTGAAATATGAAAAGGCAAACAAGGCAAAAGATATTATATGCGTTAATGGTCGGTTCAGTTGCAGTCATTGTATTAAATTTTTTCGAGAAAAAATTTAATACAATGAATATTATGTCAATTATACTATGTGGTATGGCGATAATTATATCTATCTTATTTTTATTTACGCTCAGAAAAAAAAGAGACGGTTCTATTTAATGTAAAAACTGAATACCGGTACTCGTGCCATCACGTGACCTTTAGGTTATTAGGGTATGCACCGGTATGACGATTGAAGACAGGAATGATATAGGGATTTAGAAATGGAATTAATTTTTGAAAGAAGCAAGCCGGGACGTAGCGCGGTCGATATAACCGCAAGCGATGTGCCCGCTGTCAATATTGAAAATGCAATCGGCAAGAAATATCTGCGCAGTGATCTTGATCTTCCCGAAGTGGCCGAGATTGATTTAATCCGGCATTACACCAATTTATCGCGGCGGAATTTCGGCGTTGATCTGGGCTTCTATCCGCTGGGGTCCTGCACGATGAAATACAACCCCAAAGTTAACGAGAATGTAGCGGTACTACCCGGCTTTACCGGTTTGCACCCTTATGCAGATGATGAATTTGCGCAGGGTAATTTGCAACTCATGTATAAAATGCAAAAATATTTATGCGGCATTTTCGGCATGGCCGAGTTCACTCTGCAACCGGCGGCAGGCGCGCATGGCGAACTTACAGGCGTCATGATGATCAAAAAATATTTTGAAAAGAAAGGCCAAAAACGCCGCGTTATCTTGATACCTGACGCCGCGCACGGTACTAATCCTGCATCCGGCGCACTTTGCGGATTTGATACTGTGGAGCTTCATTCCAATAACGAAGGAGGTGTCGATATCGAACACTTACAGTCTTTGATGACTGACGATGTGGCCGCTTTGATGCTGACTAATCCCAACACGCTGGGGTTATTTGAACGCAATATCGAAAAAGTCGCACAAATCATTCATGAAAAAGGTGGCCTGCTTTATGGCGACGGTGCTAATGCCAACGCTTTTTTAGGTAAAACCAGACCGGGCGATTTGGGCTTTGATGTTATTCAACTTAATCTGCACAAAACTTTTTCCACGCCGCATGGCGGCGGCGGTCCAGGCAGCGGCCCGGTGGGTGTAGGTAAAGCTCTTGTTGATTTTCTGCCCGTGCCCCGCATTGTTAAAACCAGCGATAAATATAATTGGTCCGAAAAATTTCCCGATACTATCGGCCGCATGCGCTCTTTTTACGGCAATTTCAATGTGATTGTGAAAGCCTATACTTATATTCGCTCCCTGGGCGCTGAAGGTTTGAAGCATGCCACCGAAATGGCTGTGCTCAACGCGAACTACATTAAAGAAAAGTTAAAACCATATTTTGATTTGCCTTATGATCGTGTCTGCATGCACGAGTGTGTTTTTTCCGGTAATAGACAGGTTGCGGAAAGCGGAGTGCATACCAGCGACATCGCCAAGCGGCTGATTGATTATGGCTATCATCCTCCCACTATTTATTTTCCTTTGATTGTCCACGAAGCGATTATGATTGAACCGACTGAGACGGAAAGTAAAGAAACTCTGGATGCGTTCTGTGAGGCTATGATTGCCATTGCGGCAGAGGCCAAAGAAAATCCTGATGATGTAAAAAACGCGCCGCTGACAACACCAGTCAGCCGTCTTGATGAAGTACTGGCCGCGCGCAAACCCGATGTTTGCTGGAAGAAACCAAACTGAAAATAAATATTTTCAGTGAAATTATAAAAGTCTGTCATTCCCGCGAAGGCGGGAATCCAGTAATCTTTCTATGTGCGATAACAGGTCATGTAGAATAATCTATGAATCAATTAAAAGAAAAATCACAAATCCTTCGAAAACCTCCCTGGCTCAAAGTCCGCCTGCCTTACGCGGAAGAATGCCGGAAAATAAAAAGAACTCTTGCTGAGCTTCAACTGCACACAGTTTGTCAGGAGGCGGCCTGTCCAAATGTGGCCGAATGCTTTGCCAGCGGTACTGCAACTTTTCTAATTATGGGCAATATCTGCATACGCGACTGCCTTTACTGTAATGTTGAGCACGGCAAACCAGCGGCAGTTGACGAAAATGAAATTAATCACTTGATAGACGCCGTGCGTAAAATGAAAATCGAATATATAGTGATTACTTCCGTTACTCGTGATGATTTGCCGGATGGCGGGGCGCAAGTTTTTTCTCAGTGCATCGGCAAATTGCGAGAGGCTTTGCCTGCCTGCAAGATAGAAGTGTTGATTCCCGATTTTCAGGGGAATCAGGCAGCTCTGGAAAAAGTAATTGCCGCCAAACCCGATGTCATCAATCACAACATGGAAGTTGTGAAACCAATGTTTGCGCGATTGAGACCGCAGGGTAATTACAATGTTTCGCTGGAACTGATCAAAAAAGTAGCGGCATCCTCTGTTATCTCTAAAAGCGGTTTTATGGTGGGTTTTGGCGAAAGCCGTGAAGACATTTTGCAACTGATTGATGATCTGGCTTCTGTATCCTGCGCGCGTCTTACCATTGGACAATATCAGCAGCCGACCCTGAAACGTTGGCTGGTAGCTAAATACTATCACCCGGATGAATTTGCCGAATTCAAAGAGATTGCTTATCAAAAAGGTTTTCAATATGTGGAAGCGGGGCCGTTGGTGCGAAGTTCTTATCACTCAGCGAAAGCACACGAATGGGGTCAACGGTCAAGGGGCAAGTAGCAAGGAGTAAAAGAGAAAATGACAGAAGAAAGTAAAGGCTTTCAAGGATTAAAAGCATGGCAAAAGCATATGATTTAGCTTTGCACATATATGTTTTGACAAAAAGTTTTCCCAAGGGGGAAACTTATGGCCTTGTGACGCAGTTATAATGGGCCGTAGTTTCCGTTTCGGCGAATATTGCTGAAGGATATGAAAGGCAATACCGGAAAGAATATTTGCAGTTTTTATTGAGCCGTATAAAACACCAGACTCCTGTCTGGTGATGTAGCGGCAACCCGCGGGGTTCATGCAAGATGTCGCATGTAACATTAAAGAAGCCCCCAGCTCCTGCTGGGGGAGGGTCACTTATTGCGAAAGGATCACTTGGTGAAACTGAAACTTATTTATTGTTGGCGAGGGATTTGGGGTACATAACGCCAACCGAATATGCAATTGCGATGAAAAAAGAAAGGAGACCTCTAAACTTTTAAGGGGCTTAATCAAATCTCTATCCTGATTTATGCGTTCACATGGCCCCTTCGCTACCCGACCCTTGACCCTTTTGTATCATTACGTGTACGATTCTATAAATTGCGAGGTGCATTGATGTCCGAAAAATATGATTTAATTATAATCGGTGGCGGACCGGGCGGGATTGGCGCGGCCGGACTTACCGCGGCAAAGAAAAAAAGAGTCCTCATTATTGAAAAAGAAGGCTGGGGCGGCACATGCACGCATAGAGGCTGCATCCCGACAAAAGCGCTTCTTAGTTGCAGCAAGTGTTTCGCAGATTTAAAAAAACTAAAGAGGATGGGAATTAATATAGCTGAGGCATCCATTGATTTTCCCGCTATCAAAAAACATCAGCAGCAAATTGTGAAAGTGTCCGCTCTCGGTACGCAAAAAGTTTTTGCTGATGCCAAAGTAGAAACTAAATTGGGAACGGGAGAAATTCTATCTGCCGGTGAAGTGCGTTTTACCGATTCATCCGGAAAAAGCGAAATCTTTTCCGCTCAAAATATCCTCATTGCCTGGGGTTCTCAGCCCCAGATGCTTCCGGGAATTAATCTCTCTGATCGTGTTTTAACTTCGGATGGTATCTTAAATTTAAACTTGCTTCCTGCTAGCATTGTCATTGTCGGCGGGAGTTTTATCGGTGTGGAATTCGCGACTTTTTTTGTTGAACTGGGCGTGAAAGTAAACTTAGTCGAACTATTGGAACAGATTCTTCCGAATGAAGATCAGGAAACGGTCGATTTGCTCCGGCAGGATTTGATCCGCTTGGGTATTAACATTCACACCTCGACAAAACTGGAAAGCCTGAAAAATACAGACAGCGGAGTTGTAGTGCAGGCCAAAAAAAATGGAAAACAATTAGAATTGAACGCCGACTATGCTCTGCTTTGTACGGGCAGAAAGCCTTTATTGCATTCCAAAGAGTTAGACGAACTGGGTATTGAATATACCAAAGCCGGAATCAAAATAGATAAATATATGATGACGAATATGGCAAGTATTTATGCGGTCGGTGATGTCACCGGCGGTATGATGCTGGCGCACCGGGCGACGCAGCAGGCAAAAGTAGCCGCCGGACATATTTGCAGCGACGATACTTTTAATTATAACGAAAACTTTATTCCTTCCGTTGTTTACAGCCATCCACAAATTGCGCGTGTTGGCCTTATGCAGAAACAAGCTGAAGCAGAAGGATTATCAGTGGAAGTTGTCAAATCATCTTATAGCGCCAACATTATTGCCCGCGCTGAATTGATGGGGCAAGGTTTTGTGAAAGCCATATTCCATCAGGATAAGCTTATCGGCGCAACCATCGTCGGCGACCACGCGGCAGAACTTATTACACTTCTTGCCCTGGCGGTATCCAATGGACTGACCAAAAAGCAATTGCGTTCATGGGTTATACCGCACCCAACGCTGAGTGAAATATTTGTGCCACTGCTTGGCTGAGTATCAGGTTACAGTTCTGTAACTGCTTTTGTTGACGGAGCCTGTCCGGCGTATAACCTGATAACCTGAATAACCTAAAGGTCACTAGGGGTCACACGAGGTTACGCCGGATTGTCAGTTTCCTCAACGTATCCTGGAGGTTTCTAACACACTGAGCAGAAAGCAATTGAGGGGTTGGATAATTCTGCACTTCACACTTTTCGGAATTACCAGAAAATAGTAAAGCTTTCCCGAAATAAGATATAAAAATTATTGTCATTAAATTTAATCAATTAATTTTATTCCCGATCAAATCAATAACTGTAATTTCCGGCGGCGCAAAAACGCGCACCGGCGGACCCCAAGTGCCAGCACCTCTGGTGATATAAATCGATTTATTTCTTCCCAGCTCATAATATCCATAGTTTTTTGGAAAGAACAAGCGTGTTATCAACATAAAAGGAAAAATTTGGCCGCCATGTGTATGGCCGGAAAGTTGTAAGTTAAAATTCTCTCCATCAACAACAAAAGGCTGATGTTTTAAAAGCAGAACAAAACCATTATCTTGTTGTTCAAGCATTTTTTCGAAAAGCTGTTTGTCTTTACTTACACCCAGCTGTCTTCCGGTGATGTCATCAGCGCCGAAGATGCTTATCCCTGCTATATGCCGGACATCATCCCTAAGCATTTCAAATCCGGCTGCTTTAGTAAACTCCAGTGATCGTTTAACCCCGACGTAATATTCATGATTGCCCAAGATGGCATATTTGCCATACTTTGGTGTGATGGAGACAATTTGCCGGGCCTGCGGCATTACATTATCAACTTCCCCATCCAGTAAATCTCCAGTGGAAACTAGAATGTCGGGCTTGGCCTCCCTAACGCGATCCAGAATGACCTGTAGACGTTTATTCCGGATAATTAACCCGACATGCACGTCGGATATTTGAACAATCCGGATTTTACCATTATTGGGTAATATTTTTTCGGTTTTCACTTCCAGGTTTTTTACTCTGATTTGCTGGGCATCAATAAAGCCGTAAACAAAGAAGATAAGGGCAAGAAAAATAGCTGCACCAAAAGCAATATTACCAAGGGGCAGCGAGCCAGTTCCACTCCCGATAAATTTATATAAAAACACGATAATTTCAAAAGTGACATTGAAGAAGAAAAAGAGAAAAACAAAGGCCATCCAGATATAACCGATATAAGCAATTGCCCTAGCCAGGAATTCCTGATGACAAGCTTCCGCTACCCTCACCAGGATTGGAGCACAAATCAGCAATATCAACACAATTATGATTATGGTTTGGGGAAAACCGGAAAAATCAAAAACACTTCTTGCCCGGAAAAAGGCATAGAAATTAATGCCGCCATAAAGGCATAAAAAGGTTAAAACGAAAAGGATCATAATTTTAAAAAACCTTATTGTGAAATTCCAATTCCGAAAGCGAAGCGTATTGGAATTGGTAAGTTGAACAATCCCGCAAAGCGGAGGGTACAATACCCCGCAGCTTGCTGCGAAATGTTTCCAAAGCTTGCTTTGGGGTTCATATCCGTGATTATGTGGAATTTTCTATTGGAAGCTAAAGGAAAATAACATAGATGTCAATCCCGCAGTTTGGAATCCCCTGGCTTCAGCAGGGTGAGGAATGTGGTGTAAACCGCGGGAGGTCGCGTTATCCTCTGCTTCGCGGGATAATTCGACCTGCAAGCTTCAGGGCACTTTGTTTCTAAAGCTTGGGTCTCATTATTGTATGGAGCCTCCGGCTCCTACCGGAGGGGGCTCCACTCATTAAGGAGATCCAGATTGATGTTGACAAGGGAAACCCCTTGATATAAATACGTCATCTCTTTAATGGATGCCGATGTAGCTCAGCCGGTAGAGCAACTGATTCGTAATCAGTAGGTCACCAGTTCGATTCTGGTCATCGGCTCCATTAAAATCAAGTAGTTATGCGATAAGGGCTTTCACCATATTTCTTCGACCAGCCGTTTTTTACCGCTCCTTTACCGCTTTTGGATTTTATTTCGATCAATTTTGCTCTGGCGGGTGATTCCTAATCCGTGTGCCGCGCGTTCGACTCACGCCAGGGGCACCAAAGAAATCAATAAGTTAGAAACTAATATTTTTTCTACTTTTCTTTTTTAGGTAATTTTATCCCGCTATAGTCCCGCTTTTTTAATTTCTGCACTTTTATGATTATTTTAACTTGATCGACATTTAGAACTCTGGCAGGCCAGAATAATTTTCCGACAGCACCTCCCGTGTCTGACTGCCATTTCGTAATCTTTGTATTTGTTTCCCTAGACCTTTCATTTATTAAATTTCGCAATTCTCCTTTTCTCACTTTTGTTTCCTGCTCTGCTTTAGTCGCTGTGTATTTTCCTCTATAATTATGATAGGGTCGTTATAAATCAATTTCTGAATTCTTATGAGTGAAATAATATAGCGCATCTCTTACTCAGAAGGTTAAAATTGGAAACAAATTTCAACCTAAGGAAGGGAAATGAATTACACCTATTAAAAAACATAATCCAACGCATTAATCTATAGAGGCAAGAGATAATTCTATAAACTATTTAACGGAAACAGATTCAAAAATCATGAAAATAAGACAAAAAGTTGTTTTACTCGTTAGTGGGGGGATGGATTCTGTAACGGCATTGTATGATGGGAAGGGATGCGCAATGCACCTCATTCTTTCCCACATTATTAGGACTGCGAAAGCGGTTTGCATTCCCCAGTTTCATCACTGGGACTGTATTTGACGGCAAGGCTTCGGATGATCCCCAGACACAACAGAAGGAATCCAAAAGCGACAATCGTTTCCCAGGACATGTTTTGTTCCCCGTAAAGCTTGACAATTAATTCACGGATAACAAAGATAATAGCCGGATCAATCATCGTGTTCAGGCGAAACCGGTGCGTCTCAAAATAAACGACAAAACTCCGGAACAATTCGATGATGACGAGAAAAGTTAAAATATTGACGACGATAATGTTGAACGATTGGTCGACAGACTTTGTAAAGAAAAATTCCTTGATTCCCCAAACCGTATGAAACAGGCCAACAAACAGCACAGCAATAATAAACATGGTGAGTATGATGATGATAACCTTAATGGCCAGATTAAATACATTATTCATGGAAGGAAGCTTCATATTTTTCTTCTTTTTCACAGTTGCCTGAAATTATAAATTGGGAAATTCCAAAATACCACACCTACCATCAAACAAAATACTGTCAGTCCAAAAAATGCTTTTTACGATATCGAACATTTTTCCCTCCTTCAGATAATTTTTTTACAATGTATAAGTTTAATATTGTAATGTAACAATAGCCAGATGAATATGTAATAACACCACAAAACTATTTTTTATCGGCAAATTTATAGCCGAATCCGCGGACAGTTAAAATATAGTGCGGGTTTTCAATATCCATTTCAATCTGACTTCGTAAACGCTTGATGTGCACATCAACCGAACGATCGGTGGTAAATGTGTCTTCACTCCAGACATGATCAAGAATCTGACTCCTCGAATAGACTCTGCCCGGATTGCGCGATAAAAAGAAAAGAAGTTTGAGCTCCGTCGGACTTAGTGTTACCTGTTTACCGCTGATCTGTACCAGACAGGAAGCGTAATTTATTGCCAGTTCTTTATAATTAAACTCCTCTTTGCCGGTTTTATTATCATTGTCATGTATACGGCGCAAAACAGCTCTCACTCGCGCGATAAGCTCTTTAATGCTAAAGGGTTTGGTAATGTAATCATCCGCGCCAACTTCCAATCCGATTATTTTATCAATTTCATCGCCTTTCGCCGTCAACATAATGATTGGCAAATTTACCGTCTCGGGATTACGCCGGACAGCTTTACAAACGTCAAGACCATTCATTTTAGGCAGCATAAGATCGAGAATCATCAAGTCCGGCTTTTCTGAACGGATCAATGCAAGAGCGGCTTCTCCGTCATAGGCTTTCACTATGGAAAAATTCTCTTTCTCCAGATTATAGGAGATAAGTTCCACAATGTCCTGTTCGTCATCAACAATCAAAATTTTAGACATATAAATTTGTACCATTGGCAGGATGCGTTGAATGTTGCATTTCAGGCGCAAGCCACCTTTAATTTGTTGTAAATGGAATATTTTTGCCTACTCCAGATAAACTTTCAGATAATATACAGGCTAAATGTTACAATATGATGATAGTAAGATGAAAATGTAATAACAATTGAAAGCTATTTTTTATCGGCAAACTTATAACCAAATCCCCTGACAGTCAAAATATACTGTGGGTTTTCCATATCCTTCTCAATCTGGCTGCGCAAACGCCTGATGTGCACGTCAACCGCCCGATCAGTGATAAAAGTGTCATCGCCCCAGACATGATCAAGAATCTGGCTTCTCGAATAGACACGGCCCGGATTGCGCGAAAAAAAGAAAAGAAGTTTGAGCTCCGTCGGACTTAGTGTTACCTGTTTACCGCTGATCTGTACCAGACAGGAAGCGTAATTTATTGCCAGTTCTTTATAATTAAACTCCTCTTTGCCGGTTTTATTATCATTGTCATGTATACGGCGCAAAACAGCTCTCACTCGCGCGATAAGCTCTTTAATGCTAAAGGGTTTGGTAATGTAATCATCCGCGCCAACTTCCAATCCGATTATTTTATCAATTTCATCGCCTTTCGCCGTCAACATAATGATTGGCAAATTTACCGTCTCGGGATTACGCCGGACAGCTTTACAAACGTCAAGACCATTCATTTTAGGCAGCATAAGATCGAGAATCATCAAGTCCGGCTTTTCTGAACGGATCAATGCAAGAGCGGCTTCTCCGTCATAGGCTTTCACTATGGAAAAATTCTCTTTCTCCAGATTATAGGAGATAAGTTCCACAATGTCCTGTTCGTCATCAACAATCAAAATTTTAGACATATAAATTTATACCATTGGCAGGATGCGTTGAATGTTGCATTTTAAGTGTAAACTTTCTTTTTCATTTTTGAGTATAAGAAATTTGGTTTCGCCTGTCAATTAAATTAGATTACCAAATATGCTCATCCTTCGGTAACATTTATTTATGAGGCAATAGGTCAAGCCCTGTGTTATTTTGTTCTTGATCCTTCAATATCTTAACCAAATCTTTCACTTAATGTCATCATACTGAAATATTGACGTGCTATTTTACTGCCGAAATTATGAAAAGAAGGCCAAAAAGGAGTTATTAAACTTGAGTAAAATGAATAGCAGCGTAGTTCAATATCCGGTTAAAACGGATACATCCATAACAAAATCAACCAGAGAGTTGATGCATTTGATCGGTATTCAATATGACCGATTGGGTATAAATGTTGGTTCCCTGCCTTTTGCACCTGCAGATGTTACCGCCGGAAGTGAATCCGAGATGCAAACGGTTGTAATGGGCAAAAGGATAGATGTCGATCTGCCACTCGTTATAGAACAATCCAATTATCTGGCGAATATTCGCAAGAGAGCCAAATCCGGTGACACATCAGTAAAGATCATGACCGATCTGGAACAATATTTAAACTCAAACAATGAAAATATATGGGAGAATAGCTGGGTGCGCTTCCCCATGAAAAAGTTGGGGAAATATTCTAGAGAAGTTTTACTGCATGATCTTTCAGCGGATAAAGATAATCCGGCAAAAGGTAAACGCGCTGATATCGACCGTTTTCTATATCAACAAAACGGCGAAGATTTTGTCCGCATGCCCGTCAGTTATCTTTTAAAGCTATCACTTGCCGAGATAATAGGCTCATCAGATCTGAGCAATCCGTTGATTGTTAAATCCGGACTGAAGATCATGGACAATTTTCTCAATGATAATACATCGCCGGAAACATCATCTTTCTATATCAGTTCCAGGCCGTCAGCAAACAGCATAGGTAGAAATGTCGCCAAAGAAATGGCTATACGCTATCTTCTTGGACAGATTTTGATCATGTATGCCAACAAGAAATTTGCTCTTCAGGAAAACGGCCAGGAAGCATTGATGTTTTTCTCACCGCACCCACCCGTCAGACAGAAAGTTTTAAGTCAATGTATTTCCGATTCGTTTTATCGCGAACTTTTCATGAACCCCTGCCTTTCCGGCTGGAATAAAGGAGAAGAAAAACATGAATACATGCACTTATGCCACAGAGTGTTGAGCCGCAGCCAGTTTAACGCCGTGTTAAAACTCCGAGAAGCGGGAATCATCACCAGTAATCTGGTTTCGCTGCCTAATCTTTCCAATATCAGTCTTGCCAATAACGGCACTCACGTCAGCATTGGCAGTCTAAAACTAAGTTCTCTACTTAGCGACTCATCCTCCGGCTATACCTGGCATCATGAGAAATATCTAGGCGATCTGGTTGTAAAAATCGTGGAACACTTTCTTCCTCTTTTTGTCGGCACTTATACCGCAGCACCTTACCGGCTTGCCTTTACGGATTTTCATCCCGAGAAGGCGCTTGGTTTTCTTCCGCACGAGTTGGATTATACTCATCTGCGCATGCTCTGGAGGCGCTGGCAAAAGAAAGCCGACCTCAACGTCCTGGGAAACCCGCTCACACCGTTTGGACCACGTAGGATTGATCAACTGGCCAGTTCCGTCTTTCACCTATCAGGAGATTTCGTGCCCGATTTTCGTTTAATCGATTATCTTGTGGCTATCCTGAGCACGGAAAAAAGCCCGGCACTCAATGGCAAGCTGCACAATAGTCAGCAGCTTAAACAAGATCTTGCCGACCTCGGTGTCTTTGATACCAAGATGTCACTCTATCTTTTCGATAAATTACGTGAATACGACACTATGAGCTTTTCCGGTTTTGAGGGACGCCACTATAGTTTGTTTGACAGTTTTACGCAGGATATGAGCCAGGCAGTCAGCCTGCAAAATCTTATCTATCTCCTGGCGTTTAAATATATTGCCACAGGCCAGATCAGCCATGAGAACATACCGGACGATCCGTTTATCGAAAGTGAAAGAAGACAGATTATTTTTGGCAGCGCGATTGACGTTCCCACTTTCTTCGTGCATCGAAATACAGGTAATACTTTTTTGAAGCGCATTATTGAAAAAACACAAAGGGTCCGGTCAAGCAGCCGCTATAGTGGATATAACAGGGTTTACAATATTGAATATCGACGCGCTCTGCTGAATATTATTCGCGATGATGCAACCGATATAATCGAGATGCTCGGCATGCGAGAGACTATTTTGGATCTGGAATGCCGAATCAACGAGCCTGATCGTTTTGCTGCTTCGGGTAAACTAACCAGCGGAATTCTAAATCAGGCCAATGCAAAATCACCAATGAATCTTCCAGCTGGCACATTTAATCTGGCGGCAGAAAAATACTATCGTACGGTGCTACGCAAGCAGCATATAAGGGAATCATTTGATATTCTGCGCGACGATATTATTAAACTGGATCAAGCGGTGAGCGATGTCAGCCATGAAATGAAAAGTTTATTGCACAATATCCTGCAGGAAAAAAATCCGGCTTCATTTATGGAAACCGCTCAAAGTGAAGTGATGCAGGAAAAAGCGATGCCACAGACTCTGGAAAAACTTGTCTATCTTATTCTGGCCTACATACATTACAAAAATAATTTTTATTCTAAATTTCAGGAATCTCATTTGGGGGAAATAAACAATGAGGAACATGAAGCATCAATATATTGAACGCAATACAAGACAAGTTAATACAGAAACATTATACGGAAATCAGGCTGTTCAGTTTTTATATTCAAATATCCGTGAACAGTCGCCCTGGCTTTTCCGCAGACTGACCAGTGCAAGAGTATCCCGCTTTTTGAGTTACATAAACTATTACGGCATTCTGGCGGATAGAATGAAAGACCATTTGAATCTCCAATCGATTCTGAATATCAATGACGAAGAGTGTGTTGATCCACCGGAAAAAATGGACACTTTAAGGAAAATATTTGAGCGCAAAATTCGTTACTGGCAGTGCCGCCCCATGCCTAATGATCCATGGGCAATTGTTTCCCCTGCCGATTCCCGGATGCTCTTTGGATCTTTTGCCGAAACATCAAGCATATTTATTAAAGGAAAATTTTTCGACTTTGAAGAAATGCTTGGACGCAACAAAAGAACATGGCTTGCTGCTTTTCAGGATGGTGATTTTGCCATTTTCCGTTTGACACCGGAAAAGTATCATTACAATCATACACCGGTTGCCGGTAGGGTTATTGACTTCTATCCGATATCCGGTGCTTACCATGCCTGCAATCCTAACTCCGTAGTATCGGTAGTCACTCCTTATTCCAAAAATAAGCGGATCGTTACCATCATTGACACTGATGTAGAAGGAGGATCTCATGCGGGCATTGTCGCCATGATTGAAGTAGTAGCCTTAATGATCGGTGACATCGTCCAGTGCTACAGCGAAAAAGAATATGAAAACCCGCTGTCTGTGGGAACGGGAATGTTTATCAAAAAAGGTATGCCCAAGAGTCTGTTTCGCCCGGGCAGCTCCACGGTGGTTCTTATCTTTCAGAAAGACAGAGTGAGGTTTGCCGATGATATTGCCGCCAATATGACTTATCCGGACGCCCAAAGCATTTTTTCACTGGGTTTCGGTAAATCGCTGGTGGAAACCGACGTCAGAGTCAGGTCATACATTGGCAGCTCATATGCACAGAAAATGTTAAACTAATATATTTTTTTATAAAAAGGAGGACATCATGAAAAAAGATAAAATGGCTCATATTCGTAATCTTCTGGTTCAGAAAATGGAAGATTTACTTCAGTCAGCGAATCATGCAAAACTCAAACTCAAAATAAATAATGATAAATGTGCTGATCTCTTCGATCAGGCCGCAGTTGAGTTAGGAAAAGATATTGAGCTTAATTGCTTGGATAAAGAATGGCATTTAATCCTGGATATAAAGGAAGCCATTCTGCGCATTGATTATGGACTATTTGGTATTTGCGACCATTGCGGCCGTCCAATATCGCAAAAAAGGCTGATGACCGCACCGATGAGCAAGCTTTGCGTAACATGTCAGGAAGAAATTGAATCCCGGCATAACAAACAAAAACACAGACGCCAATATGTAGGCAGAATCTCATACATCCATGCTTGATGAAATTTTTATAGCAATTCTGTTTCTTGCCTTAATGTTAATTTTCCGGTGGGCATTTCAAACTCTGTCTGATGAAAGATGGCAAATAATAGGCTGTCTTCCATACCTAAAGCTGAAAGACGGAAGCTGGCAGGGATGGAATCTGACCTGGTATGGTTTTTTTAACGCAGCAGCCATAGTATTTGCCGTCTGCATGTTTCTTATTCTTATAGGCTCATTATCCACACCGCTTATTGCCGGTTTATCTTTGTTGACTCTGCTCCTCGCAATCTGCCTGCCTGCGGCAAAAATGATGGCTTTTTTGATTGAGAAAAAACAGAACACTTTTACTGTTGGCGGCGCATCATTTATTGGGATCGTTGCCGCTCCGTGGATCATTTCATTGACCAATATAACAGCAGGCAAATTGCTGGGTTTCAACATTTCCCCCATAAATACTTTGGCCGCCATGTCAATTGCATATACATTGGGCGAAGGAATAGGCAGACTGGCCTGTATCAGCTTCGGCTGCTGCTACGGAAAACCTCTGGCAAAGTGTTCTCCTTTGATTAAGAAGATATTTCAAAAACATAATTTTATTTTCAGCGGCAAGACAAAGAAAATCGCTTATGCTCATGAACTTGATGGCCAGCGAGTCATTCCCGTTCAGGCATTGACAGCCGTAATTTACAGTTTAGCAGGCCTTATCGGCTGCTATTTTTTTCTCAAAGGTTTTACGACTGCTGCTTTTGTTTTGACGTTGATTGTAACACAACTCTGGCGGGCATTATCTGAATTTATGCGCTCTGATTACCGCGGGGAAGGAAAAATATCCATCTACCAGATAATGGCTTCGATTGCCTGTTTATATGGTTTATTTATTGCGTATATATTTAATAAGACGCTGGCGGGCATGCCGGATTTAGCGCTAGGATTGGCAACCATATGGAATCCTGCTGTATTGATTTTCCTGATGGCTTTATGGATGGCTTCCTTCTTTTATGCGGGAAAAAGCAGGGTTACTACCTCACTAATAGAAATCCATGTGCTTAGAGAGAAAATCTAGCCTTTACCTAATCCAACCTATATCAGACACACTACAGCACGTCGCTGATAGATAAGGGAGAATTCACATGTAATTTATAGTTATTGACGGGCATTTTGCTGACCTTAGTTAGGGATCAGAAAACCCGGATCGATAGCGGAATAATCCAATGTTCGGTTCGGGTTTTTTATTATGAGAGGAATGAATGAATTACTGTAACATAAAAATTAGTGGATTCGGTAATTTCTTAAAGGAACGCCAGAGACAAGGTGGGGTGATCACCTTGAGTTGGCGATTCAATGTACATACTATTCTTGCGAAGGAAAAAAACCATGAAGTCGGGCAATAGGGATAATCTTCCAATATTAAATTTTTTTATTGCAATCTATCTCATTATAATCGGCATTCTCGAGTTGATCCGCTGATTGGCTTGTGAATCTCTTCTAGCGTACTACCATCGGTGAAAGGCTGTGGCGAAACATTATTTGTTGCCCGTGCTGCTTCTGATTTACTTGATTCGCCGACAATAACAAGAAATCCTTCTTGAACCCAAGAAGTCTATGTAATTACCATATAATATTATGATGTTGTCATTAATTAACAAAAATATCATCCTATTGTCATAATAATGCAACAAAAAACGTCTAAAAGCACTCGTGTATCGGATACAGGTGTGGATTACATGTTGAAAAATAAAGGATTTACAATCATCGAGCTCCTCATTGTGATCATTCTCGTGGGGATGGTCTTATCGGTCGCCTTGCCGGTTTCATACGGCATGTATGAAACTTATAAGGCCTCTCTGCGAGCTCAGGAAGTCATGGCTTACGTTTCCGAATTGCGGCGTGACGCTTTCCTTTATAGTGAAAGGAAGGTTCTTTCCTCGCAGGATGGAAATATGACAGTCGACGGGGAAAAGAAAATATTCAGAGAGATAAATGTCCATATTTCCGAACCTATCGTTTTTTTCCGGAATGGAACATCGTCCGGAGGGGTCATCGTGCTCGGCATGGGGGACGTGATTCAAAACCTCGTGATTAAAGCTCCGCTGGGTGATCTTTCTTTTGAAAGAAGAGAGATATGAGAAGGGAAAATTCGCGGGGATTTCTTGTCTTGGAGGTATTAATAGCCGGCCTCATCCTGACGGCGAGCATCGCGTCAGCCATGTATCTCTTCAGAATGGGATTCGACCATATGGAGAGAGTAAACAGGGTCAATCTTCTGTCGGCAAAGTTGTTGCAGGCGGGAAGTCTCCTGAAGATTATGGAACTGGAAAGACAATCAGGAACAGAAGATTTGGGAGATGGTGTGATCATGAAATGGGAAGCGCACCTAATTGCCCGAAATAATCAGGCCGGGTCGGGAACTAATTCTTTTGGCGGCGTTGCGGTCAAAAGAAAATTTTTGCATGATCTTTTTCTGTATAGAGTCGATTTTCTTTTGGAATTTAAAGGGTCGATGAGGGAGTATCATATAAATGTTTTTCGTTCCCGTCCGTTATACTGGAGGTAGGAGGCGCACCCTTTCAGGTTATACTCTGATAGAGGTCATTGTGGCCATGGCGATTTTTTCAGCGATGCTTCTATTAGGAGGAATGGCCTTGAATCAAGGGTTGAAGCAGTATCAAGGACTGGTTGAAAAAGGGCTCTGTTTCTGGGATTACGCCCAGAATATCTGGACAGATAAAAGTTTTCATTCAACCATTGATTATTATGTGAATACGAACACAAGTGGCTGGTTTCCCTATTTCAGGGGAAATCAGGAGGGAGTCTCATTTGTGACCTTGGCGCCTTTTGCTGGGGATCTGCCCGTTGTGGTTTGGATAAGAAAAGAAAGCACGGAAGACGGAAAAGAAAGGCTTGTTTATTATGAACTACCCGTTTACGCCAAATCTTACAGGGAACTCGAGGATGACTTCGCGTCGGGCGCTTATCGAAGGGGCCAATCCGTAAAAATCCTTGACGGCGCCGAAAAGATTTCATTCGAATTTTACGGATACGATGTTAGGGATGAAAAGCATAAGTGGCGCAAGATTTTTGAAGGAGCGGAGACTAGACAGCTTCCGTTGTTGGTTCGTATTGAATACTTACGCGGCGGTGAAAAAAAAATGTTCATGTATGCGATACATGTGAATTCTCAGATGAAGCGGAGCTATGCGAGTAAATATGAACAATGAACGAGGTTCCGTAACCATTCTGATCGCGCTTCTGGCGGCGGTGATTCTTGCTCTTGGCCTGAGTTTCAACTGGCTGGTCAAAGAGCATATTAGATCATCCGAGAGTCTTCGGGAAAAGGCCGAGGCCATTATAAAAACCCGTTCAGCTTATGATACGCTCATTTATCTTATACTTACAGGACAGATGACGGAGAATAAAATTTTGATCGCTCAAAGTGGAATTACTGATCTGAAATCAATACCTCTTGACGGATCGGAAGTGATGATCTCCGACGGAGTCTTTATCAGGGCTCAGGATAGCAACGGGCGGTTTTCGCTGACAACACTCAGCCCCGATGCCCTGCAAAAGCTGGTCAGTAATGAAACAGACCCTGCAAGGGCGGCAATATTTATGGATAGCTTTCTTGACTGGATCGATCGGGATGATCTGGCCCGGGTAAACGGAGCGGAAGCGCCATATTACAGAAGCCATGGTTTTCCCTATACGCCCCGGAATTATGATCTTCAGTACATGGAAGAACTGACGCTGATTCGAGGCGTCGATGCGGACCTTTATAAACGGATTTCTCCTTTCCTGACAATCCTGCCCAATAATGGTTTTAATCCCAATACGGCCGGTGATTCCGTATTGAAGGCGTTTCTGAGTATCGATGACAGCAAGGTGGCAAAGATCAAGTCTTATGCCGCAAAAAAAGCAATAACAACCATGCCGGAACTTGTCGCCTTAACGGGTAAAATGTTTTATCAGGCTCAACCGGAGGGGTGGTTTATGCCTTCATCATATCTGGATATTATTGTTCGCACCGGCAGTCCCCGGAGCTTCTATAAAATCAGCACCGGTCTGTCGATAGGATCTGGTATTTTCTATCCCTATTTTATTCAATACTGGCGGGAGGAATAATCCGGTGTCTAAATTGCAGGCCGCATATTTAGGAGAAAAAGGAGTGGAGATTTACCAGATGGCCGGTCAGGGTCAAGCCGAGCTTCTTTACTCCGGTTTTCTGGATGGACTTAAGCCCATCCCAGGGGGCATGCAACGCCGGATTCTTATTTTAGGGAGAAGTAAAGTTATCCGTATCAGGAAACAATATCCTCCGATGAAGTTGGATAAGCTCCTGCGAGCAGTGGAGATGGAAGCGCCGGCCCTTTTCCCCATTGTTAATTGCTCTTTTCACTGTAAAATTGTGGAGACATATCCCACGCACGTCATCCTGGATGTCTGGGCGTGGGAACGGGAGCCTCTTGAACTTTTAAGAAAGTCTTTTGCCTTTGATTATGTCATTCCCGAAGACCTTTCTTTTCTTTTTTCGCCGTCCGGGATTTACATCTACCCATACGGATCAATGATTCATGTTATTGCCTGCGGAGAGGGACGATTCATGGATGCAGCGTCGTACCCGGCCGCCGGTTTTTCTAAAGCGGATATGGAGCTGTTCCTGACAGGCATTGCTGACAGCGCTTCTTTAATCAAGGAAATCAGGTTCTATGGCGATACGTCGGTAGATTTGCCGTCAGCATTCATTTCCTGCGTGAAGAATATTCAGAGATTCGATAGCCCACCTTTTATGAAAGCGATTCAGGGGATCTCTATCAAACCATTCCGCCAGAAAAATGGAATATGGCCTCTAAAAATCAGTAGAGAAGTTTTGCTTCGCTTTGCCATTTATACTGTTCTTGCCTATGGACTGATGCTTTATTTGACCCTTAATAATTATGACAGAGCTTTGCTGAATTTAAAAAATAAAATCATGACGGCCGACAAGGAAATAAATCTTTTAAGCCCCGGCAGCGCTTTTCAAGGGGAACAAGAAGCGATAACGGATTTCGAGGCAAGAATGAAGGAAACAGTTCCGCCGCTGAAAATACTGGATGTTCTGGCTACGGCGCTTCCCGAGGAAAGCTATTTAAAAAGTCTGGTTCTTAATAATGGTATTCTGGAATTGACGGTCTCGGCTCGTGATCCTCTGATGGTCATTAAGAAACTCAGCCGCAGCGAAAAAATAGGGAAGGTGGACCTGAAGGGATCGCCAATAAAAGAGACCTCTTCGGGAATATACAACTTTGCTGTATCGGTGGAAATAAAGCCATGAAGGAATTAATCGCTGATAGCAGTAATAATTGGGTGAAAACCATTGGAGTGTACATTATTGTCATCCTCGCCCTGCTGCGCTTCCTGATCTATCCGCTTCATGCGGCCATCAAGGATAGACGGGCTATTTTTGCCGATCAGCAGGAGACTTATTTACTGAAATCACGGCTTCTTCAGCAGGCGCGACAGACGCGCGATGCAGAGGATGTGAAAGATCCAGATAAAATGCGTTCTGCTCTTTATCCTCGCAATATGCGTATTTCGGATATTCAGACAGAAACGCTGGCATCTCTTGTGAAATATGCGGAAAAAAATGGGTTGAATGTTTTGGGATTCGAAATGCCTGAAGTTGCCGGCAGTGAAAAAATCAGCGAAGTGCCGGTTGTGATCAGACTTTCAGGCAATGCTGAATCTTTTATCAAATTGTTAAAAAGCATTCAGGGAAATAAAAAGATTCTTCAAGTCAAGGTCATGGATATTTCTGTAAGTGGTGAGGGAATGACTTTTCTTGTGACAGTGAATGCTTTTCGGATGGAAGTAGGATGACCTGTTATCTTGAGGATATGGTTTTTATTGTTATGACAGCCATTGCCGCTTTTTTTCTGGCGGGGATGCCCAAGTATCAGAATGCGCCCGTGCCCCATCAGGCGCCAGTGTTGGCAGAAGTAAAAACACCGCCGGAGGTGAAGGCGATGAAAACTGCGCCAAGAAGCAGCGTTAAAGCAATCGAAGGAAGAAATATATTTGCTTCATCCGGCAGCTATAAAGATGCCGTTAAGACTGTTGCCATACCTGATAATCCGTATATTCTGCTTGGCATCGTTCAGGAAGGATCGGTGATGAAGGCCATTTTTCGTGAATATACAGGCGCTGTCACAAAAGCAGCCGTGGGACAGCAAATGATTGACGGATTCCAGGTTGCCACGGTGCAAAACCGGGAAGTCATGCTCAAGAAAGGAAACGAGAGAAAAGTGTTCAGTGTTTATGGAGCTCCACTTCCATCTTCATCCGGGCAAGGCGATATGAAGAAATTTTCAGATCGTAAGACCTTACTTATCGGCATTTTGGAAGGCGCGGATAAAAAGGCTGTATTTAAAGATCAGGCCGGCAATTTGACCATTCTGGAGACAGGCCGGTCTCTTCCTGATGGTTCAGTTATTAACCATATTGATTCCCGTTCCGTAAGATTAACCAACGTAAAGGATAAAAAAGATTTGACACTTTATGCGCAAGCACTTTTAAAAGAGCCGGTTGAGACTATTCAATCCCTTCCCAAGGATAAACCATCTCAATCATCAGCTTCCGGAAGAAGGAGGTCCAAATCTCCTAATCACAAAGTGGATAAGCAGGGTCAGGGAGGTGGACAATGATAAAGTTTATCTCGCGGCTGGTTATACTGGCCTGTTTGTTGGAGATGTTGCAGATGCATTTTCCGGCTTTTGCCGCCGATGTCTACACCTTCAATGATGAAGAGGGGACAAAATATTATACAAATACACCAGGTGCTGGATGCACAAAAGTACGATTTCCCCTGGTGATGAAAAAAAGCGTATCTTCGGTGCGGACTTTTTCGACTGATCTGAAAATGCGCGATTACGAACCGCTGATCGTTCAGGCCAGCACAAAATATTCAGTTGATCCGGACATCGTGCGGGCCGTCATTAAAGTTGAATCGAATTTTAACAACTGCGCCGTTTCTCCCAAAGGGGCGCAGGGATTAATGCAGCTAATGCCGCAAACGGCCAGAGAATTGGGCGTTGCCGATCCTTTTGAACCGGAGTCGAATATCCAAGGCGGCGTCCTTTACCTAAGCAGACTTCTCGATACACTCAACGGTGATCTTCAGTTGAGTCTGGCTGCTTATAACGCCGGATTGGAAAGAGTGATTGCCGGGAAAAAAATTCCGGCGATCCGTGAAACAAGAAATTATGTGCAACAAGTGATGAGTCATTACTCAAAGTTGAAAGGTTATTAATATGAAAAGATACGTTCTGAAAATTATATGGATCATTATTTTTCTAATGCTTTCCGGTTGTGCAACGGCCCCTTTTTCCTACAAGCCCGTCACGATTGATCAGCAGAGAAAAAACTCTGTGGAAGAGGCTGCGGCATCCAATAATTTGGATAATACAAACCTTGTGGAAACAATCAAAACACAAACTTACGATCAGAAAGCCGCTGTAAGACAGCGTCCTCCAAAGCAACCTTTGAATGCGCAGAAATTGAAAGGGGCGGAAGGACCGGTATCGATCAATGTCAATCGCATGCTGCTGCCGGAATTCGTGATTTATGTAATCGGTGAAACATT
Source organism: uncultured delta proteobacterium (assembly GCA_963710995.1). Classification (GTDB taxonomy): domain Bacteria; phylum Desulfobacterota; class Syntrophia; order Syntrophales; family Smithellaceae; genus Smithella. The sequence continues at coordinate 39,074 of CAVQCU010000097.1, forward strand.
GAAGATTCCTTTTGTCATGGATCAGGCCATGATGGAAGACAAGCGGGTTGTAACGTTTTCCACGCCGAAGCCTCTTCCTGCTGATAAGGCCCTCGAAATGGTTACCGGTGTTCTGGAAAAATATGATCTTTTTGTGGAAGAAAAGGCAGGCGCCCTTCATGTGATGCAGAAACCATCTGCTCCCAAACCGACTTTGGAAATTCAGTCCGGTCGTGAAATAGACGAAAGCAGGGGAGATGTTTTACAAATTATTCCTCTGAGATTCCTACGTGCGGCGGATATTCAAGCCCTGATAACCGATCTGTCCAGAGGTAACGTCCAGATCAAGCCCTATACACGGGAGAATGTTTTAATTCTTCAAGGCAACAGCGTCAATATGCAGCAGATCGTGGATTTTATTAACTACTTCGATGTTCCTTCTCTTCAGGAGAAAAAAGTTCTTTTTATCCGCCTCGTCTATTGGGAGCCGGACGAGTTCATCGGCCAATTGACAAAAATGCTGGAAGGCCTGGGAATTGCCGCGGCCAAGACACCGAAAGAACCCGGTCCGATTTTCATAGCTATCCGGCAGATGAATGCTGTTCTCGTTATCGCTCCGGATGAGACAACCATGAAATATATTCTGGATTGGAAAAACAGACTGGATACAGTGGAAGCGGCGGGATCGGATGAAAAGGCCTACACGTTTGCCCCGCAGTTTTCCCGGGCTTCGGACATTGTCAATTCAGTGCTGGCGCTCTACGGCATAGCTCCCCGTTCCGATAATGCCGCTTCGAGTAAAGATGCAAACTCAAGTTCATCATCTGCTGCAACATATCAGACGACGGGCCAGGGCTTCCAGATACCGTCCGCCAATTCCGGAACAGCGAGCACATTGGGAGGCTCAACCACTCAGCCTGCTTCAGGAAAGACAGCTTCTTCCGGTTCAACCTTCAATGCGGCCTCACTTCCTAATCTAAAAATTGCGGCCGACAACAATAAGAATGTTGTCATCATGATATGTTCACCCACCGTTTACCGGCAGCACTTAGGGCTCCTGCGTCAACTTGATACACAACCCAAGCAGGTCCTGATTGAAGCGACAATCGCTGAATTGAGCCTCACGGATGAACTCAAATACGGCGTTGAGTGGTATATCAATAATACTATAAACGGCGGTCCGATTACGGGAGGAACCTTCGGAAACCTCATAGATACTACCACCGCGGGAAGCCTGGGCATGGTTTTCAACTATGTCACTTCTACGGCGAATTTTAAAGCAATGTTGAATGCCTTGGCTACGAAAAACAAAGCCAACATTCTCTCAACCCCCCGCCTGACTGTTTTGGACAACCATGAGGCGGTTATCCAGATCGGTCAGGATGTGCCCGTGGCCACGGGCGAGCAAACCACGGCCTCTTCCACCGCCACCAATCCAACTATCCAGACGTCGATCCAGTATCGGAGCGTGGGAATCATCCTTAAGGTAAAACCGACGATCAATACGGAAGGGTTGCTCACTCTTGAGCTGACCCAGGAGGTTTCGGATTTGTCGCCGACCACCGGAGTCGGCAATTCTCCAATCGTTGATATACGCCGGATCAGTACATCAGTTGTGGCTGCTCATGGACAAACAGTGGCATTGGGCGGACTGATGAAAGAACAAAAAGGAGTTATCGAGAGAAAGGTGCCTTTATTGGGCGATATACCTTTGATCGGCAATCTTTTTAAGGATACGGAAAATACAGATGAAAGGACGGAATTGCTTATTTTAGTGACGCCGACAATCCTGACGAAAACAGATGATGCCACAAAGATTACGGATGAACTAAAAAAAGAAATTAAATGGATGAACTTTTAAAAGGAGTGCCTTTATGAAAAACAAAATGCGAAAAAAAGAAGCCGGATTTACACTGATCGAAATTCTGGTCGTCGTGATCATCATCGGCTTTATCGCCTCTCTCATCGCGCCCAATATAATGGGACGCTTTGAGCGGTCCAAGGAAGAAATTGCCAAGGCTCAGATAGACATGCTTTCATCGGGAGTCATGTCCTTTAAAGTCGATATGAACCGCTACCCGGTAAAACTGGACGAATTAATCCAGTCGAAAGAGCCTAAATGGCGGGGACCTTATCTTTCCAAACAAACCCTGCCGAAGGACCCCTGGGATCAGGATTACATTTTTAAAGCGCCCGGTGAGCACGGAGCCTTCGATCTTTATTCCCTTGGGCCGGATGGAACATTAGGGGAAAAATCAATCAAAAACTGGTGAGAAAAATCATGCTGGAGAAGCTACTCAAAGAACGTTGCTCAATCAAGCCAGAAAGTTTCGAGAAGGCTCGTGAACTTCATAAAGAACTCGGAGGTAATATCGGCCATGTTCTGGTGCGGTTAGGAACCATTACCGAGGCGCAGCTTATCGACGCTTTGGCCGCCGGTTTGAATTTGACCGTTTATCAGGGTGAAGATATTAAGGATGACGAAATATTTCCGCTACTGGAAGAACGACTGGATATTAACTTCCTCTTTAGTCACCAGATTTTCCCCCTGAAGGCGGACAATGAGCGCAGCCTTCTTTATGCCGTTACCGATGACCCTTTTCAGCATAGTGTCTTTGATTATGTCATGGACAAGACGGGTTGGAAGATAGTCCCGGTTCTTGCGCCGGAAGGAACCGTTAAAGAACTTATCCGAGGCTACAGAGGTGAACCGGGCAGAGACTTTGTGTCCCTTGACGGCGAACAGGATACGGAAAAATTAAAAGAAATGGCCTTTGAAGCGCCGGTCGTCCAGTTTCTCAATCATCTCTTGAGCCGGGCAGTAGAGCTCCGGGCGTCTGATATTCATATCGAATCCTCGGAACACCGTTACCGGGTCAGACTGCGGATCGACGGCATCCTCCATGAGAAGGATGTTCTCGAAGAGCAATTTTATCTGGCGGCCGTATCCCGCGTCAAGCTTCTAGCGGGTCTGGATATTGCGGAAAAGCGTCTCCCCCAGGACGGCAAATTTTCCACGAGGATTGCATCCCATCTGCTCGATATTCGTGTGTCGACGATTCCTACAGTCACCGGCGAGGGAGTTGTCCTGCGTCTTCTTTACCGGGAAAAACTCAGCTTCGATCTGGAAAATCTGGGAATGGAGGCGGATCACCGGCGCATGATCACCGACGTAATCCGGCGTCCCCACGGCATGCTGCTGGTGACAGGCCCGACAGGTTCGGGAAAAACAACAACCCTTTATTCCATGCTGACCCGTTTAAACAGCGATGAAAGAAAAATCATCACCACGGAAGACCCCGTAGAATATCAATTACAGGGCATCAATCAAATTCAGGTAAAAAGCGAAATCGGCCTAACGTTTGCAGGAGCCCTGCGGTCCATCCTGCGCCATGACCCCGATGTTATCATGGTGGGAGAAATCCGGGATAAGGAAACGGCGGAGATATCCATTCAATCGGCGCTGACCGGGCATTTTGTTCTTTCCACTCTTCATACCAATGATGCTCCAAGCAGCCTCTTCCGCCTCATGGAAATGAGCATAGAAGGATACCTCATCAACGCCGCAGTAACGGGTCTCATTGCCCAACGGATCGCCAGACGCAACTGTCCATTTTGCAGCCGTCCCAATGCGCCTCCCGAATATCTTCTGCAGGAATACGGCGTTTTCGAAATCATGAAACGCTTTGCCGAACTCATCCCCGGCGGCCCGGCCTATATGAAAGGCGAGGGATGTCCGCAATGTGCCGGCACCGGTTACCGTGGGCGCACCGCCATCTTTGAACTCTTTGATTATACGGATGACTTAAGAGAAGTGTTCCTGAAAACAATGTCGCTGGAAGCAGCCGTTTTTTTTTTTTTTTTTTTTTTTTTTTTTTTTTTTTTTTTTTTTTTTTTTTTTTTTTTTTTTTTTTTTTTTTTTTTTTTTTTTTTTTTTTTTTTTTTTTTTTTTTTTTTTTTTTTTTTTTTTTTTCTCTCTCTCTCTCTCTCTCTCTCTCTCTCTCTCTCTCTCTCTCTCTCTCTCTTTTTTTTTTTTTTTTTTTTTTTTTTTTTTTTTTTTTTTTTTTTTTTTTTTTTTTTTTTTTTTTTTTTTTTTTTTTTTTTTTTTTTTTTTTTTTTTTTTTTCTTCCGGCTTTGCGGGAGCTTTGCCGGAAAATTTCAGAGAGTTCGTCGTCGTCGTGAGTTTGGCAGTGTCGTCGTGGATCTTTCCGTTGTCGCATTTTTTTATTCCATCACATGCACTAATGCTGGAAGCGGGAGTCAATTCATCGAATCCCTGCGCCTCTCTACAGGCCTAATCCGCAACGCGAGCCTTGAAGGGAGTCTCTGGAAACCGCAGCAATTAGAATCAGGGAAGGCAAGAAAATCGCTGATTCCTTCACAGGTAATATATTTGCCGCCCATGATTCCATTT
>CAVQCU010000098.1:0-9459 GCA_963710995.1 uncultured delta proteobacterium
GGTCCATATAAGTTGTGTACGGGATCATTTTTTCTTCCGCCCAATTGCCGACGTTGCCCAAATCGATATTAATCATGGCTGTGATGTAAGGGCGCGCCTCGCCAAAGGTAACAGCTTCTTTAATATAGGGGCTGAATTTCAGACGCGTCTCAATAAAATCAGGTGAAAAAGCCTCACCGCTTTTATTGCGGATAATATCTTCCTTGCGGCCAATGATCAATAAATGACCATCGCCATCGATATATCCGGCATCGCCGGTTTTCAGCCATCCATTTTCAAACGCGCCTTGTGTTGATTGGTAGTCGTTGTAGTATCCGGAAAAATTGGCCTCGGATTTAACCAGCACTTCCTGATCCTCGGCTATCTTTACTTCGGTCAGGGGCAACGGTTTGCCGACTGTTTCCAGTTTAACTTCGTTATCCGGTTGGATTTGAAATATCCCCCCGGACTCTGTCAGGCCATAGCATTGCTTTAAATTCAAACCAATAGCGCGGAAGAAAAGAATAACATCCGGACTGATGGGATGGCCGCCGGTAAAAGCACTGTGAAAGTGAGCGCAACCCAGACGATCCAAAAGAGGCCGGTAAACAACCACCGACATAACTTTATATAATACCCGCAAGAAGAACGGGATCGTCTGATTGCGTGATTGTTTTTCTACAACCGCTTTACCTGTTGATTCACCACAATAAAATAATTTTTTCTTTAACCAACCGGCATCGGATATTTTGACTCTAATGCTCGAAGCCATATCCTCCCAGAAGCGTGATGCCGTTATAATTATCGAAGGGCCTATGTCCCGAAAATCTTCCAGAACCGTTTCCGTTGTTTCCGGAAAATTCATAATCATCGCGCTCTCGAGCGCCACTCCCATTCCCCACATTTGATCGACAATCCACGCCGGAGGAGACATTGACAACCAGTTTTCTCCCGGTTTGATTTTTGCTTCTTCCACCCATTGAGTTGCCATAACAGTCAGATTGCGATGCGATAACATGGCCAGCTTCGGAACGCCCGTAGTTCCTGATGTTTGAATCATTACAGCTATATCTTCCGGTCGACCTTTATTTACTTCCTCATCAATAAAATGAGGATTTTCTAAATTAAACTTTTCACCTATTTCTAAAAGATGAGCATAGCTAATCAGCCAGGGATCATTCTCGTAAGACGTCATGCCCGTGGGATCGATATATACAACTTTCTTTGTCTGGGGCAGCTTATCTTTTACCTCCAAAAGCTTATCAACCTGCTCCTGATCCTGAACGACAACGACGGGCGAGTTAATACGTTTTATGGAAAAAGCCAACTCATCAGCGATGGAGGAAGTAAACAAATTAAGGGTTGTTGAACCCAGAGAGTGTGCTGCAAGTTCCGAAAAAAGCCATTCCGGGTGATTATGAACAATCAGACAGACATTTTCGCCACGCTGCAGATTCAGCGCGGCAAACCCCGCCGCCGTGATCCGCATATAGCGGCAATATTCAGCCCAGGTGTATTTCTGCCAGATGCCGTATGCTTTTTCCCGAATTGCCGTTTTAGTATCGCCATATCGAATGGCATTTTCCATTAACAATTGTGGCAGCGTTACTTTACTTTTTCTGAGTTTGTTTTGCTCTTCTCTATCCAAAATATCACGCCTTCATTATTTATAATGCTTCCGCCTCGCCAAGATACGCCTTTATAACATCCGGGTTGGCACTGATCTCTTCAGCGCTGCCTTCCCCCAGCTTTTCTCCGAAGTTCAAAACCATAATTCGCTGGGCGATACTCATGACGATAGACATGTCATGCTCAACCAGAATAATCGTGAGGCCCCATCTTTGATTCAACTCCAGAAGAAAGCGTACCATGTCTTCTTTTTCTTCCATGTTCATGCCGGCAAAAGGCTCATCTAAAATAAGCAAGCGCGGTTCCAGAGCCAGCGCCCTGCCAAGCTCAACTCTTTTCATCATTCCATAAGGAAGAGACCCAACTGTTTTTTTTCGAATGGACTGCATCTCCAAAAAATCTATGATCTCTTCGAGAATTTGTCTGTGATGAATTTCTTCTTTTCGGACAGCACCCGAAAAAAGGCAGGAGCGGATAAAACTGTATTGGCAATGAATATGACGGGCCAGTGTCATGTTGGCAAGCACTGTCATCCCCGGAAAAAGTTCTATATTTTGGAAAGTTCTGCCAATGCCCACACCGACAAGTTCGTGAGTATGCAAATGAGTAATGTCTTTTCCATTGAAGATTATTTTGCCCTGCTGGGCGCGATAAAAGCCGGTTATACAATTAAGAAGGCTTGTTTTGCCAGCACCATTGGGACCGATAATCGCCATCAATTCGCCGGTATGAGCATTAAGGTCAACATCCTTGACGGCAATAACCCCGCCAAAGCTTAACCGTAAACCTTTAATTTCCAGTTCAGCTTTTTTATCTTTTTCCCGCCGGTTGATCATTATTGACGGCCGACTGCGAAAAGCTTTCATTAAAACCTCTTTGCTTACAGGCGTTGCCGGAAATTTTATAATTTCCGGCAACGCTGATTTTATAACATAGGCACTTATTTCTTGAGCAGTTTAATTTTATCTTTGCCCGGAACATAAAAATTGGTCAGAGGTACGAATGTTCCATCTTCTTTTACTTTGACCATGCGCGCGGTAAAAGATGCGCCGTGATCATCTTTTGTATAGGTTATTGCCGGAACTAAACCATCGAAGCTTTCGTTCTTAAACGATTCCAAAGCAGTATTGACTGTTTCCGGATTAATATCTTTGCTCTTTTTATATGCGCGTATAAAGGCTTTCTCCATAATCATGCCGATAACGACACCTTCCCAGTAGGAAGCATCGAATTTATCCACTGTTTTATAACGTTTCCATAACTCCTGCATTATGGCAATCCCTTTAGATTTATCAACAGGTAATCCTCCGGGAAACTGGATTACGAGTCTGTCGCGGATAAGACCCTTGCCCATTTTGAAAAAATCGGGGTCCGTTGACGTCCATGTTCCCAGGAAAAAAGGGCTGTAATTTATACGGTCAGCGCTCTTGAAAGCTGTGATGATTGCGGAAGGCAGCATCTGCATAAAGATGTATTCCGCGCCGGCTTTCTGTAAACGAAGAAGCTCTGTGTTGAGATCAACTGTTTTTGGCGGGAATTCTTCCACGGCTACCAGGTTGATTCCAGCTTTTCCGCGTATTCCTTGCTCGGCGCATGAATAGAGCGACCATAAGCGTTATTGTAGGTCAACAAACCAACTTTGGGAGCCTCTTTGCCTTTGTGAATGGCTTTGATATATTCGAAGACGGCATAACAATCCATTTTGTAACTGCCAAAAGGCAAATACATATAATCGACTGGTTTTTCCAATATTTCCCAGCTAGTGGAATAGTTTATTGTCGGCACTTTGTATTTTTGTACAATGGGTTTTGCGGCCAGTCCTTCACCCGCGCCCCAGGTTGCAATCATATCTACTTTATCCTGCAGTACGAATCTATTAACTGCCGCTTGTGCTTCAGGTACTCTATAGGCTGTATCTACTGTAATCATTTCAATCTTGTTGCCAAATACACCACCCTTAATCTCGTTTACATAACGGAAATAATCGCGTTGACCTTTTTCATGAAATTGTCCCCAGCTTGATGCAGGGCCAGTTAGGTTGATTGCCGCTCCCACTTTAATTGTCTTGGCCTGTACACTGCCAACACCGGCAACCAGAAAAACAGACGCTAAAATTGTAATCCAGAATCTACTTCTCATGTTCATTTCCCCTCCCCCTTTGATCTTTTTAATTCACTAACATGCCATAATCATGGCAAAAAAAAACCGTGAGCTGATATTTATCTGCCCACGGTTCATTTCCCTTTGCAAATGGTCATGATTCTCTAAGGCAGACCCTGAAGTTAATAAAGCTAAAGAAATAAAAGAAGACTGCCCGTTTTAAAAAATAAATTTTTAACATCTTCGTTGTCACCTCTTGTATGTCGCATATAGAGCAAATATGCCCTACAAGTCAAGGAAAAAGTAGAACATGGGCCTATTATACTCCGCTTCGTGGGATGAATTTAACTTACAAATATTACTGCACTTCGTTTATAATATTTGAGTTTCATTCATTCGACCTGCATGCTTCAGCGCACTCTATTTCTGAAGCTTGAGTCTCATTAAATTTGTTTATACTATTCCATGCTCAGTTTTTGCATGCGGTAGCGTAACGAATCAAATGTTACATTCAAGAGCTTGGCAGCTTTTGCTTTCGATCCTTTCGTTCTTTGCAAAGCTTTTTCAATCATTATTTTTTCGCTTTTTTCCAACTCCGCACTCAAGTCAATTCCCTTGTCCGTAATCTCAATATTAAAACTCGGCACACCGGCAGCGGTGTCAGCCGATAATGTTAAATTTTCCGGCAGGATTATATTAGAGCTCTCCATAGCAACACTGCGTTCAATAATGTTTTCCAACTCGCGAATATTGCCCGGGAAATCATACTTCATCAATAGTTCCATCGCGTAAGAAGAAATAGTCCGGATTTCTTTACCGAACATTTGCGCATATTTCTCGATAAAATTATTAATAAGTAATGGAATATCTTCTTTGCGTTCCCTTAGCGGAGGTAGAAAAATTGGAATAACATTGAGCCGATAATAAAGATCTTCACGAAATTCTCCCTTCTTGACTTTTTCTTTTAGATCTTGATGAGTCGCAGAAATTATACGCACATCAACCTTGATGTCTTCAGAGCCGCCAATGCGTCGAAAAGTTTTTTCCTGAACTACCCGCAAAAGTTTGACCTGCAGCATCGGTGGCAAATCACCGATTTCGTCAAGGAATATCGTACCACCGCGCGCCATTTCGAAAATTCCCGGCCGGTCCGCATAAGCACCCGTAAAAGAACCTTTCATGTATCCAAAAAGCTCACTCTCCAGAAGATTTTCCGGTATTCCGCCGCTGTTAATAGGATTAAAAGACATTTTTGAACGCGAAGAGTTTTCATGAATAGCGCGGGCAACAAGTTCCTTGCCTGTTCCGCTTTCTCCCAGAATTAAAATATTTGCCAGCGTATCGGACACTTTTTTAATTGTAGCAAACATTTTAAGCATTTCCCTATTTGTTCCAATCATACCGCAAAATGAATTTTCTGCCATTCCCTTTGCCTTTGCTTCTTTTTTCAGTGGCTGATTTTCAATCACCAATCCTTTTTTCAGTAATGCTGATCGCACAACTTTTTTGAGATCCTCAATGCTCCCGCCTTTTTCCACATAGTCATAAGCGCCTTCTTTCATCGCATCTATTGCTGTTTCTCCTGAAGCATAAGCCGTAATAAGAATAACTATTGTTTCCGGCCTTTGGTCTTTAATGGTTTTAAGAAATTCAATACCGTTAATTTTAGGCATTTTTAAATCGGTGATAACCAAGTCAAATGCGGTCTTGCGGCACAGATCAATTGCTTTTGCCGGCTCTCCGACACTGGTTACATCGTAGCCCTCTTTTACCAACATTATTTCCATGAATTCCCTCATGCCCTGATCGTCATCAAGAACCAAAATTTTTGCCATATTTTCACTCCATTTAATTTCATCTGCCGATTAATCGTATAAACGTCTTTACATATGTTCTTCTTTTTTGCAGGGTAACCATATAGAGCATCCTGTACCCTGATTTATAGTACTCTCTATTTTAATTTTTCCGTTGTAACCATCAACAAGGTGACTGACAATCGTCAATCCCAAACCGGTTCCTTTTTCTTTTTTCGTGAAGAAAGGTTCAAATATCTTCTTTAAATCATTTTCTTTAATACCGCATCCGGTATCCGAAACTTTAATTTCGGTATATTCTTTCTTATCCTCTAGTTTTACCCCTTTGGTTTCAATAGATAAAACACCGCCTTCTTCCATGGACTGGATTGCATTGAGCACAATATTATTAATAATTTGCCTGACCTGTTCCTTATTGGCAAAAACTTTGACCTTGCTCGAAAAAGCTTTTACGATTTTTATTGTACTTATCCATTCTTTGTTTAATTTTATATGCTCCAAAACTTCTTCGACAACTTCGTTTAAATCGACTAATTCTCTGGACACAGGAACCGGACGTGCCATTAAAAGAAAATCGCGGGCAAAGCTATCTAATTGATCTTTACCGCGTAAAATTATTTGCATCAATCGTTCATCAGTTCCATCCAACTTCAATCCTTGTTTTAAAAGTTCAATCGAACCGGTTATTGCTGCCAGGGGATTTCTCACTTCATGGGCCCATCCCGCCGCCAGTTCACCAATTAAAGCCATGTTCTTATTTTTTTCTATTTTCTTTTCCATCTCCTTGATTTTCGTGAGATCTTGAAAAATTAAAATATTACCGATTTGATTATCATTCTTGCCTATCAATAGAGAAATCGACAAACCCAGATTAACTTTATTACCCGTTTTCCCTGTAATTATAACTTCCAATCGTTTTTGGATTTGTTCTTTAATCGTCTCTACAGTCAAAAAGGGCACAAATTCCGGAAATACATCTTCAATTTTACAATCCTGAACTTTGGCTCGCGAAAATCCGGTGATTTCTTCAGCCGCATGATTAAAAGTCTTAATCATGTTCTGCAAATCAATTGTCATGACGCCAGTATCAACCGACTCAACAATGCTGCGAAAAAGCAAATCCAGTTGATTAAATTCCGATTCTTTTTTTTCTAATAACAATCTTGTCTTCTTTTCCTGCTCAACAACAAAACTGGCTAAAAAAGCCAAAACATAAAACGATACAATATGTACCAAAATGTTTGTTAATACATTGGTAGAGTTAAGATCATAATCATGTTGAATAAGAGAAACGAAAGGCATTAACTTGTAAAATTCAAGGTCCAATAATAACCCGTAAAATATGCTGGAAGCTGAAGCGACAATCAAACCTCCCCTGCGGCCAAGAAAGATTACCGAATAAATTATTACCAGCGTATAAAAAAGAGAGTAATCAATCTGGGTATTGCCGGTTAGGCCAATAAGAAAAGTGATCAAAATAACATCTACGGTAATCTGTAAATTAATATTATGTTTTAAATCTTTCACGAATTTAAAAAGCAAAATATAAATAATTGAAAAGAAATAAATTGCGGCAGAGATGAAATAAATAAAGTTAAGAGTTATTTGTGATATATTAAATGCTTGTTTTTTAATATCGATAAAAATAGTAATACTGAGTAACAGCGTTACAATGACAATTCTGGATATGATTAAAACGAACAACCGTCGTGTATTTTTTTCTTTTGTTACGGCTTCGCTATACAGTATAGGCATTAAATTTCCTTTTTGACGAAACAGACTTTAAATCATATTATAATATTTTAGCAGTTTTAGCTAATAAATTTGAATTATTTTCCATGTAAAGAAAAATATTTAAAATATGCGCAGACCATTAATTTATCTTTTAATCGCTTTAATCGTTGGAATTATTGCCAGCAGCTTCTTCGCTTTTTCCTATTATTTATTATTGGCTGTACTCACTTTAATTTTTTTTCTTTTTGTAACCATCAGAAATCACGGGTATAAAACCCCGAAGCAAGCTTTGGAAACAGATTCCGCAGAAAGCTGCGGGGTATTATATCACTGCTTATGCGGGATAATTCGACTAACGAACTTCTGTTCGCTTCGCTTTCGGAATTGGAGTTTCACAAATAAATGGTCAACCGCCAGCTTCTTTTTAATTATCAGTTTTATTTTTGTGCTTGGTGTCTTTGATATTCAAAAGCAAAATTATTTCATCGAGGATGAACGGAACATAGTACGATATATTGATAAAGGCACAATTACCGTGGAGGGAATTGTCATAGAAAGTCCCCCTTCCCTAGGGAAAGTGTCGTTTCAACTGATCTCAGACACGAAATGAAATTAAGGGATTGCGACATTCAAGGTCACAAGCCTTTTTTCATTTTTAGACTGATTGTAACTAAATTGTAACTGTTCTGCTTGTTTTTCTGCAAATTGCTGGCGTTTTAAGGCTGCCTCTTTCAAGTCATCCTGAGACACGATATTATAACGGTCAAAGACACTTCGTGTTTTGTGTCCAGAAATCATCATTGCAACTCTCTCAGGAATACATGCCTTCACCATATTCCTGATTGCACTTCTCCGAAGATCATGAAAAAGTAAATTTGGAACTCCCACAGCGGTGACCGCTCTTCTCCATGATTTACAAAAGCTGCCAATCTTTTTTCCGTTGCGATTAAAGACAAAGAGACAATCCATCCTTCGATTTTTATGAAGATGTTTCAGCAAATCCCAAAGTTCAGGTTCCATGTAGAGCGTTCTTCCTTCACTATTCTTCGTCTCGCCTGCTTCAAGTCGGACAATACCGTCATGCAGATTAACCTGATTCCATTTCAAAGTGAGAATTTCAGCTTGTATGTAGCATTTGCTTTTTTCTGAAATTGACATACGATCCTGCTCTAAGTTAAAATGAAGAAAAACGAAGAGAAAAGGCGATGCTAATATTCCTGCCCAGATCCCTGCGCGGTGTAATTGGAGTTATATTCCTGGTTATAAATACTTTATTCTGGGCCGTTCCAATATATATAACTGCTGTATTCAAGCTTATATTGCCGTTCCGTTCAGCACGGAGATTATTTGATACAATACTTAATTTTCTATCTTATAACTGGATCTATTGCATCAACGGCTTTATCGGAATCATTAAAAATATTGAATATGATGTTGAGGGACTTGAAGAACTCAAACTGGATGAGTGGTATCTCGTAATTTCAAACCACCAGACATGGGTCGATATTATGGTTCTTCAGAAAATATTTCACGGCCGCATTCCCTTTCTTAAGTATTTTCTGAAAAAGGAGCTGATATGGTTGCCCATACTGGGACTTGCCTGGTGGGCGCTTGATTATCCTTTTATGAAACGGTACTCTGCTGAACTTCTAAGAAAGAAGCCGCATCTCAAGGGCAGGGATATCGAAGCCACGAGAAAGGCATGTGCAAAATTTAAAGACAGGCCCGCTTCGATCATGAACTTCGTTGAAGGGACCCGTTTTACTTCCGGGAAACATACTGCACAGAGCTCTCCGTACAAACACCTTCTTAAGCCGCGATCGGGCGGCATCTCGTTTGTTCTTTCAGCAATGTGTGAAAATATGCGAAAAGTTATCGATGTTACCATCGTTTATCCTGACGGAGTGGAGAACGTATGGGAGTTTCTCTGCAGCATAAAATCCCGAATAATTGTAAGGATAGAGGTATTGCTGATAGATCAAAACCTTCGCGGGCAGGATCCCGATGATCCGGAATACAGAAACCGTTTTAACAGTTGGCTGAATGCCCTGTGGGAAAAGAAAGACAGTAAAGTAACACAGAAGATGAAACGAATGACAGCGCATTATACCGGGATAAAATTATCCTTGCTTACGCTCGGTGGCTGAGCTCTATCGTTACTCTCTTTCCATCCGCAATCCTCAAATCTAATGACTACCAAATC
>CAVQCU010000099.1:0-10121 GCA_963710995.1 uncultured delta proteobacterium
AAGAAATAACGTATCCAAGACTTAATTGGACACTGTCTGTAAAGTCAAGTATAGGTAAGGACAGTTTATTAGTGAATAAAATATTTGTCTGAATTATTGTCGCAAAAAGCGATTTAATATAAAATTGCATCGTATCCTTAGCAAATCCTTTCTGCCACTGAATTAGCATAGTTTTAGATGAAGGACAAAAACATCGTTTACATATATAGTCCCTGTATCCAGGTACAGTAATATAAACTGATTCGGTTCATATCCTGACCTGATCTACATTACTATACTTTTCGCAAAAAGAAGGAAAAGCTGATTCATCATCTTTCCTTGATCTTATTTGTTCAAAGTATAGTAATGATGATTCGTTGATGCTACGTAGCATAAAATAAAACTGTTCCGCATGCAGTCTTAAGCATGCCGCTTTACTCTTTTTATTGCATGATATTTTTTTGTCAACTTTGGGAGTCTTGTTAAACCTGATATCATTTCTGATGATTTTATCAAGAACGATATTTTTCTGAATTTATTATCTAGGCTGGCACATAATATCCATCTGCATATAAAATACCCTTGCCACCCTTACCTTTATAAAGTTCCTTTAGACAACCAATTATAACAAAGGCTTTAAGGTAAATTTGGATAAGAATTTTAGAGAAGCCTGTCGCTTTGATAATCCCTCTATAGAAAGCTTTGCCGGTGATAAAAGTAGAGTAAACATATTCATGCCCAGATTTCTTATATCGTTTTTCACCAGTAATTTTGTCAGCCTTATTCATCATATTTATTCTTTCGTCATGATGCGATCCACGCCAGGATTGATTATGATGAAAGAGATAATTCACTATTGGGATAAAAGCAGGGCGACATTCAATTACCTCGGGTTTTTTCTGATTATTCGTCATCCAACGCGTCGGAAACTTTTCCATGTGCCATCTTGTTACTTCGGGATATTTACTTTTAAGCCATGTCCGCTCTAAGGGAGTGCTGATGTTATATATGCACCTAAGAATATAATGTTCGTGTTTAATATTTTCTTTTTCATCGTTACAATCGATGCTGAATTCGTCTAACATTTCTTTTACATATTCATCGAAATAAAACTGTCGACATTCTTCAAGTTGTGCCTTAATTGTTGATTTATTCATTTCCGATACCTCCTGTTGTATCCCTGATTAAGTTGAATGGCGGAAAGTAGTTCAGGATTACCGTCTTGCCGGGCGTACGACCCTATCCGCCATTTATTTTGTTATCCCTCGTTCTCCTCAAATAGAAAAAGCCTCAGGCGAAAGATTACCTATTCGCAACTGAGGCTTTTTTAATGCTGAAATTGTTTAAAGCTGTGACTTCCCCCTTAAGTAAAAGGAATTACTTTATTCGTTAAAAGAACGTTTCTAACGTTTCTTTTGTTAAAACAGGAAAAACAACATTACAAGAAAGAAGTGCTTGCTGCGGAATCTGGTTCTAAAGATTTTTTTGGGATTATACCCGTGAGTGGAGCCCCCTCCGACAGCTGGAGGCTCCCTACAATAACGCGACCTCCCGCGGGTTACACCGCATTCCTCCCCAGGCTGAAGACGGGAGATTCCACGGAGATAAGGTCCCCCCCTGCTTCTCGGAAATACTCCCGACTTCGCGCCAGCGGGGGACAAAAAGGGACAAGGTTCAAGGACCAAGAGGCGGAGCAAAAAACCAAACCGCAATATTCCTGCGTTCCTCGTAATTATGATATTATAAGAATTTACATTCCTTATAATTGACAAAATGGAAACAAAATCAAATAATCAACTATTAAAAAAATGTTCGCATTTTTCTGTCTAATATATTAATCATTGGTATGAACCCCAAAGCAAGCGGTTGCGTATCATATTTAGTCCCACTTAGCTTTGCACGTGGGATAATTCATCCTACAAATTTCAGTGCGCCTATAGTGACCTTTAGGTTATTCGCTTCTGAAACTTGGGACTCATTAACTTACAGATATTACTTCGCTGTGCTTGTAATATCTGAGTTTCATTAAATTGAAGTTTCACAATAAGATTGTCAAAATATTATTAAAGGTGAATATGAGCGAAAATTCTCTGGCTGAAAAAATCAAGGAGCATCTTAACACTAGAAATATTGTTTTTCTTCTTTTTGTGGCTTTGGCATTGATCATGGCTTATATGCCGATCAAAGCGCTTTATTCCTCAAATAAAAGCGAATATTATTCTCATATCGCACTTATTCCTCTAGTGAGCATTTATCTGGTTTACATCAACCGCGAAGAAATTTTTGCAAAAGTAAGTTATTTATTTATCGTGGGAATTCCCGTTTTGCTTCTGGGCATTGCTCTGTTTCTGGGAGGATTTCTGTGGGGTGCGCCGCTGGATCAAAACAATTACGCGTCTCTAATCGCCTTTTCTATCTTCATTTTTATAAACGGAGCTTTTATTCTTCTTTACGGTATGCAGGCATATCGAAGCGCTTTGTTTCCTCTTCTCTTTTTGATTTTTACTGTTCCGATCCCCACGGCTCTCATGGATAATATCATCCATTTTTTACAGGTCGGTTCCACGGAGTTCGTAAATCTGTTATTTCTGGCCTCGGGAGTGCCGTTTGTAAGAGATGGCTTTGTCTTTCAATTACCAAATATCAGTGTCGAAGTGGCTAAACAATGCAGTGGCATCCGGTCAGGCATGGCTATTTTTATTGTCGCCATTTTGGCCGGTTATATGTTTCTGAAATCTTACTGGAAAATAATTTTTCTTGTTGTCTGCGCAGTATTGGTTGCCATGTTAAAAAATGGCATTCGGATTTTAACGCTTTCACTATTAGGAAATTATGTTGATCCGCGAATTCTTGAAAGTTCTCTGCACAGAGAAGGCGGCATACCTTTTTTTATTGTGGCGTTGCTGTTGTTGGCTCCGATACTGTTTTTTTTAAGAAGATCAGAAAAGAAGTAATCTGATTTACTGATAGAGGATGGCCGGTTTTCGATTTACAGTTAATATTAAAGTTAATAGTTAAACAGAAAAAAAGATGTTACGGATGAATCATGCCTTTTAATGTTGAGCTTTCATTTGCGGCAGCGGGCGTAACTATTGTAGTGATTGCCATTGGCATTTACCGCGGTCCGCGTTCTTTTGTTCAGGGTATATTTGCCTTCGGCATGTTGCTTATATCTCTGGAGGCCGCACTCACTGGTCTTGTTTATCAGTCAGACTCACTTTCGGGATTCCTTTTCTGGCAGCGGTTGCGGTTTATTGTAGCCTCTCTTGTGTCGGCTGCCTGGCTGTTCTTCAGCATCAGCTTTGCCCGTGCTAACTATTCCGAACAAATATCTAAATGGAAGTGGGTTTTGCTGCTGGCAGTTGTTGCGCCGCTTTCCCTGATTACTATTTTTAATAATGACTTTATTTCTTTAGTTCTGGCGCCGCAAAATTCGTCAACTCTGTTTATCCGGATAGGATGGTCCGGTTATCTGTGGCACATCATCTCTATTATAATATCCATAGCCATTCTCATGAATCTGGAAAGAACTTTCCGTCATTCTACCGGGCACATTCGCTGGCAGACCAAATTCATGTTTCTGGGTATAGGCAGCATTTTCGGAATACGGCTTTTTACGGACAGTCAAGTTGTCCTCTTCAACGGCGTGGACACAGGTCTTTATTTAGTTGATCTGGGCGCTCTTCTGATAGCCAACTTTTTTATTTTCCGGTCGCTATTTCGCGGCAAGCCGCTGAATGTCAGCCTTCAGCTTTCACACCAGTTTCTTTATACTTCCTTCACCATCCTGATTGTTGGCGCATATTTTATATCAGTGGGAATGATTGCTTGGATTTCGCTGCATTTCGAATGGATCAGAAATATCAACCTGGCTATCTTCCTGACTTTTATTGTAATAATTGGATTGGCCACTTTTCTGCTTTCCGACCGGCTGCGAACAAAACGAAAACGTTTCATCAGCCGGCATTTAAAGCGTCCGCAATACGATTATCAAAAAATATGGGAAGACTTCACCCAGAGAACCGCCTCTGTAACAAAAACTAACGAGTTATGTAATATTATCGTCAAGATGGTGTCGGATACACTGGGGATTCTTTCCGTCAGCATCTGGCTTGTTGACGAAAAGCAGGAGCAATTATCTTTTGGCGGGTCAACGGTGTTTACCGCAGACCAGATCGAAGAAATGCACTTTTTCAAAGAAGGCGGAACGGGGATGATCCGCGCCATGACCAATCAAAACATGCCGCTTGATTTGAAAGGGCGCGAAGATGACTGGGTTGCTGATTTGGCCCATACCTATGAATTGGAAACCAAGGAATCGCGCATTCGCTACTGCGTTCCTCTTAATGCCGCCGGACAGCTCATTGGAATAATGACCTTAAGCGAAAAAGTATTTTACGAACCGCTTACCTTTGAAGAATCGGAACTGATTAAAACTATTTCCGGTCAAGCCGCGGCCGCTTTATTGGGCATGAGACTTTCCGAACGTCTGCGCCAGACCAAGGAACTGGAGGCGTTTCAGACCATGTCTGCTTTTTTTATGCACGATTTGAAAAATCTGGCGTCAAAACTTTCTCTGGTGACGCAAAATCTGCCTCTGCATATGGATAACCCGGAATTCCGCACAGACGCGCTGAAAACTATTTCTCAGAGTGTATCCAAAATTAACAAGATGAGCAGCCGCCTGTCTCTCTTAAGCCAGAAAATTGATCTTTCCTTTCGCGAAACAAATATAAATGACCTGATAACCGCAGCTATCTATGATGCGAAAGAATATGTAAAGGCTCAGGTACGTCAGAATTTCGACCAGAACATGCCTCTGCTTCCCATAGATCAGGAACAAATGCACAAAGTTCTTGAAAATCTGCTCATGAACGCATACGATGCAATTGGAAATGATGGCCAAATTTCTGTTGCTACAAGTTCTCAGGATAACTGGGTGGAAATTTCCGTAAGCGATACCGGCTGTGGAATTTCTAAAGAATTTATGGAGAGGAATCTTTTCCGTCCTTTTCAGACAACAAAAAAACAGGGGATGGGCATTGGTCTTTATCATTGTAAAACTATTATAGATGCGCATGGCGGTAAACTAAACGTGGAAAGCGAGGAAGGCAAGGGAAGCGCATTCAAAATACTGCTGCCGGTGAAAAAATTATAGTGGCACGTGACAGGTAAACAGAGGTATTGCTTGCGAAAACAAAAACTATTAATCGTTGATGATGATGAAGATCTGCGCACTCAGATGAAATGGGCGTTAACAGCGGACTATAATGTTTATCTGGCTGAAGACCGGCAAAGCGCCATAGCCATTATAAACAAAGAGCAACCGGCAGTAGTCACCCTGGATCTGGGGCTGCCGCCAAATCCAGCCGGTGTTGAAGAAGGTTTCGCTATCCTCGACCATATCCTTGATAACTATAGCCACACAAAAGTGATTATCATAACCGGACGCGGTGAAAAAGAGCATGCACTGCGCGCTGTCGAAAAAGGCGCATACGACTTTTTTTACAAACCAATTCAATTAGACGAACTGAAAGTTGTGCTGCGGCGGGCATTCCATGTTTCTCAACTGGAGCATGAGCAACGTGAGATGCGGCATCGTTTGAGCGGCGACACTTTTGAAGGCATGATTGGGACTTCCACCCAAATGCAGGATGTCTTTTCCACCATTCGCAAAGTAGCGACAACCGACGCGCCCGTTTTAATAAGGGGCGAAAGCGGTACCGGCAAAGAACTGGTTGCCCGTGCCATTCACCGGCTGAGTATCCGCGAGTCCAAGCCTTTTATTCCTATAAATTGCAGCGCCATTCCTGAAAATCTTATTGAAAGTGAACTTTTTGGACATGAGAAAGGAACTTTCACTGGCGCGCATGCTCAGCGTAAAGGAAGATTTGAAATGGCTGAAGAAGGAACTCTTTTCCTTGATGAAATTGGTGATCTTCCGCTGATTCTTCAAACAAAACTTCTTCGTTTTCTTCAAGAAAAAACCATAGAACGTGTAGGGGGCAGAGAACAAATAGAGGTGGATACTCGAGTTTTGGCGGCTACCAATCGTGATCTTGAAGAAGCAATGAAAAATGCAACTTTCCGGGACGATTTATATTATCGTCTAAGCGTCATAAATATTTCTCTTCCGACATTGCGGGAAAGAAATGCGGATGTCGTCCTCTTGGCTAAAACTTTTCTAGATCGATATACAAGTGAAACCAGAAAAAAAATTAAAGGATTCAGCAGTGAGGCTATTGAAGCCATTGAGAGCTACTCCTGGCCTGGAAATGTCCGGGAATTGGAGAACCGGATAAAACGAGCTGTGATTATGTCTGAAGGCAAAAAAATTACACTGGAAGACTTAGAAATGAAGGCAGTTGTAGGCAAGAAAGAGTTTATCATGCTCAAAGATGCCCGCGAAATATTGGAAAAGGGACTCATTTTAAAGGCCATAGCGCGAAATGAAAATAATCTAACTAAAGCAGCATCGGAGCTTGGAATCAGCCGTCCTACTTTATATGATTTAATGGAAAAATTAGGTATCCCAAAGTAAACTCTTGTCATAACGGTGGTAAATAAAATATAATGTGTCTCAAGGTGATTCATATGCAGCTTGAAAACGATCTATATAGTTTTGATAAAAAGCTGCTCATAAAAGCTGGAGATCTCATCGATAGAGGGACGCTAAAGAACATCGCCGGTTTATCTGAGCATATCCGCTATGTCCAAATAAAAGACACCCAGCTAATGAATAACCTGATCCAGGCTTTCAAAGATAAGCGGTATTCAAATATCTTCTGCCCGCCAGAAACTAACCTGAAGATAATTAGTTATATGCGCCACGTAACCATGCCCGAAAAAGTATTGTCCGAACTCGCGCATATGAAAAAGATATCGCCGTATACATATCACCATATCCTGATAATTGCCATCCTTGCTGCCAAGATATCCTTGGACAATTCACTAAAAAATAAATATTCCCCGGATATGGCCATTCGTCTGAGTCTTTTTCACGATCTCGGTAAATCGCGCATACCGCTGCGCATCCTGAATAAGCGTTCGCCGCTTACAAGAGAAGAACACCGCATATTACACACTCATCCATTGATAGGATATATCCTTTTGCATTATTATTTCGGCAAGGACCATAAGAAATATGACTTCTCTTCGTTCCAGCATCATGAGAGGCTTGATGGCTCGGGTTACCCACTGGGGATAAAGGGGCTCAATAAATATTCTCATCTGATAGGTATAGTCGATACTCTGGATGCGCTGATATCAGAGAGACCATATAGAAAAAAACCGTTTACGCTTAGAGCAGCTATAGACTTCTTGTTCGATGAATCGGAAAAAGGCAGGTTTCTTAAGGGTTTGATACGCATTCTTATCAGATACGCCCGTAAAGAAGCTCCCAGCGCAAAACTTATAATCGCGGCAAAAGGACGCGACAAAGAGCCGGCTGGAAATTCCTACGGCAAAACCGCAGCTTCTTAACATGTTACCCCCCCCCTTTTTTAGCTATCAAAATTTTAACTTAAGATGTGACGCATATCTTGGGGTTGAGTGACCGTTTCAGCACTAAATGACAATTTCAATGGTGGTGTCCCAGTGTGATTTTTATTGTGTAAAGCAAGGGATTCCTTAAGCCGGACAAGAGCATTTTCTCCGATAGACTTATCCGAAAGGGGCAGGAGAGCTGCAAATTTATCGCCACTAATTCTAGCGACAACATCTTCATTGCGGAATATTTTCAAAATTTTTGCTGTTTGTTGTAACAAATTGTTTCCTGTATCGATACCGTGACGATCATTAACAGATTTTAAGTCTTCTATCTTAATGTTGATAAAAGTAATCGGAAATTGCCTGCTGTTTTCCAATCTAGATATTTCGTCTTCGAAATAGGCCCGGTTATAAAGACCGGTTAATACGTCGTAAAAGCTTAGGTAACGTAGTTTATCTTCCGTATCTCTTAATTCGTTGATATCAATAGCTAGACAGATTACACCAATGATATCCCCCAACTCGTCGAGATATGGAATCCGGTCGTTTTGAATCCATCGTTTTCCTCGAGCAGATGGAAAAATTTCAATAAATCCTCGGTTCGAAAGTCCAGAGTTCATGACTTGATTATTGATTTCAAAAAGAGGAGAAAGTTGCTCTACCGGTAAATTTGGGAAAAGATCGGCTAATGTCTTTCCTATGATTTGTTCCATCGAAAATCCAAGGAATTTACAGAATGCCTTATTTACCTGGATAAATCGATGATTCTTGTCCTGATAAAAAATGCTTGTTGGTATGGAATTCAATACAACCTGCAAGTCACTACGACTTCTCTGCAGTTCTTCATCGATGCGCTTGCGTACAGTTATATTCCGGAGCATCCCGTGAATGGCAACCCCCCATTTATATGGAACAAACAAGACAAACGTTTCACAATCCATTTTTACGCCATCTTTATTTAGAGCGGTAAACTCGTACTGATCAACCATAAATTCACCATGAGAACCATGCTTGTATCTATCCCTGATAAAACGGCGACTTTCCGGAGCGATCAACGTCATCGTATCAAATGCCGGGTTGCAAATCTCTTCCGGCAAATAACCAAACATAGCGGCAAATTTATCATTGACGAATTCATACTTTCGATCAAAAATAACGTAAATGGCATCTTCCATGTGTTGCATTTGTGGGAAATATTCCCCTACTCTTTTACCAAATTCTTGCCTTACTGCCTTTAGACCAATTTCAAAAGCTTCGAGTTCTGAAACCCTTTTCTGCAGGGCTTCCAATTCGTCGATGAGCTGTTTTTTCGTCTTGTTTATTGATTTCATAATTCCTGCCTCTTTGTTTGATATTTGATAAAACACTACTTATGATGGAAGGGAGTATAAGAAGAACGGTATTGAATGTCAATGAAATAGTGACGACCGAAGATACTGTTTACCGATTGTTATCAACAATATATTCAGTTTTTTGTTTCATTGGCGAGTTGGGTGGCGGGGAGAACTTCAACCCCCACGCCATAATAGAAAATGCTATCTGCAAGGCCGCCGATTTTTTAGTTGGATTTTAAAAAAATAATTATATGAACCGATGCTTTATAAGTATTAGATTTTATTTTGGTAGTCCCACGGGGAGTTGAACCCCAGTTTCCGGCGTGAGAGGGCGATAAAGAGCGTATTCCACCTGATTTTACATGATTTCAAGTCCGTTTAAAGCCGTTTATGGGAACCAAAAGCCGTCTGATTGAGATGATCCGCTGCCTTACCTCCCTATAAATTATTATACACTACTATATCATGTGATGCGTACCTCTGGAGATCAAGGACAGCAGTCTATAATCCCACGTAAAGGTAGCTACAGTGGATCGAAAATTCAATGGTTGAAACACTAGTAGGTATTGGGGTTGAACAGGAAGACAAAGAAAAAACAACCATAGATTTACAAAAAATGGAAGGCGATATTAAATCATTAAGGAACCTGCTTATTATGAATTTGGCAATTATTGCTGACTATATTCGTCAGGAGAAAGGCATGGATTCCTGGGCGGAAATTTTTAATAACGCGAAAGAAATTTTTGACAATTATAAAAAACGGGAAGGCTTGCTATATAAAATCATAAAGTCAATTATGAATGATGATCATATAAAAAAGTATTCAAAGAATTTGAAACATGGATCAGTTTTTTTTCATTGGTGAAGTTGAGAAATGTTCAAGTGGATTTTGATATATTCCGGTATACGAAGCCCATTTTCCACATTGATAATAATTTTCAATTTAGTGAACAAAGAATTATTGAAAAGTCGGGATATGTTCAAAAAAGGTTCTTCATGAAGAAAATCAATTTCGAGATCGTAATAACTCTTATAAATTCGTTATTATCCCAAAAATGTCCAGAAACATTTAATAGTTCGTGGATCTTAAAGCACGCTCCAGCGTGTTATTATTTCATTAGGAAAAATATTAGAACAGAAATGGGGACTATTGACTGGGATAGCGTAACGCATGCCTTGGAAGTAAAGCATCAACGGCGCTGGATTCCCAAGCGTCAGCCTGCAAAAGGCAAAACTTACTATAATAGAAATGAGGTTGACGCAATTTTAAATTCATATCAAGATAAGCTGTATGTGTTTGTTGTCTCTAACAACCGGACC
>CAVQCU010000100.1:0-4019 GCA_963710995.1 uncultured delta proteobacterium
AAGAGAGAGGTATACCGTTCATTAATTTATGACCTTCCAAAACTAAATTTTTCATAATGACTTCGACTTGTTTTGTATCAGGTCAGTATCAACTATTTTTCGGAGATAGTTAAATCATGCAGTTAGGTTGTGGGACACGGGTTCGACTCCCGCCGCCTCCACCAGTAAAGTATAATAAATTCAATTACTTACGTTTTTATAGAGCCGCTTGGGGTCCTTTTGGGGTCCTTTTTTCAGCTCTATGTTCATACTCTTTCACAAAAAGCGATCCGTCATTATGGGTCATGTTGGGAATGAAAGCATAATATTTCTCAACAATCATCTTTAATGAAGAGTGCCCCATCATCTTTTGAACCCAGCCAATATTTTCTCAGGCTGTAATCATTGAGGTAGCAAACGTATGACGAGTTTGGATCATTGGTCGATACTCAACTTTAGAAGCTTTTAAACCAGCTGTCCACGCTGTCTTGCGCAGTGTTTCTACATCAATGGGTTTGTCATCACAATTTAAGAAGACATATTTGAAATCGAATCCAGTTCCTCTTAAATCCTGCCCGGTCTGGGTAATGTTCTGGTTTTTTGTGACATGTATAATTCATTACTTCTAATTTCCTCAACAACCTTATCAACCGTACGTTCTTCTAATTCCATATCATCTAGACATGGTGGATCAAACACTTTATTAGCAATTAACATCAATTTATCCAAAGATGATTTATCTCCTCTCATCTCATAAAAAACATCTCGAATAATTAAGTCCGCAGCATCTCTCAATGGAATCTTTTTTTTATCAATTTCATTCCCAACTATTTTAATTAAGGATTTAATGAAATCTCTATAATCACTTTCCAACGCTTTTTCTATATAATCAGTCATGGACTTGTCCTCTTTATTTTATAGATCATATATATCATAATTTTAACTTTTAATAATAGTATTGCTTAATAGTTAGGAAATAATTTTGTCTGAGAAATATTCTATACTTTGAAAGAAGCGAAAACGTTAATTGAAAAATGGCGCATGGAATACAACACATTCAGGCCACATAGTTCCTTGAATTATCGTTCTCCAGCGCCAGAGGCGTACCTGAATTGAGAAATAAAAAATGGCAGAATTCTAACTTAACATGTGGTACAAGTATTTGGGGCAGGTCAATAAATATTCAACATAGTTATTGGTCATCTTCATTATCATAATAATCTGATATTCACGACTCAAAGGGCTTCCAAGTAGCAGAAATAACTTAATAAATTCCAGCGCAAAAAGCGTATTGTTATTGATAAATAAAATGGCAGAATTATAATTTTACATATGATATATTTATTCAAAGTTGTTCATAGTTATATAAATTGGAATCAATCATGATGAATTACATGATTGATCCTGTAATAAAATCCTGAATTTATTTTATTTGGAGGTAATATGACTCTGAAGACAAAACTTTCATGGGGATTAGGATTTCTGTTCCTGATTATTTTTACTCTCGTAGGTTTCTGCTCCTATTATGTTGGGAGATTGAGTCAGGAATCTGAAAATATTCTCAAAGATAACTACGATTCCATTGTTTATGCCAACAATATGCTATCCGGTCTTGATGACATGAAGACTTCAATAAGCAGTATCATGTATAATACAAATAATGTGGTGAATATGTCTGCCTATCGCCGAAATCTTTTTGAAACAGGAAAAGATTTATTTGAGAGCAATCTGAAAAAGGAAAATAATAACATAACGGAGATACACGAGAAAGAATATGTCGAGGGACTCAACCAAAACTATGCGACATATTTGAAGCTATGTCTGCAGATGAAAAATAGATCAAGTGGGAAACTAATGTTTAATGACTTCATGGCAGCCAATGAAAAATTAAAGCAATCCATTAGTAATATTTATGATGTGAACATGCAGGCGGTGGTGCGTAAAACCGATTTAACAAAACATGATTCTGCCAAGTTTAAAAACGCTATGGTTATAATAGGATTGATTTGCATTATATTGGCGTTGGGGTATTGTTGGTATTTCCCGGTTTATATATCCACTACTATCAGCTATCTTTCGGATAGAATGAAAAATTTATTAAAGGAAAGCGGAATTATTTTAGACGTAAAGACAAATGATGAGGCTCATATTATTCTGCAATCTATAAATATGCTTGAAAATAAATTGGGCGTAAAGAAATGAAATAAGCCAATGATGTGTTTGTTACAGGAAGTAAGAA
This sequence comes from uncultured delta proteobacterium, assembly GCA_963710995.1. Taxonomy (GTDB): domain Bacteria; phylum Desulfobacterota; class Syntrophia; order Syntrophales; family Smithellaceae; genus Smithella. The sequence continues at coordinate 2,219 of CAVQCU010000100.1, forward strand.
ATAAATTTTCGATTCCCGAACCGGCAGAACTGTTTGTTACAACTAAGTCTAAATCTGTTTGATCAGACCTAATTATTTGGATACGTTCCTAAGGGTATTCGCTCAGGTGCCTGAAGTTGAAACCCTTCGCCCGTAGCTTGTCAATGAGCTGCTTGAGTTCGCTCTCCTCCCAGCTCTTCCTGAACATCTCGTCGTGGCATAGGATCACAAGATGATTCTCCGTGACGGTTCGCTTCTCCGAGAAGTATTTTTCTATTAAATTGATTATGTCTTCCACTGTCTGGATGGGAACGCCACTCTTGGGATCGTGGCACCATTCCAGATCCCACCCAAAAACCTTGAATCCATTGGTAAAGAGTAAGTCCGCGGCCTTCGATCCACTCTTCACGTCATCCACGTGGTGGTCTTTTAGGCGCCACATATTTCTTCCCGGCAGTCGAGCAATTTTGTTAGGGATGTTAAGTGTCTTTTCATTCTTTAGGAAGTCCTGCAACACGGCATCAGAGTTGTTGTAGTATGCGAGGTAATCATCGTGGGCGTGGCTGAAACTGTGATTGCCCACTTCGATCCATGAATTCATTTCGTATAGTTGGAGGTATTTCTGCAATCGCTTGCTGTACTGCGTATTCATGCCTACCACGAAGATATTGATCTTTATCTTCTCGCGGCGCACTGCTTCATCCACATCTTCGCTACCTTCCAAAGGACCATCATCGAAGGTTAAGTAGATTGACTGTGTCGTAGGCCCCGGTTCCTTGGGTTTTTCTTGCGCCGCAAGCGGACGCTGGACAATACCGAAAAACAGGGAGATCATGAAACAGACGAAAGAGTATCGCAATAGGGGCACATAAGAACTATGCTTGAATGATATTCTGGACTGTAAAGACGCAAACCAATCGATAAGATCTTTCTTTTTCATGGTGGAAGTATAAGAAGAATAATCTTGTATGTCAATGAAATATAGCCAGTAAAATGTGATATACGTTGGATGTTTGTCATGCGTTAATATTGTTTATTATGGATTGAAAGGTTGTATGAATTGGGAAAATAAGAAATTGAGGATTACAGGAAGAAAGAAATAAACACTTCTGCTGAAAAAACATCATTTAAAAACCTGCATGTTTCAACCAGTTATCGTTGAATTGGCAAGGTCACTCCTGCTTCCATCTCCTTATATAATGCTGAAGAGAGCTCTCTTTCTCCAGAAGACCTAGGATTGGGATAGGTTATAATTATCTTTCTGAACTTTTCTTTATCGTTTTTATGTAAGTATGGTTGCAACAGTCGAAACCAGTTCCAATTGTCTTTGACCGTTCAAATTCCCATAAGCCTTTATTCATCTTAGCTACTACCCAATCTGCTGCACACGAGTATTTACATAGGTCTCCCATTTTAAGATTTCTGAACGTTGATGCGACAGGACAATATTGGACCTTGAATTCTATCCTATTATTTGTTTCTTCCACCAAAATTAGATCATAGATTGGTCCTATTATGAAAAAATTATTTTTTAATGTTTTCTTAAAACTGTCGAATTCAAAAGCAGCTTTTGATCGGGGTACTAGAATTCCCATACCCAGAGCAGCCGTCTTTGTTACCAACTTGCCGGTTAGTCTTACAGCATTCTGCTTGCCAATCAGCAATCTGAGGAAATGAACAAGCAAGACGAAGGGAATTGTGAATACATATCCGAAAAATGTAGAGACGAATCGAGCAGTTCTAGTCATTTTTTCACCTAATCTATGATTTAAGAATTGTTTGGTCTTTCTGGTATCATCATAATGAAAAAATCAGCCGGAAG
>CAVQCU010000101.1:0-31557 GCA_963710995.1 uncultured delta proteobacterium
TGTTGGCGCGATGACTTATTCTAAATTTATTTTGTTTAATGTCACCGGTTGCATCACGTGGGTCTGCCTTCTTCTTTTGGGCGGTTATTTTTTCGGCAACATACCTTCCGTGAAAAATAACTTTACAGTTGTAATTATCGCGATTGTCATTATTTCAGTTATGCCGGGAATTTTTGAATATTGGCGGCAGCGGTATAATACTTCTAATACCAAGTAGCTATCAAATATTAAAAGGTTGATTTACCGGGCATAATACCAAGTTGCTTTCAAAAATTCATATTTTAATTTTTGAAAGCAACTTGGTATAAAGATAAAAGTTAAAAATGAGGGAAAATATGAGAAGAAAATTTATTGCCGCTATCGCTATTCTGGCGCTGATTTTTCTGGCGGCGGCTTCAGTTAATGCCCAAAATATTATCAAAGTCGGTAAAGATATTAATATCGGCAACGATCAGAGGGTAAACAATGCCATTGCCATTGCCGGTCAAATAACCGTCAGCGGACTGGTTGAAAATAATGTGGTAACTGTCGGCGGTTCGATTGTGCTAACCAACTCGGCGGTCGTCCGTGGCGATGTTATCTGTATCGGCGGTGTTGTTGTTCAGGGAAATGGCGCCCAGGTTTACGGCAACATCACCGAAATGAACTCATCAAACATTTCCACTGTTGTTGCTTCTGCTTTTCATGGGGATATGGATGCCTGGTCATGGCTTGTCGATATTATTAAAATTTGTTTTTTCGCTATGATATTTACGTTAGCATTATTGATGACTATTTTATTTCCTCGCCCTTTAAATGCTATTGCTGATTCAATTCAAGGCAATAAAACAAAATCTTTTTTTTGGGGCTTTCTGGCAACCCTGATGATAGCGCCTTTTTTTATGTTACTGGTGTTCTCATTTATCGGCATCCCTTTAATACCATTGGTCTTCGCCGCTATATTATTGGCGTTTATGTTTGGCTTTATTGGCGTAAGCGCGCTTCTGGGAAATTTTGTTTTGACAAAAATTTTTCGCCGTCATAAGAAATCTTTAACTTGGGAAACTCTGCTGGGTTTGATTCTATTGTGGTTTATTGACTGGATACCTTTTTACATTGGCACGATTATCAAGACGGTTGCCGTCACAATTGGTTTTGGCGGAGTTTTTCTGTCCCTTTTTCATCACAGACATCACCATGCAGCTCCGCCGCCAATTACTGGAGACCATGCGGAATCCAATATTGTTTAGCTTTTTTGTGAAACTCAAATTGAATTTATAATCCTTTTTCACTTGACAGTTGAGCATTCTATTTTCTATATTCAGCAAATCAATAAAAGAATTGCTGCCTGACAAAATGTCCATGATGTTTTTTTCTTTGACAAATGTAAATTCAATCTGGTATGCCCATGAAAAATCTGTTAACTCAAAAAGGAATAAATATGGCTGATCAATTAAAATTTAAAGAAATCTATTCTCAATCTATCAATCAGCCGGATATTTTCTGGGGAAAAGCGGCACAGGACGTTATCTGGAATAAGAAATGGGATAAGGTTCTCGACGACAGCAAAAAACCTTTCTATCGCTGGTTTGCCGGAGGAGAATTAAACACCTGCTACAACGCTATTGACTATCATGTTGAAGCGGGACGGGGAGAACAGGCGGCTATTATTTATGACAGCCCGGTAACAAACACTGTTCAAAAAATTTCATATAAGGAATTACTGGACAAGGTATCAAAATTCGCCGGAGTCCTCGGCGCTTTGAGCGTCAAAAAAGGCGATACCGTCATCATCTACATGCCCATGATACCTGAAGCATTGGTCGCCATTTTTTCCTGCGCCCGGATCGGCGCCGTTCATTCCGTTGTCTTCGGCGGTTTTGCTCCCAATGAGCTGGCTATCCGCATCGACGACGCCAAACCGAAAGTTATGATTTCGACATCCTGCGGCATCGAAGGGAAAAAGGTGATTCCCTACAAACCGCTTCTTGATGAAGCTATAAAAATAGCCGCTCACAAACCGGGGAAATGCGTCATTTATCAGCGTCCTCAGGTGCAGGCGGAATTGACAGCGCCGCGCGATCTGGATTGGAACGCTCTGATGAAAGACGCCAAACCGGTGCCCTGTGTATCCGTCGCCGCGACAGACCCTCTTTATATCCTCTACACCTCGGGAACGACAGGCAAACCGAAGGGCGTCGTGAGAGATAACGGCGGCCATGCCGTTGCCCTGAAATGGTCGATGAAGAACGTCTATGATATCAAGCCGGGCGAAGTTTTCTGGGCCGCGTCCGATGTCGGCTGGGTTGTCGGTCATTCCTATATTGTCTATGCTCCCCTGTTTTATGGATGCACCACCATCCTCTACGAAGGAAAACCAATCGGGACACCGGATCCGGGTGCTTTCTGGCGCGTCATTTCGCAACATGGAGTTTCCGTTTTGTTCACGGCTCCTACAGCTTTCCGCGCCATCAAGAAAGAAGATCCCAACGGCGACTATCTGAAAAAATATGATATCGGTTGTCTCAGATATCTTTTTCTGGCGGGCGAGCGCCTCGATCCCGACACCTATCACTGGGCAAGCGACATGTTGAAGATTCCCGTGGTGGATCACTGGTGGCAAACTGAAACCGGCTGGCCCATCGCCGCCAACTGCATGGGTATCGAGCCGTTCCCCATCAAGGCTGGTTCACCGACGAAGCCGGTCCCCGGCTATAATGTGCAGATCCTCGATTCTGACGGAAACAAGATTCCCGATGGCGAAGAAGGATCTGTGGTGATCAAGCTTCCTCTTCCCCCGGGATGCCTGCCCACACTTTGGCAGGATGACAAACGTTACCTGGAATATGTTACGGAAAGACCGGGCTATTATGTGACGGGTGACGGCGGCCGCTTCGATGAGGATGGTTATATATTTATTATGGGACGCATTGACGATGTCATCAACGTCGCGGGGCATCGGTTGTCCACCGGCGCGATGGAAGAAATCGTCTCCAAGCACAAGGACGTGGCGGAATGCGCTGTTTTCGGCGCCGAAGATCAACTCAAAGGGCAAGTTCCCGTGGGATTCGTCGTGCTGAAAGCGGGCGTGGACCGTGATCCGAAAGACATTATCAAGGAACTCGTTCAAATGGTTCGTTCCGAACTCGGAGCGCTGGCCTGCTTCAAGGAAGCCGCCGTAGTAAAGGCATTGCCGAAAACGCGGTCAGGGAAAACTCTGCGTGCCACCATGCGCAAAATAGTCGACGGCAAGGATTATATCGTGCCATCTACCATTGACGATCCTTCCGTACTTGGTGTCATTGCTGACGCAGCCAAAACCATCGGCTACGGAAAAAAATAATTTCCACTTTTAAACTGCGAAGGATTGCCGCGTTGTGAGCGTCAATCCTTTTATTTTTTTGTCATTCCCGCGAAGGCGGGAATCCAGTATTTATTATATTTTCTGGATCCCGTATCAAGTACGGGATGACAGAGGAATATTAATTATTAGTTCTGCAAATATCTCATACCATTTTTTTTAAATATTCGATTCTCTCTATAAGCGGAGGGTGAGAATAATAAAACCAGACATACAAAGGATGGGGATGCAGATTGGTCAGGTTGTCTTTGGCTAAGCGTTTGAGAGCGTTAATCATGGGTTCGGAAGTTCCAACTAAATCTCTCGCCATTTTATCGGCCTCACGTTCATAACGGCGCATAATCGCCGCGCCAATGGGACTTAAGAAAAATCCAGCGCAACTTAAATAAAGCGAAACCAAAAACAAACCGGCGTAAACAGGCTTGTATTTTAAGCCGAACGTACTGTATAGAGGCGGCCAATTCACGATCAGATAGACAAAATAAAGACCGATAAGAGACGCGACAATCATAAAAATTAATTGCTTCAAAATATGTTTCTTTTTCCAATGGCCGATTTCATGCGCGAGCACTGCCAGTATTTCTTCCGGCGAATGAGAAGCCAGCAGCGTGTCAAACAGAATAATGCGCTTGGTTTTGCCGATACCGGTAAAATAGGCGTTGGTATGTTTGGAGCGTTTGCCCTCATCAACCTGGTAAATTCCTTTGGCCTTTAATCCCACTTGCGCCATCAATGATGTAATCTTTTCTTTAAGCGACTCATCCTTGATGGGTTCATACTTATTAAAGAGCGGCGCGATAACCACCGGATATAGCCAGAGCAGTAAAATTTCGAATATGGTAAAAAATATCCAGGCCCAGAACCACCATGTACCAGGCAGATAAAGAATAAAAGCCATAAAGGCGGCCAGCATTAATCCCATTAAGACAGCAGAAATAATTACGGACTTGATCAGATCGGTAAGCCAGAGACGCCAGGTGATGGTGGAAAAACCGTATTTTTTTTCCAGAACAAAAGTATCGTAAATATCAAAGGGAATTCCGGCAACACCGCCGATTGCCACCAGCACCCCGAAAAAAATCAGCGCCTGCCAGATTATGTGCAATTGCAATCCTGCCAGTTTGCCGACAAGCACCGGCAGTAAAAGAAACAATATGGCAAGCTCTATTATGTCCCCAGCTAAATTTTCCTTGGTTTCCAGACGCGAGTTGTCATAAGTATAGTCCACCATTTTGACGAGAGTTGCTTCATCAATGACACCCTGAAAAACAGGTGGAATCTCTTTGCCGTGATTGCGCAAATGCCTGATATTGAGCTGCTGTAAAATATAACGCCAGATTATCCGACCGAGAAACAAAATTAAAAATAAAAGTAAAAGTGTCTTTTCCATAAACTACCGATCTTTATGAAGCTCCTCTATACATTTTGTAGAAAACCGATAAATGATCTGGCTGCCTTGTGATAATTAGCCTTAATATTTATTTCGCTATTAAATCCTGACATAGTTTTTCAATCTATTATGCCTATGTTTACTGAAGGGAGTTATTATTAAAATTGCAAATGACGATTGATGATTTAAAGATTGCATATTTTTACACAATCTTCAACTGAATAGTAGTAGTGCTTGTTGACTGCACCTACAAAGTGTGAAATTAAAGAAATATCAACGAAAGATGATTACCTACTGAAAAGTAGTGCAACATCGAGCTTAAGGTGCTTCAGATGTCGCGCTATTCTTCGAGGTTGTTTCTGGAGTTGCTTTCTGTGGCTTGTTCATCTCGTTGGCTCTGTGCAACATAATTTCCGTGTTATTCACTTTAGAGGCAACATCAGGAGGGATGTCCTTCCCATGAGCATGAAAAGAGTCGATTATGTAAGAGCGCAGATTATCGTGTTTCTCACCCCACTCCTTAAAGGGGTAGTACCAGTTCAATACATGACAACGTTCGTTGCGTCCATCTTAGTTTACAATCAAGCAATCAAAATACAGTCGCTTGCTGCGCTCAGGAATCCCAGCGTTTGAATCGGCAGTCTTTATCATTTGATAACAATCCTCCGTAATAACGCACCCTACAACATCCATCTGACTGCCTATGCGATAACAGTTGATGATTGGTTTCTCCGCAAAGCAGTTTCCGGAGAAAAAGAACTCTCCGTAATCAATCGCTCCGCGCAACGGGAGCCCCTTATCAAATGCTTGTCGAATCAACTGTGATGAATACGAGAGGAATGAGAATGTTAGTAAGCCTATTGATTTGGCGCTAGTACTTTCGGGGACTTCCAATGAAAGAAGTATACTATCGGAAATTAATTTAGCATCGATTTTCTTATATGCACTATCAAACAAATCCTGTGTTTCTTTCTTTTTTAGAAGTGAGATCAGTAAATCCGATGTGCGTGTTGGTAAATTGACGATCACCTCTGAAATGATCTTAGAGGCCTTGGAGATTTCGTTGTTGCCGATTATTGCTTGGTAGCCAAGGATGTCAAAGAATCCTACAAAGCCTTTCTTAATCATGTACCCTCCTCAACGAACTGTTTTTTATATCCGTTGTATGAAATATCAAGCAAAGATCTATGTCAAGCGATATGAATTAGAATATTATCTGCTTTTAAAATGATGACAGCTGTTGATTTCCAGAAGAAAGTTTGCATATTTTTTAGAAATTGCCTTCCAGTTGATAACAGGAAGAACTATGCACATAGTACTTCTAAAAAACCTATGGATCAGGTCTTGAAATAACAGTTTTCCCATATCTCTTTTATGGTCTTGCTAACTTAAGTACTATAAGAAGCAGACTTTTTTATAGGTCATTAAAATTGCTTGACAGAAGGATTTTCCGGCTATAGAATGCCAGTTAACGTAAGGTGGATTTAGAGCAGTGTAAAAATGTCAGCTTTTGTCAATCCCGCGGTTTGGAATCCCTCGGCTTCAGCCGGGGGAGGAATGCGCCCCCCCCCGATCAGGTCGAGGGCAGGCTGCACTCGCGGGAGGTCGCGTTATTTTGGGGAGCCTCCGGCTCCTTCCGGAGGGGGCGCCACTAAAACGATCGGCCAACTGGTCAGGGAACTCAGCAAAATTATTAAAAGGAAGGAATAGAGTATGATTAAATTCAGCGACAAACAATTAAAAATTCCAAAACTGATGAGGCCGGTTTATCTGGTCACAGCCGGCCAGTCGAAATTTGACAGGGCCTTCCCCGACAAACGGACGGAGGAACTCTGTGTAGACGCTCTTGTCCAGGCGGCAGAACTCCTAAACTTGTCGCCGGCGGAGCTGAAGAGTTACATCCATACCTGCTACTATGGACACTTTGCCGACCATTTCGGCGATCAGCTCCTCGGAGAGGCTGTCATCCATGACCGGCTGGGACTCGATCCACTGGGCAACGTTGGCGTGAAAACCGGCGGCGCCACTGGCGGTTCCACATTATGGGAAGGCGTTAAAGCGGTAGCGTCCGGTTATTCCGATTGCGTCCTGGCAATGGGCTGGGAGCGGATGGACGAGGTCCCCACCGACGAGGGCAACTTCTACATCTCCTGCGCGGCTGACAAGGACTGGGAAGGGCCGCTGGGCCATATCTACGCCGGATACTACGCGGTGATGGCTCAGAAATACTGGAAGGTGTTCGGGAAGGAAGAAGATTCTTTCCGCAGAACCCTTGCCGAGATATCGGTCAAGCACCACGGCTACGCGCGCATGAACCCCTACGCACAGGCACCGATGAAGATCACTGTGGAAGACGTACTGAATTCACCCGTTGTAGCGTATCCCCTACGTGCCCTGGACTGCTGCCTTATGAGCGTCGGCGCCGCCTGCGCAATCATCTGCGATGAAACAACGGCGATGAAATTAACAAAAAATACTAAAAATAAGCCTCTAAGAATATGGGTCACTGCGGGCTCGCACACACTGCGGCCGGCAGACCGACGCGACATGGCTATACCTCTCCTGCCCAACGAGACGGCAAAACAATACAAAGATCTGGGCAAAAGATTCCCCGGCGGCGAGCGCTATCCCGGGTTCACCGGTTTCCTCGCGGCCCGTATGGCGGCCTATTACGCCTATAATCAGGTTGGCATCAAAGATCCGACCGAAGACTTGGATCTTGTAGAACTCCATGACGCTTTCACCATCAGCGACGTACAGACCTATGAAGACATCGGTATCAGGCCCTACGGCTACGGACGGGACTACGTCGAGTCCGGCGACTGCTACCACACGAACCCGAAGACGGGGAAACCGGGCAAGCTGCCATCCAACCTTTCCGGCGGGCTCATCGGGTGCATGCACTCGGTCGGCGCGACCGGTATCATGCAGGTGTTCGAGATCGCTACCCACCTTTGGAACAGGTGGGCGGAGATTCACGGCGATGATAAATTATGGAAGAAGTTCAATCGTCAGAAGCCTTCGGACTGGACCGACCTGCAGGTCAAGGGAGCCAAGCGGGCGCTGGCCATCAGCCATGCCGGCGTCGGTTCACATGTGACGGCGACAATATTGATGGACCCGGACAAATTAATTAAAAAGGACGAGTAGAGGAGAAACTACTATGAGTATGACCGGACAAGTACACGTCAAAAAAGGACAGTATAAAATAAAAGGCGATTTTCACCATCTTGAGTTTGGCGAGCCTATACGCATGGCGGATGAAAATTGGTGCCTTATCGGGATTACAAATCCCCGACAACTGACGCACATGCATTCCTACGGCGGCGAGTCCCATTTTTTTGAGAATTTGAGCAAAGGAAAGCTGATGGCTACGCGCTGCGACAACAAAAAATGCGAGACCAAGGGGTCCATCTACCAGCCCTTCAGAATCCATTGCCCGGATTGCCTTGGCAAAAACACTGTCATCGACATGACAGATCTCGCCAGGAAAACGGCTAAGGTGCATACCTTCATGGTATGCGAACGTTCAGGAGCTTTCAATCTACTTGACAAACCGATCAAGTTTATCAATATTGAATTTGACGGAGTATGCACGATTCTGATGAGCTATCTGGCGATCGGCGAGCCCAAAATGGGATTGCGCGTTATACCAATCTTCCAGAAGCTGGATCCGACGTATACAATTTTGGATCTGGCCTGGGTACCCAAAGGCACGAAAGAAAACCAATTGCCGAAGGGATTTTCATTCTGACGATTAATGTCCCCATCATTCACGGGACCGGTTGACAGTGACTGCCCCCGCAGCGTAGCTGGGGCATGTAAAAGAATATAATTATTTGGAGGACTAAAATGGATTTCTGGTTAAATGATGAACAAAAAATACTGCGGCAGAATGTCAGAGAGTTCGCGGAAAAAGAGATCGCGCCGCTGGCTCTGGAATTGGACGAAAAAGAAGAGTTTTCCTATGACCTGACAAAAAAGATGGCGGCTCTCGGTCTCTTCGGCATCTATGTGCCGAATGAATACGGCGGCGCCGGTATGGACTATTTGTCATATGTTGTCGCCGTTGAGGAAATATGCAGGGTCGACGGTTCGCATGGCGCGACGATGGCCGCCGGCAATTCCCTGGGGATCGGGCCGATTTATTATTACGGGAGTAAAAAGCAAAAAGAGCAATGGCTGCCCCGCCTCTGCACCGGTGAGATATTGGCCTCTTTCGGACTTACCGAACCCGATGCCGGTTCCGACGCCGGCGCGAGCAAGACCAATGGCAAACTTGATAAAGGGGAATGGGTGATTAACGGAAGTAAAATTTTCATCACCAATTCAACTAGTAAAATGGCAGGAGTCTGCACAGTTCAGGCCATCACCGGGACAAAAGGAGATAAGAAGGAAGTGTCCTGCATCCTGGTGCCCAACGGCACGCCCGGGTTCACTACTAAAAAGATGACAAAGAAAATGATGTGGCGGTCATCCGATACCGGTGAGCTTTATTTCGACGACTGCAGAGTGCCCGAGGAAAATCTGCTGGGGAAACGAGGCGAAGGTTTTCACCAGATGCTCCAAACACTGGACAACGGCCGCCTGGCCATCGCAGCCATGGGTCTCGGCGGGGCACAGGGCGCGTATGAGCTGGCCATGAAATACGCCAAAGAACGGAAACAGTTTGGGAAACCAATATCTACTTTCCAGATCAACGCCTTCAAGCTGGCCGACATGGCCACCGAGATCGAAGCGGCGCGCAATTTATTGTACAAAGCCTGCTACCTGAAAGATCAGGGCAAGCCTTTCGGCAAGGAAGCGGCTATGGCAAAACTCTATTGCTCGGAAGTAATGGGGCGCGTGGTGGCTGAAGCCGTGCAGATTCACGGCGGGTACGGCCTGATGAAGGAATACAACATCGAACGGTTCTACCGCGACCACAAGCTCCTTACCATCGGTGAGGGGACATCTGAAGTTCAGCGTATCGTCATTTCAAGAAAAATCGGGTGCTATGACGTTGATTAAAAACAGGGCGCTGTATTCCGAAGATATTTAAATTAATATTTTCTTTAGGAGGCATTATGGCTGAAGAGATAAAAAGAATGACCAGAGCGGAACGGCAGGAAAAAGATAGAGAGGCTAATCTGAAACATTGGGAGGAGCAGGATTCTGTTTTATTGAAGCATCGGGAAGAAGCCTACAACATCGGCGGGGAAGACCAGACTGCAAGGCTGTTAAAGCAGGGTAAAAAGCCGATGCGTGACCTGATTAAAATGCTTATCGATCCGGGCACAGATTTTTTTGAGGTTGGTCTGGATGCGGGATATAATATCGGCGAGAAAAAACTCTACGGCGGTGTTATTTATGAGGAGGAGAAACGCGGTCATATACCGGGCGGCGGAGTCGTTACCGGGGTAGGAACAATTCACGGCAAAGACTGCATGATTTTTGCCAATGAAAACAGATTTGCAGCGGGAACTTATTTCCCGATTACTTTAAAGAAACATATGCGCGCGCAGGCAATTGCCGAACAATGCGGGCTTCCCTGTATTTATATCGCCGATTCCGGCGGGATCAATTTGCCAATGCAATTGGGTGGTTTCGCTGATGACGGCCATTTCGGGACAATGTTTTATAATATGTGCCGAATGTCATCAAGGGGTATTAAGCAATATACGCTTTCTACGGGAGGAAATACAGCTGGAGGCGCCTACATGGTTTATCTTGCCACCGAATCGATTATGATTGAAAAACTGGCGTTTGCTTTCTTAGCCGGTCCGCCCATGGTTAAATCGGCTATCGGTGAAACGGTTTCTCAAGAAGATTTAGGGGGAGCTTACGTTCATACGCAGCATTCTGGTGGTTGCGACCATTTTGTGAAATCGCAGGAAGAAGGAATCCAGAAGCTGCGCGCCATGATGGAATTCGAACCCGGGCAAAAAATTTATATCGACAAGCGGGAATCCCGTGAACCAAAATATGATTTCAAAGAAATGATGCGCTGCAGTCCCATTGATACGTATCATCAAATCAATATCAAAGATACGATAAAATGTCTGGCTGATGACAGCTATTTCCATGAATATAAAGCAACGTATGGTCCGGGTCGCGGTGATACCATCATCTGCGGTAAAATGTGGTTAAAAGGAATGCCCATAGGTGTACTTGCCTCCAATGCCAGTGGCGTTATCTATATTGAGGCAGCTCGAAAAGCGACAGAGTGGATGATCCGTTGCGGTAATTCCAAAGTCCCTGTTTTATTTTTACAGGGTTCGCCGGGTTATATGGTTGGCAAGGCTGAAGAATGGGGCGGCATCGGCAAATACGGTTCTGATATGGTTCGGGCATGCTCTTGCCTGGAAACACCAAAAATTACTTATATTATAGGGCCGGATCATGGCGCCGCCAATTATGGTATGTGCGGCCGGGCTTTTAAACCGCGGTTTGCCTTTACGAACATGAGAGGAAGAACATCTGTTATGTCCGGCAATACGGCAGGATTTATTCTGGAAACCGTTCGACGGAAAAACATTGAAGCTAAGGGTGGCGCCGTCAACGAGGAAGATATGGAAAAGTTTCGCCAGATGATGCGGGATCGTTATAGCAGTGAAGGTCATCCATTTTATACAGGTTCTCTTGTGTTTCATGATGGAGTAATAGCATTTAGTGAGGCGCGAGATAAACTGGCCCGTGCTTTTGAAATCGCCTTACGCGTTCCTGTGAGAGAATCCGATTGGGGAGACCTGAAATTTTAACAGTTCATTGTTAAGGAGAAATAATATGGCAGATGTTTTATTACAGGAGAAAAAAGGCGAAGGGATTTTACTGTTAACATTAAACCGTCCTGAAGCCATGAATTGCTTCAGCTTTGAGTTGCTCGCGGCTCTCGGTGATGCAATTCGTGAAGCCAATTTCGATTCCGGTTTACGCTGTGTGATTATAACAGGCGCCGGCGGCGATAACCCCAGGAAAGCATCATTTTCAACGGGCGCAGATTTAAAAGAGCGCAGGACCATGTCCCCGGATCAGGTCCGGCGTTTCATTTTTACGATCCGCAATCTCTTTACTTCTGTGGAGCAGTTGCGTGTGCCGGTCATTGCGGCCATTAACGGCTTTGCTTTTGGCGGCGGAACGGAACTGGCTCTTGCCTGCGATTTGCGTATTGCCTCAAGTAATGTTGTGATGGGATTAACGGAAACGTCCCTGGCGATTATTCCCGGAGCGGGTGGCACGCAGCGTCTGCCCCGAATCGTCGGCGTCGCCAAAGCCAAAGAGTTGATCTACACCGCCCGCCGCATTAATGCCCAGACAGCACTGAAAATCGGATTGGTCAACAAGGTTGTGGAGCCGGGGAAATTAATTGATTCCGCCTGCGAGCTTGCTCAGGAAATTGCCGCGAATGGTCCCATTGCCGTGTCACAGGCGAAATTTGCGATCAATTGTGGAATGGATGCCCCCCTGTCGGTTGCTCTGCCGCTGGAATCGAAAGCTTATGAAATAACAATTCCGAGCAAAGACAGACTGGAGGCCTTGGCAGCGTTTGCTGAAAAGAGGAAACCAAATTTTAAAGGCGAATAAGCCATAATATGATCAACAGATGGAGAAAAAATTATGACTGAATATGATTATTGGAAAATATTCCCCCGGATGCCGAAGAAGGTGGAAATCGGAGATATAACCATTCGAGATGGTTTTCAACATTGCGAAAAATTCATATCCACGCAGGCGAAAATATTTTACGGGCAGGAAATGATCTTAGCCGGATGCCGGGAACTGGAAGTAACCAATCTGGGAAATCCGAAAGCCATGCCTCAGTTCAAAGATGCGGATGAGGTTATGAAAGCCATGCGCAGCGACGAATTTAAAAAACGCTGCACAAGAGCCGGCATCGATGCAGTCAAGGACATCACATTAACATGTGTGACGATCCGCGAAGCTGCTGTGGATCGGGCGATTGAGATGAGAAAGAATGGCTTTGGTCCCGACAGGATTTTGATGATGGTTTCCACCGATCCGGAACATCATTTTGCCAATTCCGGCACGACGTTGACCCAATACTGGCGCGAGGCTGAAAGGTGTATTAAAAAGGCCCGTGATGCAGGTATGAAAATGTGTGGTACGGTAAGCACTATTTGGGGCAGTCCTATCAGTGGCGCCACGAAAATGGAGGATGCAGTAGAATTCACAAAACGATGGTTTCAGATAGGGGCTTACGATGTCGAACATGCTGATCATGATGGTTCTGCCAACGCCGCCGATGTCTATCGGTATTTTTCCATGGTCATGGATGCCATGCCCAACCCGGAGGCGCATCTGTGTCATCTTCATGAGACCAAACGAATTGCCTCTTCTTCTATCCTAGCTGCCATGCAGGCTGGTATTTGCCGCTTCGAGGCAACGCTTGGGGGTTTGGGCGGGCAACCGGCCAATTTCCTTGATGACAGTCCGATTAAAGGCACGGGTGAATATTATTATGATCCGCGTTATGTCGGTCTTGTCTGTATGGAGGATCTGCTCGTACAAATTGACGAGCTAGGCATAAAACATGGGTATGATGTAAACCGTGTTCTGCTGCTCGGTAAAAAAATGGAAAAAACCATAGGGGTCAGGCTTCGTTCAGAAGCAATCATTAATGGCCGCACCATTAAAGAAGGACATATGGAACATGCGCGTCCCGGATTGAAAAAACTGATTGAAAAAGAGGGAGAAAAAACAGGGCAGCAACTTCCACCGGACTGGTCGAGTGAGGTTGTCCTGCCGGACAAGTGGGGTCCTGCAGATCCAATTTGGAAAAGGTGAGTTCGCAGTGGAGCCCCCTCCGGCAGGAGCCGGAGGTTCCCTACAATAACGCGACCTCCCGCGGATTATACCGCATTCCTCCCCCGGCTGAAGCCGGGGGATTCCAACCGCGGGATTGATATTAACAATAAATGATTGAGGAGGAAGGTAAAATGGCAGTTGATATTGTAGCACATATGCCGGGAACGATTTCGATGATCATGGTTAACGTAGGAGATAAGGTTCAGGCTGATGATGAGTTGCTGGTTTTGGAGGCCATGAAAATGGAAAATCCCATTTGTGCGAAGACTGATGGTATTGTAAAAGAAATAAAAGTTAAAGAACAAGACAAGGTCGCTATCAACCAGGTGCTCATTGTATTAGAGTAATTATTTATTATTCGTGAAACTCCAATTTCCGTAACGAAGTTCATTGGATCCCCCTCCGGCAGGAGCCGGAGGCTCCCTATAATAACGCGACCTCCCGCGTCCTACGGCACGAACCCCCGTCTGAAGCTGGGGAATTCCAAGTCGCGGGATTGAAGTAACTTAAGTATTGCGGATAGCCGCCTTTTGATATTTTTTTTCCACCCTTATGTTCGAATTATAAATTTGGGAAGTCATTATGGCAAAAGTGAAAATTATCGAGGTCGCGCCGCGTGACGGCCTGCAAAATATCAAAACATTTGTCCCTGCGGATAAAAAAATATTATTCATCAAAAAGCTGGCTGCTTGCGGTATTAAAGAAATTCAAATCGGCTCTTTTGTCGCGCCGCAAGCCATTGCGCAATTTAAGGATATTAAAGAAGTTGCCAGAGGAGTCAGATCATTGCGGGGAGTTATTTTTTCGGCACTGATTCCTAATGAGCGCGGCGCAGAGGAAGCAATTACCTGTGGCATCAAAAAGCTCATCTTTTTCTTTTCCGTCAGCCGCAAGCACAATTGCTGCAATGTGAGGCAATCGCCACAAGAATCATTAAAGGAATTACAACGCATTTGCCGATCATATCTGTCCGATCCATCCATAACATTGCGCGTTGATTTAGCCACTGCTTTCGGCTGTCCGTTTTCCGGCGACATTACAACTACTGCTGTTTTGCGTATGGTTGATAAAGCTGCCGCCTGCGGCATCAAAGAAATAACTCTTTGCGACACCGTAGGCTTCGGCAATCCCCGGATGGTTGAAGAAAAATTCAGCGCGTGCCGCCTGCGCTTCCCCCGGATAAATTTTGGAGCACACTTTCACAACACGCGAGGGCTGGCGTTGGCCAATACCCTGCGCGCCTATGAGATTGGCATTCGCTCTTTCGATTCCGCGGCGGGGGGATTGGGTGGCTGCCCTTATGCACCGGGTTCTTCCGGCAATGTAGCCACGGAAGAAGTGGTTTTCATGTTTGAAGAAATGGGCATAAAAACCAGGGTTGATTTAAAAAAGCTTCTCGATGTTTGTTTCTTTTTAAATAAAACATTGCCGCAGGCAAAACTGGCCAGTTCCCTTTATCAGGCCGGCTTGCCCAATATTAATAATAAATCTCTTCGCAGCAGGTAGCGGGGTATCTTGATGGACCGGCAATGCCATCTTTTCCGTCGCAAGCGACGGAAAATTTGACTCAGAGAGATTAAATAAATGGTGAAAATGAATGGATGATAAAGTTATTTCTATCGGTACGCTGGCCGATAAACTGGAAATGAGCCAGCGAACTATTCGCTATTACGAAGAGATTGGTCTGCTTAATTCTATCAAGCGCATTGAAGGGGGGCGCCGGGTTTATACCGACGTCGATCTCAGGCGTCTGAAACTGATCAAACGGCTGAAAATCATGGGCATGACGCTTTCGGAAATGCAGGAACTGGAAGCAATGTGGATAATTGAGAAATCAAATGATAAGGTGCTCAAGCGTCTTCTGGAGCTTTTGGAAAATCACCTGAAGCGGCTGGATGATCGTATTGCCGATCTTGATATATTGAGAAATGAAATTACGGAGTATCAGGAGCGAATTTATTCAAAGATCAATAAGTAAAAGTTAATTCAAATCCAATATCGTTTTCCTTAAGTCAGCGAAAAAGGGCTGTTGTTTCCATTGAGGCAACAGCCTTTTTTAAAAGATATAGAGATAGGTGAGATTTGGCAGGTGAAAATAACAAAGGGTGAAATAATTTTTCAAGAGGACTGACACCTCGACTCATCTCTTTCTCTGTCATCAGCATATCACCCCACATTTCGCGATAAATACCTCATTGACATAAAAGACTAAAATTCTTATAGTTCAACTATAAACAAGCAAGGTAATCACGGGTATGAACCCCAAAGCAAGCTTTGGAAATAGATTCCGCAGCAAGTTGCGGGGTATTAAACCCTCCGCTTCGCGGGATAATTCGACATGCAATCTTCAGTGCACTCTGTTTCTGAAGCTTGGGTCTCATTACAACTTACCAATTCCGCTGCGCCGATAGTGACCTTTAGGTTATTCGCTTTCGGAATTGGAGTTTCAACAATAAGATCTGCGCACTGATCATGGGCTCCCGCAGTTGCGATTTGCAATTGACACAGTTAGCATTATATTAGATACATAATAAATAAAAAAGGAGGTATCGGAATGGGTGACATCTGTTCGGAAAAACCGTGGCTGAAGAATTATGATAAGAAAGTGCCGCCGGCGCTGAAGTACGGGGACAAGACCTTTGCAGAAAAGTTCCAGGAGGTCGTGGAAAAATACCCGAACAAGACAGCTCTTATTTACATGGGCTCGGAGCTCACCTACCGCAACCTCGATGATCTATCCAACCAACTTGCCCAGTATTTCATCAAGATCGGCCTCAAGCCGGATGACGTGGTAGGTCTCCACATGCCCAATATTCCCGCCAACTATATCAGTATCATCGCCGTTCAGAAGGCGGGATGTGTATCCACGGGACTGAGCCCCCTGCTTACGCCCCATGAAATGGAACATCAGATCAACAACTCGAAGGCGAAGGTGATTATGACCGTAGATCTCCTCTTCGGGAAGATTGCGGAAGTGGCTGACAAGACGAAGTTCTCCACCGTGGTCGTCTCGGAGATCGCCGATTTTCTGCCCGGTATGAAACGGGTCATAGGCAAGCTTCTCAAGAAGATCCCCACAGGCGAGGTAAAGCCGCTCTCCGGTAAGACTGTGGCGAAATTCATGGACGTCATCCGGGAAATGCCGAAGGATCGGGTTGCCGTGAGACGCAATATGAACGACATAATCTTCATGATGTATACGGGAGGGACCACCGGGCCCTCGAAGGGTGCGCTCCTCACCCAGCGAAGCTACATGTCCAACCGGGAACAGACCCTCGCATGGCTTGATATAGGCCCCGAGTTTTTTGCGCTCTCCGCCTTTCCCCTCTTCCACATCGCAGGGCTTGCCTTCGGTGGATTCATTCTCACCGTCGGTGCCACCCAGATCTGCGTGCCGAACCCGCGGGATACGCATTTTATCATCAATGCGATCAAGACCTATAAGCCCCACGCTGTTGTGAACGTACCAACGGTCTTCTTCGAATTAATGAAAAAACCAGAATTCAGGAAACTGGACCTGAGCAAACTCAGGTGGTGCCTGAGCGCTGCGGCGCCGTTTCCCCCCGATTATATCGGGGAACTCGAGGGCATCATCGGAAAAGGCAACTTCATCGAGCTGTACGGGATGACGGAAACATCCCCTGTGACATGCTGCAATCCCCGCTATGGGGAAAAGAAGGCAACCTCGATAGGCATGCCCCTGTCAGACACCGAGTTTAAGCTCATCGATCCCGAGACGGGACAGTCGGTGAAACCTGGTGAGCCAGGTGAGATCGCCATACGGGGACCCCAGCTTATGAAGGGTTACTACAACCAGCCTGAGGAAACGGCCAACGCCATCAGGGACGGCTGGATGTTCACGGGAGATGTGGCCAGGATGGACGAGGACGGTTACTTTTACATCGTGGACCGGGTTAAGGACATGGTAATTGTTTCTGGGTTCAAGGTCTTCACCCGCGAGCTCGACGATGTTCTCATGAAACATCCTGATATAGAACTTGCAGCTTCTATCGGCATCCCCGATCCTGATCGGCCCGGTTCCGAGCGGGTGGGCACTGCTGTTGTGCTGAAACCCAGCATTGAGAAGAGCGCGGCTGAAAAAGATAAGATCATCAAATATCTGAGGGAAAACGTAGCTCCCTACAAGGTCCCGAAGGTGATTGAATTCATGGATCAGCTTCCTATGAGCGGAGTGGGTAAGATCCTGAAACGCGAGCTCAAGAAAATAATGAAATAGGTAATCAACGAAGATAAAAAAAGGGGGATTCCACATGAGCAAAGATTACACATCGGGAACATTTTGCATCGACATCAAGTGCCCACAGCATGCGGCACTTAAGGGACTAACAGGTAACACCTATATAGATAAGAAGCAGGTGCATTGCAAAGACTGCTTCGCCTGGCGTTTTTTCATTTGGATGAAAGACAATAAATGGCGTATCGTACGCACACAGCCCGAGTTGTCGAACAAGCAGCTTGCTGCCATGATCAAGGGAATCGATCCCGTCCGAGTTGAGGATTTAACCGAGGATGAGATTTTGTGCCTTTAGAAAATATACTGTCGGTGGTATAGGTCACGTGAGCGGGCTCACGTGACCTCGCCATTAATGGTGAGGTCATCCAGGATATGAGTAAGCGTGGCAATGCGGCACTTGTATTTCTTAAGCGAGCCGCGTCTCCCGTCGGACCAATGACGGTTCGTGCGACGAACCAAACAGTGCAGAACCCCCGAATGATCATACCTCCTACCCCACCATTTCATAAATTTATTGTGATCTTAGCAAGATTTTACAGAAAAATTAATTCAACACCAAATTTTTTTAAAAAAACAATCTTTTTTCTTGACAATAATTTGCCGGGGGATTAATGAATTTGCTAGTTGGTTGAACGTCCAATCAAAATAATAGGAGGATGATCAAATCAGGGGCAATCTTAATGCTTAGTCGGTGTATGTGCCGGTGAATAGGAGAGTAGTGTCATGACGAGCAAATACAAAGGATACATGGGAAAGATACTGGATGTTAATCTTTCAACAGGGAAGATTGCAACCTTTGAGATTTCTGACCGGAACCGGGAACGTTTTGTAGGAGGCAGGTTTATTTCCACCAAGATCATGCTGGACGAGCTGAAGCCCGGCATCGACCCGTTATCGCCCGATAATATTCTCGTCGTAATGACATCTCCCCTGACCGGTACAGGCGCTCCGTCAACGAGCCGTTACGACATCTCCGCCAAGAGTCCGCAGACAGGTGCCATTGGACATTCCAACAGTGGCGGAAATTTCGGCATACATCTGAAGAAGGCAGGCTGGGATGGTGTAATAATCAGGGGACGTGCCAAGAACCCGGTTTATCTGGACATCAACGAAGATACGGTAATGATCAAGGACGCATCGCATATATGGGGGAAGGATATCGAAGAGACAAAGGACCTGATGGGCGACAAGAAGGCCGGCAAGATGGTTATCGGTCCGGCCGGAGAGAATCTTGTAAGGTATGCGATTGTTGTTTCCCAAGACAGGGCGCACGGGCGTTCAGGCATGGGCGCGGTAATGGGGTCGAAGAACCTCAAAGGCATTGTTGCCCAAGGGAAGAAAAAGATTGAGCTCCATGATCCGGAAGGTTTCCGAGAAACCATCAAGAAGTGGATCAAGATGCTCCAGGTTCATCCGGCAACAGGCGAGTTCGCCCCCAAGTATGGCACGTCGGGTTTTTTGAAATCTATATCCGATCATAATGCTCTTCCCACCAAGAATTTCTCTTCAGGTCACTATGAGGATGCCCAAATGCTTACGGGCCAGACCCTCGCCGAGACCCGGCTTATAAAGAACGATGGTTGCCAGTCCTGTCCGATACGCTGCGCCAGAATCGTCGAGCTCGACGGCCGTCAGATCAAGGGGCCGGAGTATGAGGTCCTATGTCTGTTGGGGTCAAATTTGCTCATAAATGACATGGATGCGATAATACGCTGGAACTATGAACTGGACATTCTGGGTCTCGATACAATCTCTACAGGTACTGTACTGGGCTTTGCGGCAGAGCTCAATGAAAAGGGCATGTGGAAGAATGGTATTGAATTCGGGAAAAAGGATAACATCACGGCTGTTATACGGAATATTGCTTTGCGCCAAGGCATCGGTACGGATCTGGCCGAAGGTGTGCGGTATATTTCGAAGAAATACGGTGGGGAAGATTTTGCTCCTCATTCCAAGGGTATGGAATTTGCCGCCTACGAACCCAGGGGAGCTGTCGGCCACGGTTTAGGCTATGCGACGGCAAACCGCGGTGCCTGCCATCTAGATGGCGGTTATATGATCTATTTTGAGGCGACCGGCCCGGCAATCCTCGATCCCTACGATTACCGGTCCAAGCCGAGCTATACTATACTTGATCAGAATCTCCTGTCCGCCATCAGCGCCGGAGGAAACTGTCTGTTTACATCTTGGACAGTCCTGCCTTCCATAACCTTCAATGTACCGAATTCCAAGATCGTGAGCTGGCTGGTCACGAAGATATTGACATATTCCTGGCCCACTATAGAACTTACCTTGAAGATGCCCTCATTTATGATGAGATATCACCTTCCCATGCTCCCCCATTCCAAGGCCATAAAACAGGCTACAGGCATGGACATGGATTTCGGAAGATTCATCCGGATGGGAGAGAGAGGCTTTACTCTGGAACGGTTATTTAATACACGAGAAGGATTTTCCGCCAGGGAAGACACCCTGCCCAAGCGGTTCACCGATGAAGAACAGATCCCTGGGAACGATAAGACAAAAGTCCCCCTCGGGAAAATGTTGCCCGCGTATTACAAGCTTAGAGGTTGGGATGCAAACGGCATCCCAACCTCTAAGACACTGAGGAAGCTGGACTTGGAGGACTTGATATGATCTTAGATTTCTTTTACAGGAAGAAAATAACAAATTAACAAAAGGAGACTATACCATGAAAGCGTTAAAGATCATTCTTGGTGTCGTTGTCGCGCTGGTGTTTGTACAGATCGCACTTACCGGTATCAACATTTTACAAAAGGGCGGTTCCTATAAAGGCCAGACCATGGAACAGATACTTAGCGTCGTCCCTGCAAAAGCCACCGTAAATGACATGGAGAAACTCGACAAGGCGGCCCTGTTCCAGCTTTTTTATGCGGCCCCGGCCCCGCAGTATGAAGAGATGAAAGGAGAATACAGTGCAAAAACGTTGCCGGTGGGAGTGCTGGCCATGTCCGCGGATATTTACACGCATCACTTCTTCGGCCCCGGCCGCTGGGCGGGTAAGGCTTTCTTCCCTTTTGAAAAGGAAAAGGGATGGGGATACAACATCTTTTCGAGCAAAGGCAAGGATGGTAAGGAAATACTCTTCCGCACCAGAAAGATGAACACCTATGTCGGCAAGTCGCCTATTGACGGAAAGGATTCGTTCCATCTTGATTACAGTCCCTATAATTCAGGAACTGTGCATTCCATGCACGATGAGCTTCGCAAGATCAATGACAATATCTTTCTTGGCATGGGCTATATGGGGCTTGGCGGTGGATCGATCAATCCCGCTCCCTTCCTGATTATCGGGCCTGCGGCAAAATGGGTTGGCCCTGATAAGCAATAGGCGCAGAAAAGATTATAAAATTTTTTCGGTAGTATTTTTTCATGATAATAAAACCGTTATTTATATTGTCCAAGTACGAATAAACAATGTATTGCTAGAAAAGGAGGAAGGCAATGGAATTCGATTTTGCAGTCATCGGAAGCGGCTTTGGGGGCAGTGTATCAGCGTTGCGGCTCGCGGAAAAGGGATACAGCGTTGTCGTGTTGGAAAAAGGCAAATGGGTGACCCCCCTGGATATGGAAGACGCATCCAAAAGTTTGAGCAAGCTTATCTGGAACCCTGCGCTGGGCATGAGGGGCTTCTTCACCTATGATTTTTTCCGGCATGTTTCCATTGTTGGCGGTGTTGGAGTCGGCGGCGGAAGTCTCGTCTATGCCGCGACCACGTTGAGACCGAAGGATGCTTTTTACAAAGATTCTGCCTGGAGCAATCTCGGAATCGACTGGGAAAAGGAACTGAAACCCCATTACGATACCGCTTCTAAAATGCTGGGTATAGTTAGAAATCCGGTAATAGATGTCATGGACGGCTACCTGAAAGAAGTAGCGGAGAAAATGGGAGCGGGCGATACATTTGGTCCTACGGATACCGGCATCTACTTTGGTACACCCGAAGTGCTTGTTGATGATCCCTTCTTCAATGGGAAGGGGCCTTCAAGGTCCGGTTGTTATCTTTGTGGTGAATGTCTCACGGGATGTAAGCACGGCTCGAAAAACGCACTGGATAAAAATTATCTCTATCTTGCCCAGAAATATGGGGCGACAATCCTGCCATACCGGGAAGTCACAAACATTATCCCTCAGCAAAATGGCACATACGTCATGAAGGTGAAGAACAACTCCGGGCTGTTCAAGAAAGCTGCCGATATTAAGGCAAAAAAAGTAGTCGTAGCGGCCGGTGTTCTGGGAACACTGGAGTTGCTGTTCCGATGCAAACAAGTTACAAAAACTTTGTCAGATATATCCCGCCAACTGGGTGTAGTCGTCAGGACAAATAGCGAATCCGTTGTAGGTGTTTTACCCAAACAGGAAGATTTGGATCTTTCCCACGGCACAACCATATCATCGGACTTTTATCCTGATAAGTTCACGCACATCACACAGAACCGATTTCCCGAGGGCTACAGTTTCATGAAATACTTCAGCGTTCCCCTTGTGGACGATGACCATCCCTTAAGGAGATGCCTGAGAACTCTCGGCAAGATGATTATGAACCCTCTTGATATCTATCGGTCGTTGTTTGCTAAAAACTGGTACAAGCGGATCATAGTCCTGACCGTTATGCAGAACCATGACAACCAGCTTTCCTTCAGGTATGGACCCAGTGCCGTGTTTACTTTTTTGATGCGCCGTTTAAAGTCAAAGACCGTTCCGGGAAAAGAAGCACCGGTGAATATTCCAGTGGCTAACAGGGCATGTGAGATTCTGGCGGATGTAGCCCAGGGAATGCCCATCAATGTGAGCAACGAAAATCTGATGAATATGTCAACGACCGCACATATCCTGGGTGGGTGTCACATAGGATCTTCTCCTGAGAACGGTGTTATCGACACATCACACCGAGTTTTCGGATACGATGGGCTCTATGTGTGTGACGGCGCGGCTGTTTCCGCCAACGTCGGCGTCAATCCCGCTCTCACGATCACAGCGCTTGCTGAACGGGCGATGAGTCTTATTCCGGATAAAAAATCAGCTCCGGATGGTTTTTTACGAAATACCACCAATGAGGAGAAAAGAAGGTCAAATCCTTCCTCTTGACAATTCAGATTAATAGCACTGCAATACTTCTCTATGCCAATATTTCCGGAGGTTGGAGATTCATTCTTTAACCGCCTTTTTTAAAGATAGAGCGATAGTGGAAATTTCTTATTATATATCATTAAGATTATGTTGATCTAAATTACTGATTTTACCGAAAAAATAATTCATACCCGATTTATTTTTAAAAAACTCAACTTTTTTCTTGACAATAATTGGCAGGGGGATTAATGAATTAACCAGTTGGTTGAACGTCCAATCAAAATATTAGGAGGATGATCGAATCCGGGGTAATGTTAATGTTCAGTCGGTATATATGCTGTTAAAAGGATGTTTACATACACACACAACTTGCTCCGATGGTAAATTGTCCCCCCAGGAAGTAGCTAATGCATACGAATCCAGAGGATATGATTTTATAGCTTTTACAGATCATGATTACCTGCTGAAACCCAACTACCGGGAAATATGCGGGCAGGTAAAGACGAACATGATTGTTTTTTATGGCATTGAGTTGACGGTTTTTGTAAATGGATACATTCATGTGACGAAAATCGAAGGCGACCGTGAGGTGCTCCATATATTCAACCATATAGGCGAATATGATTTTACCCCGGAGCAATTGATGGTTCGGCTGGCGGAACTTGAAAAGATGTATCCCATAGATGCGGTGGAAATAACAACGAAGGGATTTCGTGAAATGGTTTTCGAATCGCTTAATATTGCATATCCCAAAATAGCATCAGATGACTCGCACACGCATGGCGGTATCGGCAGAGCATGGATAGAGCTGGACGCCAACCGGGAAAAAGATTCTATCATCCAGACGATAAAAGCTGGAAAATCATGGAACTGTTACATATAAGGATAACATTAAAGGAGTTAATATTATGACCCTTTATCAAGTCACATCAAATTAGGAGGAATGGTAATGGCTAAAAAAATTGCCATCTGCGCTGTCGCGCAGATCAAGAACGATCCCAATTATCATCATTTACGTTTTCAGAACATGTTGCTTGAATGCTTCGAGTCAATAATGAAGCAGACCAAGGTTACCTTTGACATGGAAAAGGGCATTCGGAACATCATCACTTGCTCGGATGACATGTTCGATGCGCGAACAATATCCGACAATGGTGTTACGGATGTCGTAGGCGCGCATTTTCGTGGTGAAGAAAAAATGGCGCAGGAGAGTATCAACGGCCTTGGTTACGCGATGGCATGCATCCTGTCCGGTCACGATGACCTGATTCTTTTCATGGGTCATTGCAAGGAGTCGCAGGGCGAAAGCCGCAGGATGATTTCCAACCTTGCCTATGATCCCTTCTACTACAGGCCGCTGGGCATGGACTATCACAATGTGGACGCACTGCAGGCCCGGGCTTATATGGAAAAATCGAAAGTTACGGACGAGCACCTCGCGAAAATTGTGGTGCGCTCCAGGAAAAACGGGAAAAAGAACCCCTATGGCCGCGAGAATAAAATCGTTACTGAAAAAGAAGTTCTGAATTCACCGATGTATTCTGACCCGTTGCGCGAACTTCACGTTTATCCGGTCACCGACTGGGCATATGGAATGCTGCTGTGCAGCGAAGAACGGGCGAAGGAGTTTACAAAAAATCCTGTGTGGATTACCGGATACGGAAGCTGCATGGACAGATATTTCCTTGGCGACAAGGACATGGCCTCGAATTTTTCTCTTAAAAATGCCGCGCAGCGTGCATACGCCAAAGCCGGTATAAAAGATCCCAAAAAAGAAATTCAGGTTTTCGAGTTTAGCGACCACACAGCTTACCAGCTTCCGATGTGGGCCGAGGGCGTCGGCATTGCCGATGAAGGCAAAGGCGGCAAATGGATCGACGACGGCGGTATGGACAAATTCAACGTAAACCTGTCCGGTGGACAGCTCAATGGTAATCCGCTTCTCCTCGGAGGTGTGGCCCGGGCCATAGAATGTTATTACCAGTTGGCGAAACAGGCTGGCGAACGACAAGTCAAGGGTGCAAAACGGGCAGTTGCCCAGGCGGCAACCGGCGGAGCCGGACAGCATCAAGCCGTAATCGTAATGGAAGCGTAGGGAGGTTGAATAATGACACATAAAAAGAAAAACAGAAATGTTGGAATTATAGGCATCGGACAGACGAAGCATTCCAGCCATCGTGAGGATGTCAACCAGCCTGAGTTGATACATGAAGCAGTCAGTCTGGCACTAAAAGATGCGAACCTGACCATGAAGGACATTGACTGCGTCGTTCACGGCAACATGGAGCTCTTCGAGATGGTGCACGCGCCTGATCTCTGGCATGTGTTGGGTACGGGCGCTTACGGTAAGGACTCCATTCGGATTACCACAGGTGGAACGGTCGGGGCAACCCTGTCCTGCGCCTCGGATAATCTTGTAGCGTCCGGGATGTACGATATTGTCATGGCCATCGGTTTTGAGAAACTGCAGGAAGGGCATACCACGGGCGGCATCACCAATATGGCCTGCCCCCTCTGGTTCCGCAAGATACAGGCAGGGGCGCTGACCGGATCTTCCGCGTATGATGTCGAACGGGAATTCGGACTTGAGCGTGCGAACAGGGCATCGATGATGTACCGGATCATCATGGACAAACACGCGGGGCTCAACCCCAATGCGCATCGCGCCTTCGGCCTGGACTTCAATCAGATCGATGATCTCATCCGGACTTCTCCGAAACTCGTGGGTGAGCTGAAGCTCATCGAAATGTGCTCACAGTCAGACGGGGCGTGCTGCGTCATTTACGCCTGCGAAAAGAAAGCGAAAGAGCTGGCCAAGACTCCGGTCTGGATACGCGACCATATTACCGCTCACAAGGAAGAGAACTTCAATATCTTCGGATATGACAAGAATATCCCTGTTTTGAAAACACATAAATTCGCGGCGGAGCATCTATTCAAGCGGAACGGAATTACAAATCCCTTAGACTATTTCGATGTTTTTGAAATGTATGATCCGGCGACATGGTGGGCCATTGACTGGATGAGAGACTTCTTTGGCCTGAAAGGCGATGAACACCTTAAACTTGTCGAGAACAAGGAAATCATGATTGGCGGCAAGATGCCTATCAATCCGTCAGGAGGTGTTATCGGGTCGAACCCGATCGGTGCGACCGCGCTGATTCGAATAGCCGAAGCAGCGCTGCAAGTACGCGGCAATGCCGGTCCGCACCAGATACCGACCCCGGTCAATCACGCTCTTGCGTCAGGGTTCGGTGGCACCATGTGGACAGTGATGACAATGCTCGAAAAGGAACTTAACTGGTAGGAGGACAATCATGGCAGAATACTGGGGAGTAAAAGTAGAAGATATATTCAATACGATGAAGGAGCGTTTCCGTCTCGAAGGCGCCAATGATGTCGATGCGGTTTTTGGTTACGACATCAAAGACGAGGGTAAATGGAAACTGACGGTAAAAAACAACGCTATGGCGGTTGAGAAGGTTGACAGCCTGTCCGGCTGCGTCGCGACGATGTCGGCTGACGGGGAGACCTTTGTCGGGGTCAACACCGGTAAAGTCGATGCGACAAACGCCTTCATGGGTGGCAAGGTCAAGGTTGAAGGCGACATGGGCGCATTCGGGAAGACCGGCAAATTTTTCCGCAAATTCGTCATTGCCCAGAAGGAAATGACTGTTAAAGACTATCTCGCTGATATGTTTGCAACGATTGTGCCTCGTTTCAAGGCTAAAGAAGCTGTAGGGCTAGAAGCTTCCTTTGGTTTCGATCTCGGTGGACCGGACGGTGGCAAATGGACCGTCTTCATAAAGGATGGAGTATGCACGGTAACGACGACCATCGAAGGTAATCCGACGGTTACACTGGAATTCAACGAAGCTAAAGATTATGTTGATTTTATCCTCGGGAAGATCGATGCGCAAAGCATTTTGGCCGCGGGGAAGGCGTCCGCGAAAGGCGATATCAACATGATGGCGTCGAAATGGCCCCTTCTGTTTGAGAAATACAAAGACCCCATGGCCGATAATGTCCAGGAACAGGAACTGCTGGTGCTCAAAAAGACCATATCGTTGAACGAGAAGTTTTCCACCGGTCCCATCATGGGTAAGTTCCTCAAGGGATTGAAAGATAAAAAAATATACGCGAATAAATGTCCCCAATGTGGTCGCTTGCAGCTGCCGCCGCGGGAAGTTTGCGCCGAGTGCCGGGTGCGTTCCGGTGAATTCGTAGAGGTCGGGCCCAAGGGCGAAGTTCGTTATATGGATATTGTTTACTACGCCATGCCTGATCCATTGACCGGCGTGGCCAGAGAAACCCCTTACGGATCGATCAATATCATCCTGGACGGCTGCAAGGGCAACGAGACCCTGCCGCACTTTATACGGAAAGATCAAATTGAGAAGATTCAGATGGGCTGGAATGAAAAGAAGGGCACCCGTGTCCGTCCTGTCTGGGAGGATAACCGGACCGGTGATATCTGGGATATTAAATATTTCGAGATTGATGAGTAGGGGGAGGGTATATGACAACGAAAAAGATTAAAGGATTTGAAGACAGTTTTGTAGTGGAAGGTAAAATGGCGCTCCCTTATTCTTACTTCGCCGGTCGGGTTGGCAGCAAGTTCATTACGACCATCCGGGATCAGAAGAAAATCATGGGAGTGAAATGCCCCACCTGCAATACGATCTATCTGCCACCACGGCAGGTATGCGATAAGGACTTTACCAATATCCGCGATAAATGGGTCGATGTTAGCAATATAGGCACGGTGACGAACTTCACGGTGGTGCGCTATGATGACAAGCACCTGCCGCGGAAAGCACCATTTGTCCTGGCACTTATCAAACTTGACGGCGCAGATACGCCCTTCATGCACATTCTCGATGAGTGCACAATAGAGGATGTAAAGATAGGGATGAATGTAGAGGCGGTATTCGCCAAAGAAACGACAAATACCATCCTTGATATAGATCATTTTAAACCTGCGGCTGAAAAAGTTTCTGTTCACGAGATTAACGCGGGCAGGAAACAATGGGTTCCCACAAATGAACCCGTTACTCAAGAAACAAGAAGAGGAGGTAGGCCCGATATGTCAACACCCGTTATCATTACCGCGGCACTTACAGGAGCCGCCACTATGAGAAACCAGAACCCGTCAGTGCCCTACAAACCGGAGGAATTCGCGGAAGAAGCCTACAAGTGCTGGAAAGCAGGCGCGGCCATGGTCCACGTGCATGCCCGTGAAGACGGGGGCATGGCCACTCATGATCACGCGAGGATTAAGGCAACTCACGATGCCATTAAAGACAAGTGTCCGGATCTTATCGTCTGCCTGAGTTCCGCGGTCGGCATGGGCAAAACAACGGAACAGCGGATATCACAGATCGTGTATGTCAAACCCGAGGTGGCGTCGCTCAACACGAACACGATGAACTTCGGTATCGTTGACCGCAAGACAGGGAAGATCTTCATCGACTACGTGTTTGAGAACACCTTTAACATGTTGCAGGATTTTGCTAAAGCCATGGAAGCAAACAGCGTGAAGCCGGAAATCGAGTGTTACGACATGGGTGGGTTGGACAATACCATCATGATCGGCAAGCAGGGTATCTTCAGCGACCCGATGAACTTCAATTTCGTCTGGGGTGTTGCGGGCGGACAGCAGTTTCGGACCGAAGCATTCATCGCCATGATGAACGCGCTTCCTCCAAAAGCAAACTTCACCACATGCGGCGTTGGGACGGACCAATACCCCTGCATTATGCAATCTTGCATTCTCGGTGGACACATGAGAGTTGGGCTCGAAGACAACATCAGGATGCCGAACGGTGCGCTGGCCAAGGGGAGTTATGAACAGGTGGAAGTGGCGGTGAATGTTGCCAACTGCCTCGGACGCCCGGTGGCAACTCCTGCTGAGGCGCGTCTGATTATGGGTATTAAGAAGAGATAGTAACTGATTAGGTATCGCATAATATAAAATTTGGAGATGCTTGATGGAATTATCAGAAAAAACCATGAACGATGTTTTTCGGAACCGTGTTAATAAGTACGGGAACCGACTTGCCATAGAAAAAAAGATAGAAGGCGTTTGGCACGGTGCCACCTGGAACGAATATTATGATCGGGCGTGTGCCTTCGGCCTGGGTCTTTGGTCGCTGGGTGTCAGAAAAGGAAATATGATTTCCATACTCTCTGAAAACAGGCTGGAATGGCTTTATGCCGATATGGGCTCGCTGGGAATCGGCGTATGCGTGATCCCGGTTTACCCCACCCTGGTATCTGAAGAAATTGAGTATATCATTAATAACTCCGAATCGAAGGTCATTGTGCCGGAAAACAAGACTCAGCTCAAAAAGATTCTGGAGATCGTGGACAATTGCCCCAGTATTGAAAAGATAATCGTCATGGAAGAAAAGGATGCCGCGGGGCATCCCAAGGTCATGAGTTTCAAAGATCTCATGGAACTCGGACGGAGAAAACACGCCGAAGACCCTTCTCTTTTTGAGAAGCTGTCCCGGGAAGTGACGGCTTATGACCTTGCCACCATTGTGTACACATCCGGCACAACCGGATTGCCCAAGGGCGCCATGATAACCCACGGAAATATTTTCTGGGTGGTCCAGTCCCTGGACGCGATCCGGCCCCATTTTGCATCCGACAAGGACTGCACGGTTCCTTTCCTCCCCCTTTCTCATGTGTTTGAACGGATCGCGGGACATTTCTACGGCATGTACTGTGGTATCACAGCATCTTACGCGGAGAGCATCGACACGCTGCTGGCGGACTTTGAACAGAAACGTCCCACCATGATTCTGGCAGTACCGAGGGTGTGTGAGAAAGTGTACCAAAAAATCATGACGCAGGTCAAGGAACAGTCCCCTTTCAAACAGAAGATCTTTTCCTGGGGCCAGGAAGTAGGCAACCGTATCAGCGAACTCCGCGAGAAGCACAAGCGCATACCGATTTTCCTGCAGATGAAATACAAAATCGCCTATGCTGCAATATTCAAGAAGCTCCAGGACAAGCTCGGTGGACGGGTTACGTGGATGACGGCATCCGGTGCCCCTACTGCCGAAGAGATAATTCGCTTTTTCAACGCGGCCGGTATCACAGTCATACAGGGATACGGCATGACTGAAACCACGGCACCCGCCACGATGCAGTCCATGGCGGATTACCGCATCGGAACCACCGGCAAACCAATACCCGGTCAGGACATAAAGATAGCTGACGACGGAGAGATTTTAATAAAGGGCGGTAACGTGATCAAGGGATACTGGAAACTGCCGAACGAGACTCGTGATGCCTTCACGCCCGATGGGTATTTCATGTCCGGTGACATCGGCATGTTCGATGATGATGGCAACCTGCTCATCACGGACAGGAAGAAGGATCTCATCATAACCTCCGGTGGCAAAAACGTCGCTCCGCAGAAAATCGAGAACATGTTCAAGTCCGATACGCTGTTTACCCAGTTCATAGTAATTGGTGAAAGAAAGAAATATCTCACCGGCTTGTGCAACATCAATCCCGAGGAGGCCGCACGATTGGCAACGGAAGAGAACATAACGTTTAATAACCCGGCAGAGTTGCTGGGAAACAAGAAATTTCTCGATATTGTGCAGAAACACATAGATGAACGTAACGCACATCTCGCGAAGTACGAATCGATCAAGAACATACGGATAGTCAAGTCGGATTTCTCGCAGGAAGGCGGCGAACTCACGCCTTCCCTGAAACTAAAACGCAAGGTGGTGCTCCAGAAATACAAAGACCTCATCGACGATATGTATGGAAAAGAGGCAGTCGATGAGTTATATAAAAAAAAGTAGTCTGGAATATGGACTGACCGTATAGCAAGAAAACCATAATCAAGGTGGAGAATTATGAGCAAGGCAGTTGAATTAAAGCAAGGCCAGAATCAATTATTTACGGATCCTGATGCCGATAAAGCGAGGGAGTTTTTCAGGCACAAATCGCGCGCCATGGTGAACAAAGTTACCACCGTCGAAGAGGCAGTGAAAACAATGATCAAGGACGGCGACTACATAACCATCGGCGGATTCGGGGCAAACCGCATTCCCACCGCCGTACTGCATGAGATCGTCCGACAGGGGAAAAAAAACCTGGGGTTTGCCGGCCATACCGCGACTCACGACTTCCAGATACTGGTGGGCGGCGAATGTATCGACAGGCTCGACGTGGCGTACATAATCGGGTTGGAAGCGCGCGGTCTTTCCCCGCACGCGCGTCGCGTCGTGGAGAACGGAAAAATCAAGCTCACGGAATGGACGAACGCGACCCTTTCATGGAGGATCAAGGCCGCGGCAATGCCGAAGCTGACGCATACGTGGTCGCCGCTCCTGCCTATCTTCTGTCGGCAAACGGGAGCCTTGAGATTCATGGACCGTGGGCTTCAATTCTATGCATTTGTCGACCGGCTATGGGGCAAGCCTGCCGTGGGGGTGGCAATTGCCGGGATCGAAGGTATGGAGGGGAGCACCAAGCGCGACGTGGAGAGCTTTATAAAGCTGACAATGGGCGATCTGCGCGGGTCGGCCGTGATTTACGGGGCGCTTCCCGGCGAGGCTCTGCTCTCTTCGGCAAACAGGGAACTGGCTGAAAAGCTCGCCAAAGCCATATTGGACCCTGCCCGAACGAATCAGCCCCGCCGTTTCG
>CAVQCU010000102.1:0-16968 GCA_963710995.1 uncultured delta proteobacterium
GACTGATTGCTATTTCAGTCACGATTATTGCTTCCAGCGTATCGGCCAGCGGCAGGACGAATTGCAAATCCGGCATTTCCTGCTTTAATATTTGGGCCGCCCGCAGCAATTCCGGCATTAATTTACTGACTTCCGATGGCCGGCTGCCGGGCAAAATTCCAATCGTGATTTTATCTTCGGCAAGACCGAATTTTTTTTTCGCTTCCTGTTTTGAATAATTTAGTTTCACCATGTCCAGCAAAGGATGGCCGACATAGTTTACCGAAAAACCCTTCTGGCTGTAAGTCTCGACTTCAAAAGGCAGGATAACCGCCATTTTATTTACCATTTCTTTAATTTGTCCGATTCTACTTTTGCGCCAGGCCCAAACCTGCGGACTGATATAGTAGAATACTTTTATCCCTCTTTTCTTGGCGGCTTTGGCTAAAGGTATATTAAAATCAGGATAATCTATCAAAATGACAAGATCAGGCCGGCGTTCATCCAGCGACTTTTTCATCATCCCCATTATTTTAAAAATATTCCCTAATTTGGAAACAACTTCGGTCAAACCGACAACAGCCATATCCGAAGCATTGGCAAGAAGTTCTACTCCCTCTTCCTGCAATTTGTTTCCGCCGATGCCGTAAAAATTGAGCGCCGGATCGATTTTTAACATTTCCCTGACAAGATTGGCGCCGTGCATATCACCAGAAGCTTCACCGGCAACAATCATAATTGTTTTATTTTTCTTAGGTACAGCGTTTATTAACTGGATTGAATTTTTTTCTTCAAGAGGCATGATTAATAACATCGGCAATAAGCCTGATTTCTTCTTGGTTCAATTCCGGAAACATCGGCAGAGAAAGGACTTCCTGCGCACAATTTTCACTCATAGGCTTTTTTACTGAAACATTATCCAGTTTCAAAAAAACTTCCTGCTGGTGCAGAGGCACCGGGTAATAAACAGCTGAGGCGATATTTTTTTTTTGAAGAGCGTCGGCCAGAACATCACGATTTTTCGCGCGAATAGTAAATTGATGATAAACATGTTCGCAACCGGAAGCCACAGTAGGCAAAATTATATCTTTGCTGTTGATGGCCGCACAATAAGCCGCCGCATTTTGTACGGCGCGACGCGTTGAACTGATCTATTTTTTTGAGTTTAACGCGAATGATAGCGGCTTGAATTTCATCAAGGCGGCTGTTGTAGCCAACTTCCTGATGATAATAACGCTTTGAGCTGCCATGATTGCGCAACATTTTTACTTGTCTGGCTATCTCTTCGCTTTTCGTGATGACCATGCCGCCGTCACCATAACCGGCCAAATTTTTACTGGGAAAAAAACTAAAACATCCGGCGTCGCCAATTGTGCCAACTTTACGGCCATTATATCTGGCGCCGAAAGCCTGCGCGCAATCTTCGATAATTTTCAGGTTGTATTTTTCAGCAATTTTCATGATGGGTTCCATGTCGGCAGGATGGCCGAATAAATGCACCGGAATAATTGCCTTTGTTTTAGAAGTTATTTTATCAGAAATCTGATTGCAATCAAGGTTGAAATTATCGGGACAAATGTCCACAAAAACGGGGGTTGCCTTTAAAATGGCGATTACTTCCGCTGTAGCGATAAAGGTAAAAGGAGTTGTAATGACTTCATCTCCGGCCCCAACGCCGCAGGCACGAAGCGCCAGAAGCAGGGCGTCAGTTCCGTTGGCCACTCCTACAGCATAAGGCAAACCGTGATAAGCGGCAATTTCTTCTTCCAGCTTAATGACGTTGGGGCCGAGAATAAATTGTGTTTGTTCTAAAACGTTCCCGATGGCGGCATCAATTTCACTTTTCAGGGTATGGTATTGTCTTTTAAGATCAACCATAGGAATCATTTTATGGTACCTCGGCGGTTTTCATTTTCTGAACTATATCTGTAGCCAGTTCCAAAGATTTGCGGGCATCTTCTCCTGAAATAAGTGGTCGCGTTCGATTGATCACAGAATTGACAAAGCAGCGAATTTCTTCTTCCAACGGATCATGACTGCCTACTTCGATGTTGTTTTGATAAATTTCCACCTGACCCGCATCATTTTTCCTTTTGCCCAGAGATAAAATTTCCCGTTTCTGGCAATCGACCGAGTGATATCCTTCCGTTCCGAAAAAACGGATTTTTTGCATGGTCTTGGCACTGATGCGGCTGGCTGTAATGTTGGCGATGCAGCCCGAATCAAAAGAAAGCCTTACATTAGAAATATCAATTTTATCGGAAAGAATAGGAACTCCAACTGCTTCCACGCTGGTAAGCGGAGAATTGACAAATCTCAAAATAATGTCTAGATCGTGAATCATCAAATCCAGGATAACGTCAACATCAGTGCCGCGTTCGAAGAATGGATGCAATCGATGTGCTTCAATGAACATTGGTTTCTCGATGACATTTTCCAGGGCCATGATTGCAGGGTTGAATCTTTCGACAAAGCCAACCTGAAGAATCAAATTATTCTTTTTTGCTAATCCTATTAATTCATCTGTTTCTTCCAGAGTTGCGCAGATGGGCTTTTCTATCAAGACATCCACACCTGCCGCTAAAAAATCCCTGGCAACCTTATGGTGTTCGCCTGTAGATACGGCTATGCTTACGGCATCAACTTGACCCAGCATAGCGCTGTGATCAGTAAAGGCATTACATTTATAAATATCTGCCGCTTTTTTGGCCTTGTCCGAAAGTGCATCAACTACGGCAACAATTTTACAATTTTCTAATTTTTGATATTTTTGCAGATGATAATTGCCTAGATGGCCGATTCCGATAACGCCGATCTTTATTTTTTTTCTCTTCACATTCATAATATCAGCGGCAAATGCCTCTTTCCGATTCTTTGATAAATTTTATAAAATGCTTTACTTCCGGGACATCTTCCACTTCTTCCTGTGCTTTTTTTAAGGCCGCTTCCAGAAGAAGATTAGAGCGGAAAATAATACGGTAAGCGTCTTTTAGTGCTTTGATCGTCTTTTCCGAAAAATCGCGTCTTTTAAGGCCGATCAGATTTAAGCCGAATAGTTTGGCATGGTTTCCTTGAGCTATAGAATAAGGAGGAACATCCTTAACGACGGCGGATGCTCCGCCAATCATGCAATGTGTGCCTAGACGGCAGAATTGATGGATTCCGGTCAGGCCGCTGATAATTGCATAATCTTCAATGTGAACGTGTCCGGCTAAGGTTGCCGCATTGGACATGATAATGTTATTACCTAACTTACAATTATGCGCCACATGGCAATAAGCCATAAGGAGATTGTGATCACCAATAATAGTTACGCCAATATCAGCGGAAGTGGCGCGGTGAATGGTTACAAATTCCCGGATAGTATTGAAGTTGCCTATGATTACACGGGTCTTTTCTCCACCGAATTTCAAATCCTGAGGAGGAGCACCAATGGAACAGAATTGAAAGATGTTACAGCCTTTGCCAATATGGGTGTAATTGTCAATGACTGTGTGCGGGCCGATTATTGTATTTCCCCCGATTTTAACATCGGCTCCAATTATCGAATAAGGACCAACTTCAACACCTTCGGCCAATTGGGCATCAGAGGCAATAATCGCTGTAGGATGAATCTTCATTTTCTTAACCCTTATTTGATAACTTACTTTTCTGTTCTTGTAGTTTTTCTACTTTCTTTTTAAGTTCATCGAGAGTTGCTCTCATCTCCGGAAGTTTTACCCAGCAGGCCAGAACTTTCAGCCATTGTTTATGCGGCAATTGCGGACTTCCGCCAACAATTTGTCCGGGCTTAATATTCTTATGGACTGATGATGCGGCCGCAATTATTACACGGTCACCAATATCAATATGTCCGACCATGCCTGCCTGTCCGCCAACCATTACACTTTTACCTAGCTTAGTGCTTCCGGAAATGCCAACTTGGGCGGCAATGGCCGAATTTTCACCAATAACGACATTATGGGCGATCTGGACAAGATTATCAATTTTAACATTGCGCTGGATCCATGTTCTACCCAGTGCGGCACGATCAATGGTAGTATTGGCACCTATTTCCACATCGTCATCAATTTGTACAAAGCCAACTTGCGGAATTTTGGTATTGTCCTTGCCGGGGGATGCAAAACCAAAACCATCAGCACCGATCACAACTCCGGAATGCAAAATGACCCGTTTACCAATGATGCAAGAGTGATAAACGGTGACATTGGCATAAAGTATTGAATCCTCACCAATGAAAGCATTACTGCCGATAAAGACACCGGGATAAATAACCGTTCCCTTACCGATCGTTGCCCCCTTACCGATAAAAGCCTGGGGAAAAATTGTTGCTCCCGGAGATACAATAGCGCCATCTTCAATATAAGCGTCTGGACTTACACCGCTACGGCCATGTTCTAATGGGAAAAAAAGTGTTAATAATTTCCCCAAAGCAGCATAAGGGTCGGCCACAATAATTAGATTCTTGCCTTCCGCCGCTGTTTGCGGCGGGGCAAGAATAGCCGATGCTTTAGTCAGCTTCAGTTTCTTTAAATACTTCTTGTTGGCAATGAAGGTGAGATCACCTTCATTTGCCTCCTCAATGGACCGGATATTGTTGATAATTGTGTCATCCGCGCCAATGACAGTACCGCCAAGAAACAAGGCTATTTCCGCCAGCGTCATTTTCATTGAATAATTATTTTACCGTTAATTTATTTTATTGAATTCTTCAATAACCTTTTTGCTAATATCATTTTCCTTGGAGTAATATGCTACAGGCACGTTAGGAATTCCTACAAGGAAAATTGCAACATATTTTTCTTTCTCTGCTATATTTTTGATAGCTTTTTGTATTGCCGGCATCAGCTTTTGACTCATCTCTTCATCGCGCTTTGTAAGTTCTTCATTCGTATCCTTTACTAGAAATTGATGAGAACGTAATTTCTTTTGGTAAGCATCTTCCTTTGCATTTCGCGCGCTTTGCGTCATAATTGAAGTTTGTTTTACCAGTTCATCATTCATCTTCTTTAATTCATTTTCTGATGATTTGACTTCCTGGGTTTTCTTTTCAAGGAATTTTTTAAAATCTTCAGAAGCCTTTTTACCGGCAGTGGAATCTTGTATTACTGTCGGTAAGTTAACAAAGCCAATTTTATCCGCAGCCGAAGAACTCGTGCTCCAAACAAAAACCAACAAGATAATTCCTGCCATTAGATAAATATTTTTTTTCATATAAAATCTCCTCTCTTAATTTATTTGTAACTAAAAAATATTTGACTTTTGTTTCTTCCATTTTCTGATTACATAGGCATGCCGATGGTAAATTCAAAGCGACCTGTTGTGTCATCGTTTATTCCTTTGCGGTTAATTATATAACCATATTCAAGCCTTAAAGGACCTATCGGTGAATACCAGCGAATACCTAATCCCACAGACTGCCGTAAATCATTAAGGTAATACCTGTCATTCCAGGTGTTGCCGGCATCGTAAAAAATAACGCCTTTCATACCCGCATCCTTAATAAAAGGAAAGACCATCTCAACGTTAAAGAGTAACATAGTTGTACCACCAATTACATCGTCCGTTCCCGGATTGGTCGTACCTATGTAGCGAAAACCGCGCAGAGAATTAATCCCACCTAAAACATATCTAATGGAAATGGGAACATTTTCTTCTCCATTGTGGCTTTGAATATAGCCCATCCGGCCCTTTACTCCAAAAACAACATCTAAGGGCAGGGGATAGTAAGCAAAAAGGCTTGCTCCATATTGGGTGTAATTGGCGTCGCCTTGTAATGGTCCTCCCGCTTCTGTAATTGAAATATTGGCCTTTGTTCCTTTAGTGGGGAACATATAATCATCCGTCGTATCGCGAACTAAAGTTAATGTTACGGCACTGGTAATTAATTGGCCTTCTTGATATATAATTTGAAAAGGAGCTGTAGCTGTAACATTATCAATATCATCGGCCATAAGTTTATAACCGGCGTAGCCGACAATTTTTTCCCAAAGCGGGTAACCTAAAGTAACCCCTGCGCCGCGTGAATCCAAAGAGTAAGAGTCATAATCTTTTTTGTATTTCCAGATGTCCGCTTTACACCAAAGGGGCAGATCAAAAAGCCATGGTTCTGTGAAAGATAAATCAATGTTATTGGTCGTGGAGCCCAAAGATGCTTTCAGGCTTAAAATTTGACCATAGCCCAGGAAATTTTGCTGGGTAATCTGCCCCATAATAACGGCCTGATCAACGGCGCTATAACCGGCACCCACCATGAACATACCCGTATTTTTTTCCTTGACTCGGATATTAATGTCATCTTTACTTTTATCGGGTCCTTTTTCTGTTTGAAAATCCACTTCTTCAAAATACCGTAGCCGGTTCAAATTACTATAACTGTTTTTTAATTTGCTGCTGGAATACAAGGCCCCTTCAATTACTTCCAACTGACGACGGATAACCTTGTCACGTGTAATGTTATTGCCGGAAATGTTAATATGATTAATATAAACCAGTTCACCTTTGGTTATTTGAAAGTCTACATCAACTATTTGTTCATTTTCTTTAGGATTAATTTTAGGATTAATATCGGCATTGGCATAACCTTCATCATTGCAAGCTTGAGTTAAGAAATCGATGTCCTTAATAATTGCTTCGCGGTTATAATTATCACCTTTTTTTACTTTCAGTGACTGCAATAACTCCGTTCTGGGCTTTTCCAGTAAATCACCGGAAATTTCCACTTTGTCGACTTTAAACCTTTTTCCTTCTTTAATTTTGATTTTTATGTAAATCCCTTTTTTATCGATAGTTATTTCCGGCTCGCCAATTTGAGAATTGATAAACCCATTATTGAAATAATAAGCGGTTAATTTACCAATGTCTTGCTTAAGTTGATCGCGCTTGAGTAATCCGGAATCAGTAATGAAAGAAAATATGCCGTGTTCAGAAGTACTCATCATGTTTCTGAGCTCTTTTGAAGAGTAGGCTTCGTTACCTTCAAAAGTGATCGATTTAATGTAGAGCTTGTCATTTTCTTTGATGTTAAAAATTACACGAAAACCTTTTTCTCCGTCTTGTTCGACTTTATCGTTAACCTCGACATTGTAATACGCCTTACCGTCATAAAGGGTTTTTATTTTTTCTACATCAGCTTTAATTTTTTCCTGATTCAGACTTTGTCTGGTCTTGATTGTCATAACTTCTTTAATATCATCTTTACTTAAGGCTTTATTTCCGTTAATCATAATTTCTGAAATCAGTCCTTTTTCCTGCACAATAAAAGTGATGACTTTTCCTTCGGATGTTGACGTCGCCTCCGCGGTTACGTCCAGAAAAAAGCCCATTTTAAAAATTGTTTTAATATCAGCGGTAATCTCTGCTTCGAAAAAATTATTGCCCGCTTTGCTTTTAATTTGCGCGATGATAGCAGAAGCTTCAATCTTTCGGTTCCCTCGAATTTCAATCCTGGCTATTTTTTGAACTAGTCCGGTACGAATAAGAATTTCTGTTTTTAATTGCGCTGCTATCGCACCAATATTGGCTAACCCTTTACCTTGAATGGAAGCCGTGGACAAGATATTCCCCTTGGCTACATCAACTATCTTGGCATCAATATTTAAAGTTTCACCTAATTGGGTCAAGCTGCCGATAATCACAAAATCAGCGCCCAGAGATTTTCCATTCTTAATTGCCTGTTTTTCATCCATTTTGATATTGCTCTGAAGGAAGGCATCCGTTGGAATTATTTGAACAAGTTTTTCCTTTTTTAATTCTTCGACCAAATTCTTATATAGAGATTCCTTGATTGTTGCGCTATTGCCAGTACTGTAAACTTCAAAAGGCATTACACTGATTTTTTTTAATTCCTGAGAATGAACTTGAGGAATAAAAAAAATGATTGAAAGCAAAAAGATTAAACATGTTTGACAAACTATTTTATTTATAGTCATAGATTCTCCCATCGCGCAGGGAAATCCTATCGGACATCCTTTCTGCCAGCAATTTGTTATGAGTCACAGTGACAAGGGTAATATTTTTTGTTGCATTTAAATCGACTAAAATGTCTTCTATCTTTTTTCCTGTCTCTGTGTCAAGATTTCCCGTAGGTTCGTCGACAAGCAATATTCCCGGCTCCATTACTAAGGCGCGGGCAATGGCTACGCGCTGTTGTTCGCCGCCGGATAGTTCTCCCGGCTTGTGCTTTATTCTATGTTCTAATCCAACTTCACTCAACAATTTGCAAGCTTTTTCTCCGGCTTGTTTCTTGGACATCCCGCCAATTAAAGCCGGCATCATGGTGTTTTCCAAAGCATTGAATTCCGGCAGCAAATTATTAAATTGAAAAACAAAACCAATCGACGAGTTGCGGAAACGATCTATTTTATTTTCATCCCACTCAAAAACGTTCATGCCATTGATGGAAAGACAACCTTCTGTAGGGTGATCTAACATACCCAGAATATGAATGAGCGTGCTCTTACCAGCACCGGAAACACCAAGGATTGCCAATGATTCACCTTTTTTTATTTGCAGGTTCAGACCGCGCAAAACTTCTATTTTATTTCCATCTTTAATAAATGTTTTTGACAAATTTTTCAGTATAATCATATTTTATAAATTGGCTATTTTAATTTTATTCATATCTTAAGGCTTCAGCCGGATCTGACTTGGAAGCCCTTAAAGAGGGATAAATTGTTGATAAGAAACAAATAAGCAGCGTACCGATAACAATGATAACAACATCACCATAGTTAACCTTGGATGGAAGTTCACTTAAATAATAAACATCACCGGGTAAAATCTTGAAGTGGAAAATCTTCTCCACAAAAAGCGATACTTTCTGAACATTTAAAGCTACAGTTACGCCAGCAACACATCCCAGAGCCGTGCCGATAACACCTATAATCATACCTTGATAAATAAATATTTTCATAATGCTGCGGGAAGTTGCCCCCATTGATTTCAGAATGGCAATATCCTTGTTTTTTTCCATTACAATCATTATCAATGCGCTGATTATATTAAACGCAGCGACAAGAACAATTAAGCTCAGAATAATAAACATGACGCGTTTCTCCAGTTTTAAAGCGGAAAAAAAGTTCTTATTCATTTGCATCCAGTTTTGTGCCCAAAAGGGAAAACCCAATTTGCTTTGAATTTTTCGAGCAATACTATCTGCCTTGTAAATATCGTCGACTTTTATATCAAGTCCAGTAACGGTATCACCCATTTGCAAAAAATCCTGACAGCTATGTAAAGATAAATAAGCCAGTGTCGAATCGTATTCGTAAAATCCGGATTCGAAGATACCAACAACAATAAATTTTTTCATGCGAGGTATCATGCCCATGGGTGTGGAAATACTCACCGGCGAAATTATTGTGATAGTATCGTGAAGATAAATACCAAGATTTCTGGCCATTTCCTTACCGATGACAATTCCATCTGGCGGCACACTTTCTTTTCTATAATTCAAAGAAATTTTAGGAGGAATTTTGTTGAGATATTCAATACTGCCTTCTTTAATTTTCCCCAAATTGATTACTTTAAAAGCGCTTTGAGTATCCAACCCACGAATAATTACACCGGTAACACCATTACCGTTGCGGATCATTGCCTGGCTGTAAATAAATGGCGTGGACGCAACAACTCCTTCTGTATCCGCAATTCGTTCGCGAACTCTTTGATAATCTTTCATAGGGCCGGTCATATCAGTTGTTAGTTCAATATGGGATTTAGTGCCCAAAATTTTTGTGCGTAAATCCTCTTCAAATCCATTCATAACCGCCAGCACAATAATCAAGGCCGCTACACCCAAAAAAATGCCAAAGATCGATATAAACGTAATGATCGAAACAAATATTTGTTTGCGTTTTGCACTCAAATAACGTTTACTTATAAAAAGCTCATATGGTATCAAAATATTATATCCTATATTCAAGACCAATCTGATTTTTCAGAAAATATTAGTTAATATTCCTGTTTAGCTCTCAGCAGCGGGAATAAAATAACGTCTCTGATAGAAGCCGAATCAGTAAAAAGCATTACCAGGCGATCAATGCCAATGCCTTCGCCGGCTGTAGGCGGCATAGCGTATTCCAATGTTCGGATGTAATCTTCGTCCATTTCGTGAGCTTCGTCATCACCAGCTTCTCTTTCATGTAATTGTTGCATAAATCTTTCTCTTTGATCGGCAGGGTCATTCAATTCGGAAAAGGCATTGGCTATTTCCCGGCCGTAAATATACAACTCAAAGCGATCGACAATATCAGGATCACTGTTTGATCTCCTCGAAAGTGGGGAAACGGCCACCGGATAATCGGTTACAAATGTAGGTTGGATAAGCTTTTTTTCCACAACTTCATCAAAAATAGCCATTAAAACCTTCCCTAAAGGATCGGTTTCATTTACTTTGCAACCTGTTTTTTGAGCAAAGGCTAAAGTTTGAGCTTGATTTTCCAACACGGCTGGCTCCATGCCTGCTATTTGTATGAGAGCTTCTTTTACAGAGATGCGCCGCCAAGGCGGGGTCAAATCGATTTCTGTATTCTGATAATTAAATTTCAACCCACCAAATATATTGGTAGCGATAAAAGCAAACAACTTTTCAGTATAAGATATCAAATCTTCATAAGTAGCGTAACTCATGTAAAACTCGAGCATTGTAAATTCCGGATTATGAAAAGTGGAAATACCTTCGTTGCGAAAGTTCCGGTTAATTTCATAGACTCTTTCCATTCCACCGGTAACAAGACGTTTTAAATAAAGTTCCGGCGCAATGCGTAAGTATAAATCCATATCTAAAGAATTATGATGGGTTTTAAAGGGACGAGCTACAGCACCGCCTGCGCGTGGTTGCATCATCGGTGTTTCGACTTCCAGAAAATCGTGTTTATCCATAAATTGCCGAATAAGCTGGATAATCCGGCTTCGCCTGTAAAAAATTTCTTTAACGGCCGGGTTGGATATTAAATCAAGGTGCCTTTGACGGTATCTTGTTTCCACATCAGTCAGTCCATGCCACTTTTCCGGAAGTGGGTGTATCGCCTTAGACAAGAGACGTAAATCATGCGCTTCTATCGTCAATTCATGGGTCTTAGTGCGAAAGAGTTTTCCGGAAATATAAATAATATCACCAATATCCAGTTTTTTGAAAACGAAAAAAGCATTTTCATTGAGCATATCTTTAGCTACGTAACTTTGGATCTGGCCTTTCCGGTCTTGTATTTTAACAAATGCCGCCTTACCAAAATTACGTACTGCCATTAAGCGCCC
Source organism: uncultured delta proteobacterium (assembly GCA_963710995.1). Lineage (GTDB taxonomy): Bacteria > Desulfobacterota > Syntrophia > Syntrophales > Smithellaceae > Smithella. The sequence continues at coordinate 11,236 of CAVQCU010000102.1, forward strand.
AGCTATGGAAAACAGCTGCTTTTGCTGAGCCAGCGCTTCCGCTTCGGAATTGCCAAACTCAGTTAATATTTCCGCAGTTGTGTTTTGAGGCCGAACATTATTAGGATATAAATCAATCCCGGCTGCTTTTAAGGCCGCGATTTTTTCCAGGCGAACCTTTAAAAGATCATTATCTTCCATGATTTCTCCACTTTTATAAAGTTTGTTTGAATATATTTTTTTTGCCAAATAGTCAAGCATGATTGTGATTGTATAATGTTATATAATGAATAATGCTTTAAATTAAATTTTCTTCATAAATTAGTTTGCCACAAGCGATGATGTTATGTATTATAGTAAAGATTTATCAATAGGGGGTAGGTAAAATGGTAAACAAGGCAACATTGATTGGCAGACTGGGCAAAGATCCGGAAGTTCGTTATACGGCCGATGGCACAATGATCACAAATTTTAATTTAGCCACGGACGAACAATGGAAAGATAAAAACGGTGAAAAAGTTCAAAAAACGGAGTGGCACAGAATAGTTACTTTTGGGAAGTTAGCAGAAATATGTGGGAATTATCTCGTTAAAGGCAAACTGATTTTCATTGAGGGGCGAATTCAAACCCGTTCGTGGGAAGATAAGGATGGTGTTAAACGTTTCACTACGGAAATAGTTGCCAGCAATATGCAAATGCTCGATTCCAAAGGTCAGAACAAAACAGACGAATCATCTTCCGAAGCCGCGCCTGTAAGCTTAAATAATGGCAACGTGCCGGTAGATGATGTTCCATTTTGACCGTCCATTCATACTGCACTTTTTTTCAACACTATCAATGGGATTAAAGAGAATTACTTAAAACAAGGCTCTAAGTAATTTTCCTTAAGTTAGAAGGAGTATGGTTTAGTGCAAAAAGTCCAAATCATTGAGTCGTATGTTTTTGCTTGGTAGAAGTTATTTTTCTTCTTCTTTTTCTTTTTGTGCTGCCTGATCGGTAATTTCGTTATTTTCGTTCATCGATTTCTTGAAGTTTTTGATTCCTTTGCCCAGAGCAGAACCAATTTCCGGCAATTTCCCGGCTCCAAAAATAATCAAAATAATTACTAATATTATTACCAGTTCCTGCACACCTATTCCAAACATAATATTACCTCGTTTAGTTTTATTCTTTAAGTAACGGTAATCGTAAGTGAATTACTTGTCCAGACTTCCCCATGTTTTCTATATTTTTACCTTTAAATTGTATCTTAATCCCACCGGCGTTGCCAATATCCATATAAAAGTTTACTGCTTTGCGTTCAAATTTTTCTCCAGACTTTAACAGAACTTGGAACGAGGGATTTTGATCGGCTTTAATCCTTATCCATGTTTCTTCAATTGCGCTAATAATTAAGAGGCTGGCTTCTTCGCTATTAACTGTAGGTTGTACATTCTTAACCGATAACGAGACTTGTTCCTTTGAAGGTTTTTCTGCATTATTTTCCATTTTGGAGGAATTTGATTGCGCCTTAACTTGTGATTGTTTATTAATTTCGTTTAGCGCAAGCTCATGAGTAGCTTTTATCTGCTGGCTTATTGGAACAGTAGTATTAACCGGAGAATTTACAGTTTGTTCCTTATTTTTCGGTATGGCGACAGCGATTCTCCTCGTGGAATTAATGATATCAGATGATGATTGATATTGTTTGGAAATTAACCAAGCTACAACACTGATAACTATTAAAACGAAGGCAATACCCCAATAAGTTTTAGGATTGGCGATTTTCGCGAAAAAAAGCCTTCTCTCCAAGAAACCTTCCGTCGGCAGTCCTTGTAACCCTTTTTGAGAGTTCAGATAGCCTTCATAATTGATAAGTATTGACTTACTGTCAATGCCTAAAGTGCGGGCGTAAATTTTGATGAAATTCTTTGTGTAAACAGAAACTGGCAGCAGATGAAAGTTGTTATTTTCTATAGCTTGCAAATATGCAACACTTATACGCGTGCGCTGGAATACATCAGAGAGAGAAAGACCCAAGGCTTCTCTTGTTGCCTTTAATTCTTGTGAATTATTACTTGGGGTTTTTTCTATAAGCATATATAAATCACAAATAGCTATATTTATTTGTTTTTGTTTAGCATTAATTTTATTATAACACAACTCCTTAAAACAAGACGTATTATTACATCATTTTTATATTTATTTTAAATTTTATTATTACTATAATCCAAAATTATTATGACAGGAGTATTGGTATATGTTGCAATGGAAATTATTTGCAGTGGATTTAGCGCGAAGGGCCGGTGTTTTATTAAAGGAGAAGTTTAATCAAAAGCATGAAATTCATTATAAGGGCGAGATTAATCTGGTTACCGAAGCAGATAAGATGTCTGAAGATTTGATCATTGCGGCAATCAGTCAAAAATTCCCTGATCATGGAATTTTATCGGAAGAATCGCCGGTGATTACTGGTGTTGGAAAACTGCGCTGGATAATCGATCCCCTGGATGGGACAACAAATTATGCTCACGGGTATCCTGTTTTTTGTGTTTCCATTGCCTTGGAAAATGAAGGTATAATTGTTCTGGGTGTAATTTATGATCCTATGCGAGAGGAAATGTTTGTTACAGTGCGTGGCAAAGGCGCTTACTTAAACGATAAAAAATTAACGGTTTCCCACATTGATAATATTTCTAAAAGCCTTCTGGCTACAGGCTTTCCTTATGATATTCGAGAGAGTAAAGAGAACAATCTTGATTATTTTAATTCGATGGCTTTAAATGTTCAGGCTATCCGGCGCGCGGGAGCGGCGGCTTTAGACCTTGCTTATCTGGCGGCTGGCAGATTCGATGGTTTCTGGGAACTGAAACTCAAACCGTGGGACACGGCCGCAGGCTGTCTTCTAGTTACAGAAGCCGGCGGTGTAATTTCCGATATCGCGGGGAGCAAGTGGAATTTGCAATCGCCAAGCCTTCTATCCAGCAACGGTTTGATTCATGAACAGATGATATCAGTATTAAGTTCAAAGTCTTAAGTCTTAAGTTTTAAGATTTAAGATTTAAGCAGCAACAGAAATGCTACTGTCTTAAACTTTAATTACTTAAAAAGTTAAGTTTGTCGTGAAAGTATTTATTTCACCTACAAGTCCACAGTTTCATGGAAAGAATAAAATTGAGGATTACGGATAGAAACATTCGATATACTTTGACAAGAAAAGAACTGAGGGGGTGGGTTTATAGTCCACCCCCCCTTGATAGTAATGATTGAATAATTATTGTGTTTGTTAAAAGAGCTATTTCTTCGCTTGTGGTTTGGGCGCGGAAGCCGGAGGGGCCACAAGCATGGGCGACCCGCTCGCCTTCACATCCAGCAGTTCCACTTCAAAGACCAATGCCGAACCACCGGGAATAATGGGTGGACGCCCTGTGTCACCGAAAGCTAAATCCGACGGACACATCAATTTGGCCTTGCCGCCCACTTTCATCATGCTGACTCCTTCCGTAAAGCACGGACAGATTCGATTCAGCGGAATTTCAATGGGCTGGCCGCGCTTGATGGTACTATCAAATTCCTTGCCATCAGCAAAAGTGCCGGTGAAGTGAACTTTAACTATATCTGTGGCTTTAGGCTTAGTGCCTGTGCCTGCTTTAATTTCTGTATAGATCAAGCCGGAAGCTGTTTTTTGTGCGCCCTTTTCGGCAGCGGCTTTTTCTAAAAACGGTTTGGCCAGCGCTTTTTGTTTTTCAGCGGCTATAGCCATACGGGCTTTAGCTAGTTCGCCTATTTTCTGCATACTGGCATCTGGATCTACCACCAACTTCTTGCCGGCAGACGCGTCGGACATGCCCTGCTGAACATATTTCAACTCTTCTGGAGACATGTTGAAAACTGACATTTGTTTGTTAATACTAACGCCTATGGCATAGAAGGCCTTCTGTTCTTCTGTTTTTGGTTCAGAGGAACAAGCTGAAATAAACAACAAAGCAACAAAAACAATAAACATTAATTTACGCATAATAATCCTTTCTTTTCTTTTTAAATTTTAAAATTGATCTTTGCCCCAAGACAAAGCATTTAATCAAATCGAAAAAATATTTTCATCCAAAACAATGAAAGCGTTAGAAATCAATATTGATTTCAGAATGCCGACACCATGCTTTGTTTGATTTTTTGATAAGAAATTGCTTTCTTTCAACGCGAATATATGGAAGTTACGTTTGTATGTCAATTATTCTAAAAGTATGACCTGCCCCAAATACTTGTACCACATGTTAAGTTAGAATTCTGCCATTTTTTATTTCTCAATTCAGGTACGCCTCTGGCGCTGGAGGACGGTAATTCAAAGAACTGTGCGGCCTGAACGTGTTGTATTCCATGCGCCATTTTTCAATTAACGTTTTCGCTTCTTTCAAGGTATAGAATATTTCTCGTAAACATTACACATTGAAATATTGCATAAATTGGGAAAATAAGAAAAACAACATTACAGGAAGAAAGAAATAATCTTGTTAATCTTAACTTTTAGGCAAAAATTAACATTAACCGGCAATAATTGAGATCAAAACTTTTCGCGTACGCGGGCCATCGAATTCGCAGAAAAATATTGATTGCCAGGTTCCTAAAACCAGACGGCCATTTTCAATAATCACTAGCTCGGATGCACCGACCAAAGAAGATTTGACATGCGCCGCGGAGTTTCCTTCGGCGTGCCGGTAATTTGCGGAGAATGGAACAGCCCTGTCCAACGCCGCAAGAATATCGCGGGGCACATCCGGATCGGCGTTCTCATTTATGGTAACCGCAGCAGTGGTGTGGGGCGTATATACCACGCATATCTTGTTTTTTATTATATTTCCGTATCACTTGCATATGGCTTGTGTTTGTTTCATCAGTCAAGATATCGACATCTTTAGCACTTTCAATGCTTGGCCCGGAATCTTCCAATGGCTCATAAACATATTCGTCGGCATCGGCATGAATCTTTGGTGCTATATCAACATGATTAATCTTTTTCGCAATCCCTTTTTCGTGGAACAGGCCATTGATTTCATAAATCCATCGACCATTATCTGCTTTGCGAATATAGACGCCGCATCTTTTTCCATTGGCATCTTTTCCATCAAATGCATATTGTAGAAGTTTTCTTTTGTCGTCAAATGTCATTTCCTCATCAAGATGTTTTTTTAGTTTGAGGAAATCTTGCCTTAAGCGCAAAAGGATATCTGATCTTCTTGTTATATTCTCTTTGGAAGGGATTTTTACGAGTTTAGACATTCCTATCTCAATCTTTAATCTTAAAAGGGTTTCTTTTTCTTTGTGTTTATCCATCCGCTCTTTGAGATTGAAATCAGTGTCGTGAAGTGTGCCATTCTAGCCAAATCAAGCAGCTTGCCTTTTTTCTTTTTAATCTGTAGAAGTTCCTTTTCGGCTTGCGTAATCTTTAGCCTTAATTCATTCAGTTCCTTTAAATCCGGTATAGCAGCCTTTGCAGCCTGTTCAATCCGAGGCAAATCCCCAAGCATATGAAAGATGTCTTCCATTACAGCGCTTTCAATTATATCGGTAGGAATGGAATTAAAACTTTTACAACCCCAATCCTTTGAATGTTTGTAATAGAGGTTACCATTATGACTTGGAGTCCCGGATAATGGATGGCCGCATTCATCACAAAAAATCATCCTTGATAAAAAGGTATTTATTTTTTAATTGACCATGAGTAAAAGTTTTATTTCGTGTCTTACTGTTTTTTCGTTCCCTTATCAATAACATCCT
>CAVQCU010000103.1:0-28513 GCA_963710995.1 uncultured delta proteobacterium
TCTTCTTTAAGTGTCATTTTCACTTGAAAAATCTATTTTTCAACGCTCGGAAGATTATTGAACTCTTCTATTACTTTACTGCTGAAATCATTTTCTTTTGCATGATAGGGTATCGGCATACTGGCAACATCGATTACTAAAGTATATTTTTCTTTTTCGGCTATTTTGCGTACGACCTTCATAATTGGGGGAAGAAGTTTACGGGCGATTTCTTCATCCTGTCCTTTCATTTCTTTATTTGAATCCTCAATCAATAATTGATAATCGCGTAATTTTTTTGATAGATAGTTCCTTTTTCCTGACGGGCGGTTTTAGTCATGATTTCACCCTGCTTATCTAATTCGTCCTTGAGCCTTTTCAGTTCACTTTCTGCCGCAGCAATTTTTTCATGCTTCTTATCATATAATTTCTTGAATTCTTCACCTGCTTTTTTGCCTGCGTTCGAGTTTTCCATTATTTCCCGTAGATTGATAAAACCAATCTTACTGTCGGCGGCATAGCCTTTGGTATTTATCAGAATAAAACCTATTAAGATAAATCCTGCAATCAGACAAATATTTTTTTCATATAAAATCTCCTCATACATTTACTGAATATATCTTTTTATACAACTACTGCCTTTTTTTTGAATTAGATCAAATGCAAAATATTTGTTGCTGCAAGACTTAATAGCCCCAGGCACCACTCCGGGGCTATGAAATCCGCTATCATTGATTATTATTTCCCTAAAAATTCTTTGGAAATTCCATGAAAAAATTCTATAATGTTATCAATGATTGATTCTTTATCGTTAAGCCTATTTATAGGTAATTTCACGGTTGTTATAAGCAGTGGCATACTCAGGATTTAGTTCAATTGATTTACTAAAATCACGAACTGCTGCTTCGTAATCAACTTTATTATAATTTCTCAACCCACTTTCATACCATTCAATCGATGAAAGTTCTTTTATTGAATTATCATATCTCTGTTGAACTTCCTGTTTTACATTACCCTTTGCAAGTTCAAGTTCCTCTCGGAGTTTTTTGTTCTCTTCCAATAGAACATCTGATCTCTTCTTTGCATCTTCCAGCTCTCTTGATTTATCATGGTCTTTACGGAGATTGTCTATTGATTTGATTATATTGTCTGTATCTGCAACTATCTTTGTTTTTATCCAATATATATGACCATCCCATTTTTCATCTACAATCTCAGTCTTTACGATACCTGCAGTCAGTGAAGTAATTTGATCTTTTGTAAGTTCAAAGTTCTTCACTTCAATTATACTTTCAAGACATGTTCCCAGTTCCTCAAGAAGCAGTCTTTTCACTTCTCTCATTGCAATTACACGGCTGGAGACTTTGTTATCAACTTCACTTGCATTATAGGTATATTCCTTGATGTATGTTGTCACCTCTGCAAATGAATGTGATTGTAATACGAAAAGTAAAAGAAGAGATACAACTATAGTTATTTTTCTCATAACTCATGCTATCCTATATTATTGTTATTATGAGATTTATTCATTATCATTATATTCATAAATCTCTTTTTCACCTGCAATTATAATTCCTTCATTATTCATCTTATAGACTAACGGATGACCTGCCCCAAATGCTTGTACCACATGTTAAGTTAGAATTCTGCCATTTTTTATTTCTCAATTCAGGTACGCCTCTGGCGCTGGAGGACGGTAATTCAAAGAACTGTGCGGCCTGAACGTGTTGTATTCCATGCGCCATTTTTCAATTAACGTTTTCGCTTCTTTCAAGGTATAGAATATTTCTCCGTTGAATATGCCTTTTTCGGTTCTCCTTGATGATTTGCTCTATTTCAACGCCATATAATTTTAGCTTTCGCTGCGATAAATATTTTTCAATATTTCCCTTATCCTGTGCGAGTTCCAACAAGTTTTTATCCGGCAGAAACATGAATATAGCGCGGTTTTCTTCTTTTGCTCGCTGAAAACGCCAAGCGTAAAGCCTTTTGAACAATTCTCTCTGCTCATCATTCAGGGAATAGTAGCCCGTGATTTTTGTGTGTCCATGCCTGTCGATTCTTTTTTCCCGCCAATTGGCGGCGGCAATTTTAGCAAAATCCTCTCCGGCGGCATCTTTCAAATCTTTTATAACCAACTCCGCCGCTTGTTTTTCATAAAGCGCCGGAAGATATATGACATCCTGCACAGCGTATTGCAGTTGTTCCTCAGTCAATGGCCGGTTATCCCAACGCGAGCGTTGCATTTTTTTGCTTTTTTTCAATTCCACGCCCAAAAATTGTGTAATCATTTTTTCCAGCGAAAGCTGTTTAAAGCCCAAGAGAAGTGCCGCCCGATGCGTATCAAAAATATTTTTGAAATCAAATTTGTAATCCCGCTTCAGAAGACGAATATCGTTATCCGCGGCATGGAGAATCTTGACAATTTGCTGATTACCAAAATATTTACCTAAAAAAGATAAATCAATATTATACAAAGGGTCAAAAACATAAGTTGTAGTATTAGCATGAATTTGGATGAGACAGAGTATTTCTTTGAAATAGCGAAACGAATCGTATTCCGTATCGATGCTTAAAACTTTTGCCCGCTTAAAATCATCGATGGCGTGCTCTAATTTTTTAGGTGTATCTACCAAAAGCCATTTTGTATCCATGAAATATAATTTAACCGAATTGTGTATTTAAAGCTACGAAAATGATTTAGAGAATAAAAAAAATTTTATTCGGACGCGGCAAGAGAAGAGTCTTCTCTTGCCGCAATCCGGTTGATCAGAATTTCAGATAAGCAAGTTTAAAACTCAAAAGAGAGACCGCCTTTAAATGTGATTCCCGGCATGGGATAATAAGTATTGTCACTCCAGGGAGCTCCATCTACGCCAAAAGAAGAGTATTTCACGTTGGCCAGATTCTCCACACCCAGAAAAGCGGTCATGTGTAGTTTTCCAAAAGACGGCTTGTATGAAAGATAAAGATTGATAAGGGTGTAGCTATCTAATTTTTCAGCAGTGTTCTTGTAGTCCTGAGATAGAAAGCAATCCCCCACATAGCGCATTTCAGGACGTAACATCAGATTATAGGGCAGATAAATCTCCAAGCCTACGGTTGCCATCCGGTTAGGTACAAGCCACAACTCCTTTTTATTATAAAGTCCATCCTCATAAGTTGCTTTATGATAGGTGAAATTACCATACAGCAGGGCATATTTCTCCCACAAATAGGAAAGGGAAATCTCTGCGCCGTTATGGCGCGTACTTCCGGTATTTTGATTATAGCCAGTTGGAAAAGTTCCCACATACTGGATTTCATCCTCCATATCAATCCTAAACAGGGTCAATCCTATTTTCAGGTTATTCAGCGGATAGAATTCAGTGCCTACTTCGGTACTGATACCTTTTTCTTTGTCCAGATTCGGTGAAAATCCTCCACCGGCACCATTGAAAGAGGCTACTTCATCGATAAAAGGAATGCGGTAAACGGTCGCGTATTTAGCAAACACTTTTGACTTTTTTCCCAATAGCCAGGTCAAACCCGCTTCATAAGCTTCAGCATTATAAGTTTTTTTTGTATCTGTAAAACTGTTGCAGGGATTGGAAAAATCCGTATTTGAACCGCTTATATCTGTCCTTTCCGATCGGTAACCGCCGCTGATAACAAGATCCTTTAATATACTGAATTCATCACGGATATAGAATCCCAGACTCTCCCGCGTAAAATCCGCTGTGCTCGATTTTACCGTTCTCTCGCGATCGCTGAAAAAATCCTTTCTGTAAGGTTCGTTATAATAATCCACACCAACTATCATTTTGTTATCAAATCCTAAGATTTCTTTGGTTAGAATATATTTCGGTGTAATGCCGTATGTGTCGGCGTTTATGTCGGAATATACATACCAGGACGCCATATTCATTTGCAGATCTTTTTTACCATACAGAAAATTGATTTCCAGTTGTCCCCATGATCCCCAGAAAGATTTAATGCCCAGATTGACGTTGGTATATTTATCCGATCCGTCATCGTAGGAATGAGCGGGAGACCAGGGACCGGCTGACGGTTGATACTGCCGTGGATCCTGCTCTATCTGTTCTTTAGTCAGGGCGCCCGGCATTTGATAATCTGTTTTATTAAATGAAACGCCCAGCAAAACATTCAATAAGTCGTTGGCGGAATATCCCAAATCAAAACCGCCGCCCTGCGCGGAATATTTCGAACGCTCCCGATAACCGAAGTTAAAATTATTTTCTCCGTTTACCGCGTATGTCCATTTACCGGCAGCGCCTGTTACGCCAACCCGTTCGTCGTTGAGACCATAGCTGCCCGCAAGAACAGATACGTTAAATTTCGGTTCACCCTTTCCTTTCTTGGTGATGATGTTAATTACACCGCCGATGGCCGCGTCGCCATAGAGGACACTGCCCGGTCCCCGAACAATCTCGATTCTTTCTATAGTATCGACCGGTATCTCCAACCAGTTGATGGAAGACATATCAGTCCTGTTTAAACGGCGGCCATCCAGCATAACCAGGGTTTTTCCGTAAGGATTATCACCGCCGATGCCGCGCATGTCGATATACGCCTGCGAGGAATTACCGCTGGAAGTGCGAAATTGAATACTTTCGAGTTTGTCGAGCGCTTCAACGACAGTTGTCGCTCCCGACTTTTCGATTTCTTCGGCGGTAATAACGGTGACATTGGCCGGAGCTTTGCGGGTTTCCTGGGTGTCACGTGTCGCGGTAACAACAACTTCTCCCATTGTCACAAGCGCATTAGGCGCATAATCATTTTCACTCCCGGCATTAGATGCATCGGCTGCATCAGGCGCAGCATAATTTCTACTCTCGGCACGTAATACTGAAAAACTGACTACGGAAAACAACAGAACTAAAACTAAGACTTTCTTCATGGAGCCTCTCCTTTCCCCCTCGGGATTAAAGTAAGTTAGACTCACCATAAAGTTTCCTGGCTCGCGGCGACCTACTTTCCACTCCTTCCCGATGCAGAAGCATCAGTGGATTAACATGGATTTCGTTCCGCTTACAGTTGCGGGGCAGCGCCGGACTTTAACCGGCTTCCTTTATTTGGCAGTCATCTAGGTAAGCAACGTCAATCTGGGCAATCCACTTTGTGGATTTTGATCTATCAGAGAATCAACGTCGTAAACCTTTTTAATGTTCGCCGCGGTAATAACTTCCGCGGGTTTTCCTATAGCATAAATTTTTCCGGAGTAAAGCAAAATTATCCGTTCGGCATGTTGCGCAGCCAGATTGATATCGTGCGTAACAAAAATTACCATAAGTTGCTGAGCTGTGTTTAATTGCCGCAACAAAGCTAAAAACTGAGCTTGATGTTTCAGATCCAGAAAAACGGTGCTTTCATCCAACAGTAATACTTTTGGCTCTTGAGCCAGAGCACGGGCAATCAAGACACGCTGCCGCTCCCCGGCGCTGAGTTCGTCAAAACGCCGGGCGGCAAAAGTAAGTGTATCCGTTTTTTCCATAGCTTCATGGACTATCCGATAATCTTTTTTATCTTCAAAACGATAATTACTTAAATGTGGAAATCGTCCCATAAGCACAATTTCTTCCGCGTAAAAAGGAAAAATGATGGCTGTCTCCTGCGGCACGATTGCAACTTTTTGAGCAATATCTTTTCGCGACCATCGGCTCGTGCCTTTACCGTCAATAAGCATTTGACCGGCATTGGGAAAAAGTGTGCCGTTAATAATTTTCAAAAGGGTTGTTTTGCCGGAACCATTCGGTCCGATAATCGCTACAATCTGCGCCTCATCAACAGTAAAGGAAACATTTTCCATCACCGGTTTTGCGGCGTAACTGAAATTTATATTTTCGGCGCTGATTATGGACATGGTTAATGTGCCTTCCTTTTTAAAAGAAAGATGAAGTAAGGCGCACCGCAAAGAGCCGTGATAACTCCGACAGGCAGTTCGGCCGGCGCGAAAACGACTCTGGCGATAGTATCGGCAACAATTAAAAAGGATGCGCCGAACAAAGCGGAAACAGGCAAAAGCAACCGGTGATCGGACCCGAAAATAAGACGCATAAAGTGCGGCACCATAATGCCGACAAATCCGATAATGCCAGCCAAAGACACCGCTATGGCTGTAATCAGCGAGGTTACAACCAGAAGCCATTGTTTTGTTCTTTCCACATTGACACCTAATTGCAGAGCCGTGTCTTCACCTTGCATAATTAAATTCAGTTTCCGTGCCTGCGCGTAAAGCAACACAAAACCGGCAATAAGGCAAAAAGCGGCCAAGCAAATTTCTTTAGTTGATGCCCGCGAAAGATCGCCCATCAGCCAGAACGTGATGCTGTGCAATTCCATACTATTGACAATCGATAAGAAAAAGAGAATCGCTGCGGAAAAAAAGGCATTCACGACAACGCCGGAAAGTAAAAGTGAATTTTCCAGGAGATGTCCTCTGGTTCCTCCGGCAACAACAAACACCAGAACAACTGTAACAATCGCTCCCAAAAAAGCAAGCAGCGGCACTCCTAAATAAAAAGAACTCGCGCCGAGGAGTATACCGATAATTGCTCCCAGCGCCGAGCCGCCCGATATGCCTAAAATGTAAGGATCAGCCAGAGGATTTCTCAGAATAGCCTGAAAAACAACTCCGCCCAGAGAAAGGGACGCGCCGACAATTCCGGCAAAAATAATCCGCGGCAGGCGCACTGAAAATAAAATTACTTCTTCCTGAGAAGTCATGGAGAAATCTCCCGTAAGCGCCTTGGCCAGATAGCGCAATACATGACTAAAATCGATATGGACACTACCGGCCAAAAGGGAAACAGCGCTAATGACCAAAAAGATTAAAATCATCAGAGCGCTGATTTGCAGTACTCGCGATAAGGTAACACGGCGGTAAATTGGTGTCTTCCTCCTCTATTATTTGTTTATTCGATACGTCTTATAACATATTTCATCAGGTAAATATTAAATTTGACAGGAAATTGCAAATTAATAGACATGTTTTCGATGCTTAATCGTAAGAATAAAAATGATATGGCTGGATATATCGAGTTTATAAATGATTCGATAAGCACCAATTCGCAGAGAAAATTCACCTTTGTGATTACCTGTCAAAGCTTTTCCTTCACGGGCATTATCTGCAAGAGATTCAATTTTATTCAAGAAGCGGGCAAAGAGTTTCTTGTTCGCATAAAAAATTTCATCAACGTCGGATGCAGCTTCTTGCGAGAATTCTATCTTGTATTTCATAGGAGCTTGTATTTCTTTTTAATTGCGGAAAGCGAAATGGTTTTGCCATTCTTGACTTGTTTTTTTGCTCTGGCAATGGCATCTTTTTCTTCCTTATGGGAAAGGATATCCAGAGTTTCGAGCAAGCCGTCAAATTCCTCGCAACTCATTAGAACTGCTTCATTGACGCCATTTTTAGTGATGGTAAATCGGTCATACTTTTCTTCAACATTTCTAATAAGAGCCGATAGATTTTTCTTAGCTTCCGCCAACGGGATCGTCTTATTCATATTTTTATCCTTGTTTTAATTGGTCATAATTATAGTCTATTTATGATGGAAAAGCAACAAGAAAAATAAACGAAAAAATATTGTACCTATTCCATTTAATTTTTATCGACTTTGACAAAGTCGGTCATTTCTTTGAATAAAGAGGCATCAGCGTGCATCTGCCAATCGTTATGCCCCGCGCCTTTGATTATCCACATGCGCTTTCGGCCTTCAGGGAGAGCGTTATATAAATTGATTGCATGCTTAATCGGCAGGATTTCATCGCGTTCCGCTCCGATGACGGAAATTTTCTTTTGAAACGTTTGAAGATTTTCGATGCTATCATACTTGTCGGTCAAAACCAGTTTCACGGGAAGAAAAGGGAATATAGACTTGGCGACAGAAGCCAGCGTGTCCCACGGTGTAATTAATATTATACCGGCGATGGGCACTGAAGTTTGCTTGGCAACAGCGGCGGCAACGCCGCAGCCCAGTGATTCTCCCACAAGATAAAGCGGCTCTTTATATTGCTCATAGGCAATGCGCACCGTTTCCAATCCGGCGGCAACAAATGGTTTTTCTCCCACCTTTCCCGGACGGCCTCCGTATTTCGGATATTCAGCTAAGATTACGCGGAAACCCAGTTCCATAAGAGGCTCTAAATAAAATCCCCTGTCAAGAGCCGTGCCACCATTGCCATGGAAAAGAACGATAGTTCCATTGCGCGCGGGCGCATCACTCGTGGCGATCAAACCCTGATAATCCGCAGACGTTGCCTGCCATAGTTTCACATTTTCATACTCAAGCATTCGCGCGGAAGGCTTCTCCGCGCTGGGGAAATAAAGAAGTCTGTTTTGCATATTACACCCTTCCAAAAGCATTGCTATGATCAGAGACAATAGAATTATTTTAAATGACTGTTTCATTTATCCGGTATTCATTTGGTTTTAAATTTGTTTTGAATATTAGATTACTGTACCTACCCGTTTATTTTCTAACTCCAGATTCAGTGGATAGCCGCTAAGCTTCTTGTGGCGAGTCCGTTGGAGGATATTGTTATATGTATAGTCTTCTCTTTTCATTTTCTATCAGCGGTTCAATCAACTCTTGGGCTTCATTGGATGCTCGAACAATATGGCGTTTAAAGTACAATCTATTTTTTCCATAAAAGACGGCAATATCATCTTCATAATCATTCTTTAGCTCGAGATCACCTATTTTCATCAAGATGCATTTCCCATAGGCAACCATGAATGATCCTCGGTTTTTATTCTCATCAAAATTCCGTTTGAATGAATCGATATGACAGCATGCATCACGTACCTCCTTTATGGCATCTGACACATCATTCACATGCTCATTCTTCATAACATCATCTTTGAAATTTATTTTCCTTGCGTATTGTTCAGTCTTATACATTAGATCACGTAGGCAAATCATTAGATCAATGAACGCTGACGACTGAAGAATGTGCCCCTGGTTTGCTAGCTCAAATATTTGGCAAGATAAGAGCTCAGAAATTCGGCGGATGTTTGATTCGCAGTCCTGTATATCCTGGATGTCCATATTTTTACCTAACATTTAACATACGAACTTCGCTTTTTCTGATTATTTAAAAAAAAGCGTAACAAATCTTATTCTTTTGTAAAGAAGAAATTTAAATAAAACTAAACAAACATGCTGATACAATATAAGAAAAATATAAACCAACACACATACCGTTTCGATTTCAAAGGATAACGCGGCGGCAAGGAGGAGGCGCCGCAGGCGTATATGAAAATACGCTGAGGACGCCAACGACGAAGTCAACAAAGTTAGCCGAAGAAAGCGAAATGGTATGAAAGTTATTTCAGTTCCATACAAAACTTGTCAATCTTCTCCGGCGGAGCAATAGGATAATTGCCATTAAAGCAGGCCAGGCAGAAACAATCTTTGGTCAAGCCGGTGGCTTTGATCATGCCTTCCACTGTCAGATAATGCAGCGAATCAAGACCGATGAATTCGGCGATGGCTTTTTCATTTCCTTTTTTAGCGGCGATCAACTCACCCTTGGAAGAAAAATCAATGCCGTAAGGACAGGGATAGATTGTCGGCGGACAGCTGATGACCATATGAATTTCTTTCATTCCGATGCCGCGCAGATTTTGCACACGATTACGGCTGGTGGTGCCCCGGATAATTGAATCTTCCACGATCATCACTTTCTTGCCGGTTAATAATTCTCTTACCGGATTTAATTTTACTCTTACACCAAAATCGCGCATCAGCTGGGTCGGTTGGATAAAGGTTCTGCCGATGTAGTGATTACGAATCATGCCCATCTCAAAAGTAATGCCGCTTTCTTCCGCGTAACCCAGAGCGGCGTAAACGCCGGAGTCGGGAAAGGGCATGACGATGTCCACGTCCGGACAGTATTCGCGCGCCAGCTCATGGCCGAGTCTCTTGCGGTACAGATAAACATTCTGGCCGAATATCTGGCTGTCGGGACGGGCAAAATAAATCAGTTCAAAAATGCAGTGACAATGTTTGATGGGCGGAAAAGGTTTTAGACTCTTATAGCCTTTTGAATCGATGATGATGATTTCACCAGGTTCGACATCGCGAATATACGTAGCTCCAACCAGATCAAAAGCGCAGGTCTCGGAGGCGACAACCCAACTGCCGTTTAGCTTCCCCAGCGCCAGAGGCCTAAAGCCCCGCGGATCGCGGGCGGCAATGATTTTATCGCGGGTCAGCATGATGAAGCTGTAAGCGCCTTCCACGCGGGAAAGGGCAGCAGTCAATGCCTTTTCCAAACCGTTTTTCAAATGCGGCGCCATGAGATGAATGATTATTTCACTATCCATCGTCGATTGAAAAATCGAGCCGCTGCTTTCCAGCTCTTCACGCAATTTCTGCGCGTTGACAATATTGCCGTTATGCCCCAAAGCATAATATTCTTCGCCAAAATGAACTAAAAAGGGCTGGGCATTAGAAAGAGTGGAAGAACCTGTTGTGGAATAACGGACATGCCCGATAGCCAATTTACCGGGGAGTTTTTGCAGGGTTGCTTCTTTAAATACTTCGGAGACCAGCCCCATACCTTTGTGCTCCGATACATTGCAACCGTCGGAACTGACAATGCCGGCTGATTCCTGACCGCGATGCTGCAGGGCAAAAAGGCCGAAAAAAGTTATTCTGGCCGCGTCTTCATGGCCGTAAATGGCAAATACACCGCATTCCTCCCGGGGATACCCGGATTCCTCTGTTTTTTCTTCAAATAAAGATGACATATAATTTCTCTTTATAGCCCCGATAAACGGGATAAGTCCCGCCCATGCGGGATAAGTGCGTTAACAAAATTGCTTTCTACCAGAAAGCAATTTCTAACTTACTAAATATTTTGATATTCCTGCAATGAACAAACCTGCCAGTTCTCTTTTTTTATTGCTGTTACCGCTTCGCACAGGGCGCGCGCGCCCGCGATGGTCGTGGTGTAGAGAATATTATAAATAAGCGCGCCCCTTCTTATATGATAAGCGTCCCGTGAAGATTTGCTTCCCAGGCTGGTATTAATTACCATTTGGATATCGCCGTTTTTAATGTAGTCCACAATATGCGGCCGCCCTTCACTGACTTTAAAAACCAAACCGGCTTCAATGCCATGATCTTTCAAGTATTGGGCTGTGCCTTTCGTAGCCATAATTTTGAAGCCCATGTTCTGAAAAGACTCCGCCACCGGTACAATCTTGTCCTTATTATAATCATTAACGCTGATAAAGATAGTACCTTTTGTCGGCATTTTAAATCCAGCCGCCATTTGCGATTTGGCAAAGGCCAGACCAAAAGAATGGTCTATCCCCATAACTTCGCCGGTGGATTTCATTTCCGGCCCCAGCAGAATATCCACATCAGGAAAACGATTAAAGGGGAAAACAGCTTCTTTGACGGAGACATATTCAGGTTTTGGCGCGACGGTAAATCCCAACTCTTTTAAAGATTTACCCAGCATAACTTTGGTGGCGAGCTTGGCCAGCGGCACGCCGATCGCCTTGCTGACAAAAGGAATGGTTCGCGAAGCGCGGGGATTGACTTCCAGCACATACAGTTTGCCGTCTTTAATGGCATACTGAATATTCATGAGTCCGACGACTTTTAATTCCTGCGCCAGCATTTTTGTCTGCTTTTTAATCAGCTCCAAAAGAGGAGCGGAAATGGTCATGGGCGGTAAAATACAGGCGCTGTCCCCGGAATGAATTCCCGCTTCTTCGATATGCTCCATAATGCCGGCCATAACTGTAGTCTCGCCGTCGCTGATCGCGTCCACGTCTATTTCTATGGCATCCTCTAAAAATTTATCAATAAGAATGGGATGCTCGGGAGAAACAAGCAACGCTCTTTCCATGAAGGAGCTGAGAGTTTCCGGATCATATACTATTTCCATGGAACGGCCACCCAGAACATATGATGGCCGCACCAGCACCGGATAGCCGATGCGTTCGGCGACTTGCAGGGCTTTTTCCACATCTCTGGCCGTATCATTGTCGGGCTGATTCAGTTTCAGTTTACGGACAATTTCCTGAAAACGGTCGCGATCCTCCGCGAGGTCAATAGAATCGGGAGATGTTCCCATTATTTTTATTCCGGCCGCCTCCAATCCCCTGGCTAAATTAAGCGGCGTCTGGCCGCCGAACTGAGCGATTACTCCCTCGGGTTTTTCCGTTTGCAGAATGTGTAAAACATCTTCCAGTGTTACCGGTTCAAAAAAAAGTTTGTCGGAAGTGTCATAATCGGTGCTGACCGTTTCGGGATTGGAATTGATCATGATGCTCTCTACGCCTTCTTCGCGCAAGGCAAATGAAGCATGGACACAGCAGTAATCAAATTCAATTCCCTGCCCGATGCGATTAGGACCGCCGCCGATAATCGCCACTTTTCGTTTGGTGGATGGCCGAGTTTCATTTTCCGTTTCATAAGTGGAATAGTAATAAGGCGTGTGGGCTTCAAATTCGGCCGCGCATGTATCGACAAGCTTATATACCGGGATAATTTTTTCCCGCTCACGCCACTGACGAATTTCCAACTCCGTCATTTTCCAAAAAGAAGCCAGCGCCCGATCGGCAAAACCCATTTTCTTTGCTGCTCGCAGCAATTCCACGGACGGAGTGGATTTTTTCAGCTCATCTTCGGCATCCACAATTTCTTTGAGCTGATGCAAAAACCAGGGATCGATTTTTGTTAATTGATAGAGTTCGTCAATTGACATCCCATTTTGCATAGCCGCGGCGATATAAAAAATCCTGAGCGAATTGGGCTTGATCAGTTTGCCTATCAAAAATTCTTTTTTATCTTTTATGTCTTCCGGAAGAGCCTGACCAAGGCTGAAACGCCCGATTTCCAAGGAACGAATCGCTTTTTGCAATGACTCTTTGAACGTACGGCCGATGGCCATGGTCTCGCCGACGGATTTCATCGATGTAGTTAAAAAATCTTCGGCTTGAGGAAATTTTTCAAATGTCCAGCGGGGAATTTTCACAACGCAGTAATCTATCGTCGGCTCAAAAGAAGCCATGGTCTCGCGGGTAATATCATTGGGAATTTCGTCCAGTGCGTAGCCGACAGCAAGTTTCGCGGCTATTTTGGCAATAGGAAAGCCTGTGGCTTTAGAGGCCAGCGCGGATGAACGCGAAACACGTGGATTCATTTCCACAACAATCATTTCACCCGTTTGGGGATGTATAGCAAACTGAACGTTGGACCCGCCGGTCTCCACGCCTATTTCCCGCATGATGGCGATTGCGGCATCCCGCATGATTTGATATTCTTTGTCCGTCAGAGTTTGCGCCGGCGCTACAGTAATCGATTCACCTGTATGTACCCCCATTGCGTCAAAATTTTCAATGGAACAAATAATGACGACGTTATCGGCCTTGTCGCGCATCACTTCCAGTTCATATTCCTTCCATCCCAGGACGGATTCTTCGATCATAACTTCCGAAATCATGCTGGCATCCAGGCCGCCTTTGGCTATTTCCATCAGTTCTTCGCGGTTGTATGCCACGCCGCTGCCGGTGCCGCCCAAGGTGAAGGAAGCCCGGACGATAATCGGAAATCCAATTTCATCGGCAATTTTAAGAACATCACTCATGGACCGGGCAAAGCCGCTCTTGGGTACACGCAAGCCGATATTTTCCATCGCGTGCCGGAATTTTTCGCGGTCCTCCGCTTTATGGATAACGTTGAGCGAGGCCCCGATCATCTCCACGCCGTATTTTTTCAGCACACCGCTTTCGGCCAGCGCTACGGCTGTATTGAGGCCGGTTTGTCCGCCTACTGTCGGCAACAACGCGTCCGGCCGCTCGCGGGCAATGATCTTTTCCACCGCTTCCGGGGTAATGGGTTCGATGTATGTTCTATCGGCCATTTCCGGATCGGTCATAATGGTTGCGGGATTACTGTTGATTAATACAACCTCGTAACCTTCTTCGCGCAACGCTTTACAGGCTTGAGTTCCGGAGTAGTCAAATTCGCAGGCCTGACTGATAATGATTGGACCGGAACCGATAAGCAGAATTTTTTTTATGTCGTTTCGTTTAGGCACTAAATATTCTCTTTGTAAAAATGATCATTCCCACTCGATGGTGCTGGGCGGTTTGGAGCTGATGTCATAAACAACGCGGTTGACGCCGCGCACTTCATTAATGATGCGGTTGGATATCCGCGCCAAAATATCATGAGGCAGAGGCGCCCAGTCGGCGGTCATGGCATCATCACTGGTGACGGCTCGAATCGCCAGAATATTTTCATAGGTGCGTTGATCGCCCATAATCCCTACACTCTTTAAAGGAAGCAAGACGGCAAATGATTGCCACAATTTATAATAGAGTTTATTCGTGCGAACTTCTTCTATCAAAATGGTATCAGTCTTGCGCAATACCGATAAGCGCTGCGCGGTAACCTCGCCGATAATACGGATTGCCAGCCCTGGGCCGGGAAAAGGTTGTCGCCAGACCACATCATCCGCCAATCCCAGTTCTTTACCCAGAAGGCGTACTTCATCCTTAAATAGGTGTTTGAGCGGTTCGACCAGCTTTAAATTCATTTTCTTCGGCAGACCGCCGACATTATGATGAGATTTGATCACCGCGCTTGGGCCGCCAAAGGCCGAGCGCGACTCGATCAGATCGGGATACAAAGTTCCCTGCGCTAAAAATTTAACCCCTTTAATTTTACGAGCTTCTGTGTCAAAAACTTCGATGAAGGTGCGGCCGATGATTTTACGTTTCTTTTCGGGATCGGTCACGCCTTTTAATTTTTTAAGAAATAGTTTTCCTGACCTTGCAAACCGCACATTAATTTGTAAATTCTTTTTAAACATTTCAATAACGCGCGGGGCCTCACCTTCTCGCAGTACGCCGTTATCGACAAAGACACAGGTTAATTGCTTGCCGATGGCCCTGTGTAGTAAAACGGCCGCGACCGAAGAATCAACGCCGCCGGAAAGGCCTAATATTACTTTTTCTGTGCCAACCTGCTGGCGGATTTCCTCCACCGTATGCGCGACAAAAGATTTCATTGACCAGGATTTTTTGCAGTGGCAGATTTCGAACAGGAAATTCGCCAACATTTTTTTGCCTTCTTTGGTATGAACAACTTCCGGATGGAATTGCAAAGCGTAAAAATTGCGCTTCACATCTTCGGCTGCCGCGACCGGTGTATTGGCAGTGGAAGCAGTAATTACAAATCCGGCAGGCAGCGTGCCGATGGAATCACCGTGACTCATCCAGCATTGAGTTTTTTTATTTACACCGGTGAACATGCCTTTTTGTTTTTTGACAAGCAACTCGGCAAACCCGTATTCCCTTTTGGTTGAACCGATGACTTTTCCGCCCAGAGAATCAATCATATAATGGAGGCCGTAACAGATACCTAATACGGGAATGCCCAGCCCAAGAATGGCGCTATCGACCCGCGGGGAACCTTTACTATAGATGCTCGCCGGACCACCTGATAAAATTATTCCTTCGGGCTTAAACGCTTTGATGGCGGCAATAGAAATATCCGGTGGTTCAATCTGACAGTAAACATGATGTTCACGTACCCGCCTGGCTATCAACTGATTATACTGCGAGCCGAAATCAATGATGAGAATCACTTTGCTTTACCCTTTTCCTTTTTCATTATTTCGACAAACTGCAAGAACAAATATTCCGTATCGTGCGGCCCCGGAGATGCTTCCGGATGATACTGCACGCTCATGGTCAGAGGCATCTGCATTCCTTCGGATGTGCTGTCATTCAAATTATGATAGGTTTTTTTAGCTTTCTTATCAAATGATTCTGGAACAACAACAAATCCATGATTTTGAGAAGTGATTTCGACACGTCCCGTATCTACATTTTTTACCGGTTGATTAATACCGTGATGACCGAATTTTAATTTTTCAGTATAGCCGCCAATCGCCTGGCCGAGAATTTGATGTCCCAGGCAAATGCCAAAGACCGGTATCTTGCCAATGACTCGGCGAGCTGCATCAACTATATAGGGCAAAGCCGCCGGATCACCGGGGCCGTTGGAAAGTAAAACGCCGTCCGGCTTCAGAGCGAGAATGTCTTTGCCGGAAGAAGATGCGGGCAGAACCAGCACTTCACAGCCGTTATTTTCCAGGATACGCAAGATGTTATATTTGACGCCGCAGTCGATAACGACCACCCGTAATTTTTTAACCGGTTTTTTTGACGGAAGCTTGCCTGCATGAGGCGCACCTTTTTTCCACAAATATGGCGTTTTGCAGGAAACTTCGCGGACTAAGTCCCGTCCAACAAGGCCGGGATATTGCCGCACTTTTTCCAGCAACATTTTGACATCTCGGATCTCAGTGGAAATGATTCCCTTCATGGAACCGGAAAGTCTTAAGCGGCGTGTCAGGGCGCGGGTATCGATTCCTTCGATGCCGATTTTTCCAGAATCTTCAAGAAACGATTTTAAACTCTGCTTCATCCGCCAGTTATTGGGGTTGGGCTGATATTCTTTGACAATAAAACCTTCCAGATGGATGCCGGCCGATTCCATATCATCGTCATTTATACCGTAATTACCGACGAGAGGATAAGTCATGGTGACGATCTGGCCTTTATAGGAGGGGTCGGTAATCACTTCCTGATAACCGGTCATGCCTGTGTTGAAAACGACTTCGCCCATAGTTTCGCCATTGCCGGCAAATGCGGTGCCCTCAAAAACACTGCCGTCTTCCAAAACCAGAAAAGCTTTTTGTTTTTGATTCAACAGCGGCATTTATATTCTATCTCCCAATAAAACGACATACGGCGGCTTTTTCCGATCAATCAAACTGTTCTCAGAAAGAAAGGGAGCAAACTACAGGATACTCACCTTCCTAGGCCTTGTATGTGGGGAGTGTCTAGCCTTTTTTTCCTGCTTCGTCAATCATTAAAGATACAGGGAACGGTCGCCAAGGTAAATGCCTGTTCAACTTTGAAAAGAATTTCTTTATTAGTCGAATAGATTTTATTAATCAGCTCTTAAATGGAAGAAGAACCCTTACTTCTATGAGAAGATTTTAATTTTATTTTAAAGCTTATAAAAGTATTCAATATCCCCGGGGTTCAAGGATTTAAACAAGGCTATTATTTTTTCATTTGACACGCAAGCCACCGGCTAAAGCCGATGGCTTGCGAAGGTTACTATATTAAATATCGTAATAAAGCATGAATTCATAGGGATGCGGCCGTAAGTCCATTGCCTCAACCTCATTCACCATCTTGTAGTCAATCCATGTATCAATGACATCTTGGGTGAATACATCTCCCTTAAGCAGAAATGCATGATCCTTCTTCAGAGCATTGAGAGACTCTCGCAGAGAACCGGGCGTTTTGGATACCTTTTTTGCCTCTTCCGGTGGAAGATCATAGATGTTCTTATCTAAAGGTTTACCAGGATCGATCTTATTCTGAATGCCGTCTACCGCTGCCATCATAATCGCTGAGAATGCAAGATAAGGATTGCATGCCGGATCAGGACAACGGAATTCCAGGCGTTTTGATTTAGGTGACGTGCTATACATGGGTATGCGTATTGCTGCGCTACGGTTGCGTTGCGAATATGCTAGGTTTACAGGGGCTTCATAACCGGGTACCAAACGTTTGTAACTATTGGTTGTCGGACTCGTCAAGGCCAACAATGCCGGAGCATGTTTAAGGATTCCTCCGATAGCATATAAGGCCATCTGAGAAATCCCGGCATATCCATCTCCGGCAAATAAGTTTTTGCCTTTCTTCCATAATGATATATGGACATGCATACCGCTGCCATTGTCGCCAAATAACGGCTTCGGCATGAATGTCACTGTCTTATTATACTTCTTGGCAGTGTTCTTAAGTATATATTTAAATTTTAAGAGATTATCCGCCATTTCTACCAGAGGTGAAAACTTCATATCAATCTCTGCCTGTCCGGCGGTAGCTACTTCATGATGCTGAGCCTCAACTTCAATCCCGATGTTTTCAAGGGCTAGGGCCATTTCACTGCGCAAATCCATCAGGCTATCGGTAGGCGGTACAGGGAAATACCCTTCTTTATGGCGAACTTTATAGCCCAGGTTTGGATCCTCAACTCTACCGCTGTTCCAGATACCTTCCACGCTGTCAATATGATAATAGCCTTCATTGGTTTTCTGATCATAACGTATGTCATCGAAGATAAAGAATTCCGCTTCCGGCCCAAAATAAGCCGTATCGGCCAAGCCAAGTTTCTTAAGATAATTTTCCGCTTTTATTGCTATGTTGCGGGGGTCTCTAGTGTAATCGGCGCCGGTAAAAGGATCCCGGATGTTGCATATCATCACCAAGGTCTTAACGGCAGTAAAGGGATCAATAAATGCAGTGGAAGGTACAGGTATGACAAGCATATCAGACTCATTAATCTCCCTCCAGCCGCG
Organism: uncultured delta proteobacterium; assembly: GCA_963710995.1. Taxonomy (GTDB): domain Bacteria; phylum Desulfobacterota; class Syntrophia; order Syntrophales; family Smithellaceae; genus Smithella. Next base: position 18,400 of record CAVQCU010000103.1, read on the forward strand.
AATTGATGAACCGTCAAATCCCAATCCCTCTGTAAATACAGCTTCATCAATCTGACTTATAGGATAGCTGCAATGCTGCCAAATTCCGGGGAAATCCATGAATCGTAGATCAACTATCTTCACATTTTCCTTTTTAATTAACTCAAGAACATCCTTTGGTGTTTTTATTTCGGCCATAATATTACTCCTTTGTGTTAAATATTTATTATCCAAAGACAATAGCGAAAAACATGCCATGGATTAATACAATTATAAAGTTATAGCAATTCATATTCAATTAGTCCACTCTAAATTGATGACATTATGACTCATCGAAATTAAACTACTATTTTAACGCAATAATGAAAACAGGACTAAAAAATACTTGATGCTGATTGGGCTTTACTGTGAATAACAATCAAATACTATATCAAATATAACAATTTTGTACCATAAATATGATAAAAGTAACGATAATGGCCTTCGAACCCTTTATCTGTCTTTTAAGCATAGACATGGCTTGCTTTTCTATCCAGACTTTTCTCGACAAATCATCTTTTTACGTAATCAAACTTTCACATGCTCGTATTAAGCAAAAGAGCCTTTTCATCATTGATATAAACTACCGGCAGAGCAATTATGCAGGAAGCCCATTACTATATTTTATGGTCCTCCCTTATTAATATCCTGGGGCCTCCGCAGAGGCTTGAATTCCAGTTCTTGGCTGGTTCTATTTCCTTGAGTCTCTCGAGCTGATTGATATCCTTGAGTCTCTTGAAGATAAGCTGCCATGCACAGGGTCTGTCCTTTCGCACTTCGCATCTCTCTTCGCGAGACCCCCCACAGGGCCCGTTCATCATGCGCTTAGCGCACCTGGTGATTGGACATATACCGCCGTATTTGTGCAGGACACAGGCACCGCAGGCAGCACACTTCTCCGTCCATACACCGCGCTCCTCGAGAATACCGAGGAAGGTTGTGTTTAATCCGGCATAAACCGGCTTCTGAGGATAACGTTCGGCAATCGCCTGGACTCCGGCACCGCAGGCCGTTGACAATACTGCATCGGCTTTCTGGATGGCTTCTGCCGCCTGTTCGATGAAGATGTTATCGCACTGGCGCTCGATGGTGAGTTCAGCTATTTCAAAGTTTAAGCCTTGAATGCGTGACGCGATTCGCAACGCTGAAGAGATAATACTGACCTCCCGTTCTCCTCCGGACAAACAGACAGTGACGCAGGTTCCACAGCCCAGCACCAGAATTTTCTTATGCGGTTTTAAAATCTCGACCATTTCAGGAATGGTTTTTCTTTCGGCAACGATCATTGTATTGCTCCTGTTTTTTCTTTATTGATTGACTTCTTGTTACGTGCGGGACCAAGCTTCGCAACGGTTTCCACCATGTCACGCACGTATTCGACAAATTTCTGGGAACTGGCTGCGCTCACATTCACCATACGCAGTCGTTCCGGCTCCAGGCCTGCTTCCAGTAGTAATTGCTTCGTCGTATTGACCCGGCGCTTGGCCAGATAATTACCTTCTTTAAAGTGACAGCTCCCTTCCTCGCAGCCGGCAACCAGCACGCCATCAGCACCCGCCTCAAAGGCCTTCATGAAAAAGTCTATTTCCAGTCTACCAGTACACGGCGAACGGATAATGCGGATATTGGGCGGATATTGTAAACGGCCTGAACCGGCAAGATCTGCGGCGGCATAGGCACAATAGTGGCAACAAAAGGCCACGATTTGAGGTTCGAAGTTATTATTCATATTCATTTTCCTATTTCGGTACTGATATCGTTTTCTTTTACTCCGATTCTGACAATAAAGCCTTTAACATATCTTCAAACTGATCAGATTCGAAATTTCGCAACTGGATGGCATGTGCCGGACATTCCGAAGCGCAGATACCGCAACCCATACAGGCAGCAGCAGTAATCTCCGCTTTACTGTTAACATTAACAAGCGGTGCATGATAAGGACACGCCCTGACACAGGTCATACAGGATATACATTTTTCCTGATCGACGCTTGATACCTGACCGCCGACTTCCAGTTGAACCTTGGAAAGTATGGTTGCCGCACGGGCAGCGGTCGCTCTTGCCTGCGAGATATTTTCATCGATCATTTTTGGCGAATGAGCCATGCCGCAAAGATAAATACCTTCAGTGGCAAACTCGACAGGCCGCAGCTTCATGTGAGCCTCCACATAAAAACCGTCGCCATTCAACGGAACTTTGAGCATATCCGCCAGTTTTCGGTTATCTTTCAAGGCATCGACACCCGTACTTAACACAATGGCATCGGTTTCAATTTCTACCGGTTCCGAAAAATCAGGGCTCTTCAACGTAACCAGACCGTGATTGTCGGAAATAACCGGAGGATAATCTTTTTCGTACCTCATAAAAATTACGCCTGCTTCACGGGCCTGTTTATAATATTTTTCACGGAATCCATAAGTGCGAATATCACGGTATAGGACGATGACATTCGCCTCGAGATTCTGCTTTTTCAGTTTGAGAGCATTCTTAACTGCCATAGAGCAGCAAATACGGCTGCAGTAAGGTCTCTCTTCATTGCGTGAACCGGCACACTGGATCATGACGATGTTGCGGCTGGCGAAATAAAAAGTGCCTTTTTGTAAGGCGTTTTCCAATTCCGCTTGAGTCATGATGCTGGCAGCCTGACCATAATTGAAGTCTTTGGTAACAGCCGGCATGGCTCCGGTTGCGACGACGATTGCTCCGCATGGCACAGTTGTTTCTTCATTAAGCTTGCTTAGCGTAACCTCGAAATTACCCACAAAACCGGCGACGTTTTTCACTTCACTGTTCATGTGCAGAACAATGTTGTTATTATTCTGAACGCGTTTAATCAATGCGTTGAGAAATCCATCAACTTTATCATGTTCCAGAGTGGAATGCAGATTGAGGCAGTAACCTCCCAGCTTATCCGACCTTTCGATCAAGTGTGTTTTGAATCCCTGATCAGCAAGGGAAAGGGCTGAGGTCATGCCGCTGATGCCGCCACCGATCACCAGGCCATTCTGGACGACTTTGGAATAAGAACTTTGTAGTGGAACCAACCTGCGGGAGCGGGCTATGGCCATCTTGACCAGCTCTGAGGCTTTTTGTGTGGCTTTCTCAGGCATGGTCGAGTGTACCCAGGAACATTGATCACGAATATTAGCCATTTCGAATAAATACTGGTTCAAACCTGCTTCACGCAAAGTATCTCTGAAGATTGGTTCGTGAGTCCGTGGTGTGCAGGAAGCCACAACAATTCTATTAAGCCGGTTATCGCGGATAGCATTACGAATATCGACCAGACTTGTATCGGAACAGGTAAATAATGTGTGAGTGGCTAAGATTACATTCGGTTCCTTAGCTACAGAGTCAGCTACTTTCTCCACATCGATTACAGATGCAATGTTACGGCCGCAGTGGCAAATAAAAACGCCGATTCGAGGATCTTCATCGGTAACATCGTGCTCATCCGGATAGACAGGCTTAACGACCAGCGTGTTACGGGCAGAAGATAACAATTCCATGGCCATGGAAGCTGCAGCACTGGCCTGGGTGACTGTTTCCGGAATATCCTTCGGTTCCTGGAAAGCGCCGCCGACAAAAACTCCCGGACGGGATGTATTCAACGGCGTAAACCGGTCGGTCGAGCAGAAACCGTACTCATTCAGTTCAATCCCCAGACGTTTGGCAGTATCCACGGCAGATAAACCGGGTTCCATACCGACGGATAAAATAATCAGATCAAAGTCTTTTTCCTGTAGTTGATTGGCTTCGTTATAGAATGATGTCCGCAGGTCTTTAGTGTCGGACACTTGGATAATGCGGGATGGTATGCCTTTAATGTAATTTACACCTTGTTTCTTTGCCCGTTCGTAATACTGGTCAAAGTCCTTGCCATGGGCTCTGATATCCATGTAAAAAATGGTTGCTTCCAACCCGGGTAAATGGTCGGCAGCGATCATCGATTGCTTTGTGGAAACCATGCAACAGACAGAAGAGCAGTACTCATTGCCGCAACGGGTATCCCGTGAACCGACGCACTGGATCCAGGCAACACGTTTGGCCGGCTGACCGTCGGATCGCCGGATTACATGACCATCGAACGGTCCGGAAGCCGAAAGCATGCGTTCGAACTGAACACTGGTGATCACATTCGGGTACCGATCATAGCCATACTCACCCTTTTTCGCAGCATCAAATTCTTCAAAACCGGGTGCAAGGATAACGGAACCGACATCAAGTTCGACTATCCTTTCCGTCATGAAATGGTCAACGGCATGCTGTTCGCAGGCTGCAACGCATTCCAGACACTCCGAACAGAGGGCGCAATTAAGACAGCGTTCTGCTTCCATGAGGGCCTCTTCTTCAGTAAGACCCATTTCGATTTCAATGAAATTATTGGCGCGTTCGGAAACAGGCAACATCGCCTGCTCAATACGCTGTATCTTTTCTCTGCCTTTGGTTTCAGGCAGTAATTCCGGAGCAAGCGGTTTTACAGTTGATTCAAAACGGGCGGACAATATGTCTTCGCCTTTGAGATAACGATCAATTGATTCCGCTGCCCGTTTGCCTGCACCCACAGCGCCGATTACGGAAGCGCTGCCCGGAATATCATCGCCACCGGCAAAAACACCTTTCAAAGATGTTTCCAGCGTGATCTTATCGACTTTGTAAAGATTACGTTCGGATTCCACACCCATGTTGCTGAGCGATTTCTGATTAATCGCTTGACCGATGGCAACAATAATTTTATCGGCTCTTAACGTCGTTTTCTCGTTTTCGTTGTATGCCGGGTTGAACCGACCGTTTTCGTCAAAAACTCTTGTGCAGCGTTTTAGTTCGATTCCGCTGACTTTGCCGTTTCCGAGAATACGTTTCGGACCCCAGCCGTTGTTGATTCTTATTTTCTCTTCGAGAGCGGCGGCAACTTCTTCGGGTAAAGCCGGCATTTCAGAACGCTGTTCCAGACAGACCATTTCCACGGTGTCAGCTCCGAGACGCATCGCCGAGCGGGCTACATCGATAGCGACGTTGCCACCGCCGATTACCACGACCTTACCGCTCAGTTGGGGACGATTGTCTTTGTCGCCGGCCCGACGCAGGAACTCCAGACCATAAGCAATTCCAGTATTATCTTCACCTTCGACGTTGAGCTTCCGGCTGCTCTGTGTACCGACACTGATAAAGACAGCATCATTTTCCTGGCGTATTTCTGCCATGGAAATACTCGCACCGACACGCGTGTTGTAGATGAACTTGATTCCCTTGCGGCGGATCAACTCAACTTCGTAGCTCAATACATCTTTAGGTAAACGGTAAGCGGGAATTCCCCAGCGCAGCATGCCGCCGGCTTCCGACGTGGCTTCGTAAATTGTCACAGCATAACCACGGTCGGCCAGATCAGCTGCAGCAGTAAGGCCGGCCGGTCCAGCGCCGATTACAGCAATCTTTTTGGCACCCGTGGGCGAGGTCTTCTCTTCAGGAAGAACTAGTTTCCCAGACCGGACCATTTCCATTTCCTGGTCTGAAGCGAAACGTTTCAATAATCTGATGGAGACGGAGGAATCAACATCATTACGCGCGCATTCGGTTTCACAGGGGTGAGTACAAACCCGTCCGCAGATAGCAGACAGCGGATTTCGCTCCCGGATAAGATTAACAGCCTTGAGGTATTCTTTCTTCTTAATTAATTGAATGTAGCCCTGGACATTAATGTTTGCCGGGCATTCTACCTTGCAGGGGGAATGTCCGTTCTTCAGAATACCGAATTTGTTTGGTGTTGCCTGAGCATAAAGCTTGGCGATTGCTTTTCGGGTACCCATTTTACGGTCAAAAGGATTGGGCACGTTGACCGGACAGGCATCTGTGCACTGACTACACGCATTGCATTTGATTTCGTCCACATATCTGGGAGAGACTTTGACTTTAGCTTTAAAATGGCCAGGTTCTCCTTCCAAACCAACGAGTTCGGAAAGAGTAAGTATCTCAATATTAATATTACGGACACATTCGACCAGTTTAGGCGATACTATACAAGTCGCGCAATCTCCGGTAGGAAACGTCTTATCAAGATGTGCCATCATGCCACCGATGGCCGCATCACGCTCCACCAAATAGACTTTAAAACCGGAATCAGCTAGGTCGAGGGCTGCCTGTATGCCGGCAATACCGCCGCCCTGAACAAGAACCGTGCCTGTTAATTTCTTTTTACTTTTATGCATATCTTAACCTTAAGTAGTCTTTAATCATTTGTTATCAATAAGCAGTTTTAACTAGGCTGCTGCTTTGACTTTATTTAATACAGCTAACGGATTTACCATTAGTTTATTTAACCCGAGTTCCGTGGGCGAGAGTCCCATGGCAAGACCAAGTAACTGTGTAACATAAATAACCGGCATATTATATTGCCTGCCGAGAAGCTTTTCCATGTCAGCCTGTCTTACATCAAGGCTGATTTGACACATAGGACAGGCTACAGCGATACACTCGGCACCGGCAGCCTCTGCCATCTCTATAACCGAAGCCGACCGCCGGACGGTAATTTCAGTTCGTGTAAGATTTTGCATACCGCCACAGCAATCCACTTTACCCGACCACTCCACATTCTCACCGTCCATCACATCGATCAAGCTTTCTATAATAGTAGGATTCTCGGGATCATCAAAGTTGGTTGCTTCCGGCGGACGGACCAGATAACATCCATAATAAGCAGCCACTTTAAGATCTTTCAGTGGATTAACAATTTTCTTCCGTAATTTAACCGGTCCAATGTCCTTTAAAAGTATCTCAATAAAGTGCCGTACCGGAACCGATCCATCATATGTCTCTCCAAGATTGTCAGCAAGGGATTCCCTTATTTCTTTGGAATTAATAATTTCATAATTGGCCACCTTGGAACGGTTATAACAGGCGGCACAATTGACTACCATGTCCATGCCCATCTGTTTGGCCAAAAGGAGATTGGCTGAAGCCAACGAAACCGCCAGTTTCCGGTCAGTCTGATGAGCGGCACTGGCACCGCAACATGTCCATCCTTTGATTTCATTAAGTTCAATACCCAGTGCCTTCGATACGGCCAGACATGATTCATGCATATCTCGAGCAGTGGAATGAGCAGAGCAACCGGGATAATATGCGTATTTCATTTTTCCGTTCCTTTATTTTGTGCTGATTTTCTAAATATGCGTTTCACTTTGTCTTTATTCGCGCCGGACGGAGGTAGAATTGCTATTTTGCCTTTTTTCAGCATCGTGGGGAATTTATCCATATCCTGTTTCAGGTTACCAGTTCTCAGTTTATACATGGCAATAGCCTGCAAGTCATAAGCGCGGCCATAAGACTTGACCGTGTTTAAGAATAAACGGTTAAATAAAGGTGCATTACCCTCCGGTTTGGCAGCACCTTTCTTCAAAGCGATAAACTTTAAGGCGTCAATCACTGCAGGGAAGTTTATCCGATTAGGACATCTGGTGTAACATGTTTCACAGGCAAGACATGTCCAGATGAGATCCGTATTTAATAATTCGGTTCCAGCCCCGAGTTGTAGCTTTCGTATTATCTCAGAAGGCGGTGATTCAATCTGGTCGGCGATAGGACAGCCGATAGAACATTTCTTACACTGATAGCAGGAGCTTAAATTCACATCCGCTGTTTCCTGAACTGCTTTTAAGAAGTTTTCAGTGACTTTCTGTTTTGTTATTCTCATCGTCATTTTTAATATTCTCTCATTTAAATAAAATACCTATTCGTCCGACTCGATTTGGGCATTAGCTGATAGTTTGGCTGGGGCGACTTTGCGGTAGATTTGACCGGGTCGCTTAAGTTTGCCGTCAATAGCCAGCAGATCATTTACCCTGATTCCAAATAAACGTTCATTCTCCTCGAGATAGGGCAAGATCGTTTCCCAGTCCTGATCAGTCAGCTTGAAAAAGTTGCCGCCGTTCAACTGTTCCCGGGTCAGATACTTGCGAGGATCACGTACGTATATTGCACCACCGGAAGCGAGGGAAAACAGGTTACCGCCGGGATAGGGTTCTTTCAAATCAATTATGTTGCCTTTATCATCGAATGTTATACCGTTTAAAATAACAAAACCCCCATCCGCAAAGACGTCACCCGCCATGAAGGATTCAGCGAGGAAGTCCAGGCAGGTTCCGTTGATCACAACCTTTGGCTTACCTACGGAATTAATCAGAGGACGGCCGGCAGCATTACCCAAAACAAAAATAGAACCACCTTTGGCGCCGTATAAGAATGTTTGTCCGGTGTCGCCGTGAATAACCAATTTACCACCTTTGATAATCTGACCCAATTGGTCCTGAGCATTGCCGTGAACGTTAATGGTTAAACCGTCGATGCCGGAAGCGAGGTAATCGCCATCGCTATCGTAAACATCGATTGTAACATCCTCAGTTTGAGGTCCCAAGCCGCAACCGGTAAAACGCTGTCCGGCACAGTTATAAACAATGAAATGTTTCCAGCCCTTCATGTAACCGTCCATTAAAAGCGAGGAATTCGATTCGCTTCCTTCAGGTGGGAAACCCAGCGTATCAATCACCAAAGTCGTCTCACCAATCTGCGGTTCTTTTAAAAGTTGCCTGGTTTTATAATTTATCAGCCGAAACTCACTTGTCGATGTTTCTTCTATCAAAGGGATAAGACCGAGCAATTGGCGCAAAGCGGTGCGAACGATTTGCAGGGTGTGCTTACGCTTCTTTGTGCCGGTGGCATAACGCCGGTCGTTCAACAGAGTCAATATTTCAATTGCTTTGGCGAATTGATTCGAATCTTTAGCTAGCGAAATAACTGTTTCACAGGCTAACCATACTTCTGCAAAAGACCAATCAACGATTTTTTCGATAATATGACGAAAGACCTTTTGACTGTCGGCATCAAAGTTCTCGCGAATTCCTTTTTCAATATTACCGGTCTGAGTACCGGAAGGTTTTATTTCTTCGGATAAATCGACGACCTCTGTTCCGGATGGTAATTTGACCGGAACCCCGAATTTGTCGGTACAATTCAATCTGTATTTTCCAGTTTGGTCTTTCTCAAGAGTAAAAATGAACGATCCTCCGTCCGTCGAACTGCCGCCCCGGGCATTCCAGTACTTGTCGGCTACCGGGCAGATGCGACTGTCATCTTTTGACATGCTGAGCAATGCTGCGTCAATCGCCTGTTTTTCAGAACAAATCAAGCCGATCTGCACTTCACCGTCCGCAAAAGCAAAAACCTGCGGCCGGAGCATGGAAGTATCAGTGATACCCATGAGTTGAAATTTGTCGGCCTGGGACAAGGTGTGGGCAATGATAAAGAACCAGGGGCCGTCCGGTGACGCATGAATATGAGTTGCCTGAATTGCCCGATAGACAGACTGTTTCTCTTTGGGAAGTCTGTCAAAATCTATTTCTGTCGTAGGTGCCAGAGCTTCTATAATATACTCCAGCGGATAGTGATAGGTCCTATCCAGCAAATCAAATATCTGGACAGAAACCTCGGTATCAGTTAAAAATTGCGGATAAATATGACGCTGCGCAAGATACTCGCTGACGGAACTGTAATTAGCAAAATCTCCGTTATGAACCAGTGCAGTATTCATTACTCCAAACGGGTGCGCACCACCCGGATGCCAGACACGTCCTTTTGTTGGGAACCGCTGATGGGCAATCCAGACATGCGCCTTCAAATCATCAATTTTATAATAATCGGTAATGGATTCTGCGTACCCAACGACCTTCAGGATCATAATATTCTTGCCGAAAGACATGATGAAGGCTTTTTTATCGCCTAAAGACGCGTAATATTCATGATTCAGCTTAACGCTTTGCTGGCTTAGGAATTCGCCTTCCGCCTCTTCCAGACTTATTCCACCTAAATCATTCTTTAAAATAAAGGCATCCAGCACATCCGGCTTCACGCGAACAAAATAACGCATGACATCAGGAGGCTTTGCTTCTAAAGAAGGAATAGTTGTCCAGTCGGCAACGGTGTCCAGCTGACAGGAAGTTTTAATTTCAAAATAAGGAGTAATATATTTTTGTTCAAGTTCCGGCCTGACCAAATTATCGAGAAATGCTATGTGTATTATGTAATAGTCATTCAGGACTTCACG
>CAVQCU010000104.1:0-10532 GCA_963710995.1 uncultured delta proteobacterium
TCAATACCGCTTGACCCGACGCAATACCTGCGAGTGTTAGTGGGGCTGTTCAAAAGCTTGTCCCGTACTTGATACGGGATGTTCAGATGCAAGGCGCGCAAAAAACGAACTGGGAGGTGTATATGGATATACGTTGAGCGGTGCGGTTTGCAGTGCAACGCGGCAGATGGGCGTTTTTCAAAACCCCCTCACCTCGACCTTATGTTCCTTCCCATCATTCACAAGGGGAATTGTTTTCTCACTTTGCTCGACACCATCAACGATCACTTTCATTTCACCTTCCCCGGTTTGTGCGCGCAGGACAGCAATGTGGTAGATTGTTTTCAGATACCGGTAATGTACATTGAAGCCATCCCAATCCGCGGGAAGACACGGCGTGAAACGCAGTTTGTTTCCTTCACGCCGCAGTCCCAGAAGCGATTCCACTATCAGCCGGTACATCCAGCCGGCTGAGCCGGTGTACCACGTCCAGCCGCCGCGGCCAGTATGCGGCGGGAACGCATAGACGTCGGCCGCGATAACGTACGGTTCCACTTTGTAAGTCGCCATTGCCTCAAAAGACTTTGCGTGGTTCACCGGGTTAATCATGGTCATAATTTCCCAGGCGCGGCGATTGTCCCCCAAAGCCGCAAATGCCATCGCCGCCCAGATCGCCCCATGAGTGTATTGTCCGCCATTCTCTCTTACGCCGGGGACGTATCCTTTTATGTAGCCGGGATTCAAATTGGACTTATCGAACGGCGGTTCCAGAAGCTTGACTATTCCGATGTCGCTGCGAACGAGATGCTGATTCAGAGATTCCATGGCCAGACGCAAACGTTCGGCATCTCCGGCCCCGGACAAAACGGCCCAGCTTTGGGCGATCGAATCAATCCGGCATTCGGGGTTTTTAGCCGAACCAAGGGGCGAGCCGTCATCGAAATATGCGCGCCGGTACCAAAAGCCGTCCCATCCATGCTGTTCGATATTCAAGCGCATCTGTGACGCTTCTTTTTCACAATGTTCGCCAAAACTTGTGTCGCCGCGCCGGCGGGCAACTTCCGCAAATTGCATAAGGACTTTATAAAGGAAAAAACCAAGCCAGACGCTTTCGCCTTTTCCCTTTATCCCCACCATGTTCATGCTGTCGTTCCAGTCTCCGGAGCCCATGAGCGGCAATCCGTGCTCACCAAATTGCAGTCCCTTATTGATTGCCCTTACACAGTGTTCATACAAACTGGACGTTTCTTGTGACCTGCCGGGCAAATCGTAATATGAATCCTCCTCTATGTTTATCGGACGGCCTTTGATAAAGGGGATAGATTCATCCAATATCCCGGCGTCACCGGTACTTGATATATAGTGGCAGGTTGTAAGGGGCAGCCAGAGGTAATCGTCGGAGCATTGCGTACGCACACCACGGCCCAGAGGGGGATGCCACCAATGCTGGACATCTCCTTCCTGAAATTGGCGGGAGGCGCAAAGAAGCAGATGCTCGCGCTCAAAGCCCGGTTCAGTGTGAATGAGCGCCATTACATCCTGCAACTGATCGCGGAAGCCGAAGGCGCCCCCCGACTGGTAGTTTCCGGTTCGCGCCCAAAGCCGGCAGGCCAGCGTTTGATATAAAAGCCAGCCATTTGCCAGCACGTTGAGAGATGGATCGGGTGTTTCCACCTGCACAGCGCCCAGCGTTTGATCCCAGTATTTTCGCACGGCATCGAGAGCGTCGCGGGCTGCGGTTTCTCCCCCGAAACTTTGCACGAGTTTTCGAGCATCATCGACGTCACGCCCCAGGCCGAGAGTGAAGACAATTTCTTTTTCTTCCCCATTGGCCAGATCAAATGGAACCTGAATTGCGGCGCAGGGATCAAATCCGGCGCCAACTTTGCCGGAGAGATGCAACCGTTTCATGACCGCCGGATCGTGAAGCGTTCCATTACGTCCCACGAATTCCGTCCGGTTGCCGCTTAAAGTTCGCGTCAGCGCGTCGGTGTTGAAGAAGGCAACTCGATTGGGGAACTCCGTGTTGTAGGAATTGCGCGCAAAGATAGCGCCGCTTTCGAGGTCAACATCGGTAATCACATGCATGGCTGTTTTCGTTCTGAGGTCGCCCAGAACCCATTCCGCATATCCTGTAGCAGAGAGACGGCGCGCTCTCCCCGTTTCATTTTTCACCTTCAACACAGTGAACTTAATCGCTGTGTCCAGAGCCACGTAAACCCATACCTCAGAGTGGATGCCGCGCTCTGTATGTTCGAAGACGCTGTAGCCAAAACCGTGCCGGGTTATGTAAGGCGTCTCCCCTAGTCTGGGCAGCGGCATAGGAGACCATAAGTGGCCGCGCTCCTCATCGCGCAGGTAAAAGACTTCTCCGCCCCTATCGCTAACCGGATCATTGTACCACGGTGTGAGACGGAACTCATGGGCATTCTCGGCCCAAGTGTAGGCCATACCACTCTCGGAAACGACGGTGCCGAACAGAGGGTTGGCCAGCACATTCACCCATGGAGCCGGCGTCATCTGACCTTGGACAGTCGAAATCACGTATTCGCGCCCATTAGGGGTGAATCCGCCCAGCCCATTATAGAAAATAAGATTGCGTTCAGGCAACTCGGCGATCGGCGCGGTTATGGCGCGATGGGTACGGGCCGGTGTCAGTCGCGGCACCGCCATTTTCAAACTACCGCGCCGGTTGACCTGGTTTGCCAGTGTCCCTTTTCTATCGGTGATGATAACGTGAGCAACCGTTTGAATCAGGATGCGGTCTTCTTCTGATATCTGGTCAGTGGATCTGACAAAAATACCGCCGAATTGATCGTTTAAGTCGGCGACGGTGGCTGAGGCAATCAATCCCATGATCTGGTCGTGCAGAATTTGCCGGTAACCGGCATGATCTTCATTCCAGATTACGAGGTCCACAGCCAATCCTTTTAATCGCCAGTATACGTGCGCCTGTACGAGTTGGCGTACCAATTCGATATTGGCCTGGTCGGCAATTCTCAACAATACGATTGGTAAATCGCCGGATATAGCGTAGCCCCATAAACCGGATTGCCCCCGGTGATTTTCGGTGATGACGCTGGAATCAGCTCGCAGTGAGGCATTACCGTAGATGACGGAGCCGGCAATGTGGCAGTAAAGCTGAGCGTTGGCCTCCGTAGCATTGATCTGCCGCAAAAGTACCTGACTCTGCGTCCAGGCCAGATCGAAGACACGATCCGCGATCCCCCGATCTTGATATTTTTCGACCAGAGCTAAAGCAGTATTCCTGGTTTCGCCGATTCCGAAAACCATATCAATTGTAGCCGATTGCTCCGGGTCAAGCGTTATTCGGGACCGGATGGCGACAATAGGATCAAGCACCGAACCTTGACTGCCCGAGAGTGTTCCAAAGAGATCGGCAAGAGAACCCATCGCTTGTGGATCACTAACGGTGTTCCCGCGGCCGATAAACTGCGTCCGGTCAGTCTCGTAGGAAATCTGCTCGATCTTCACCCCATGTACGGCCATCAAGTGAAACATCCAGGGATTTTTCTCGTCTTGGGAACGTGGCCGGCGAGTGCAAAGAATCGCCCGGCGCTGTTCGATGATCTCGGCTTGAACAAAGAGATTGCTGAATGCCGGATGAATCTGGTCCGCGGCAGAGGGTGCGAGAACCACTTCCGCATAACTCGTGACATCAATGGTCTTTCGTGACCGCGAGCGGTTTTCTATGGTGGTACGGCGCAGTTCGATATCATCTTCCGGCGAAACAGCGATTTTTGTATGGACGTTAAAATCATGATCCTGGCGGCGAAATTCCACGCGGCCATCCGAAAAAATGGCCTCGTAATGCAGAGGTTGTTTGAGCGTAGGCTGATAGGCTGTTGACCAGACATTCCCGCTCGTTACATCACGGAGATAACAGAAAGTGCCATAGTTGTCGCAGGTACTGTCTTCCCGGAAACGGGTGATGGCCATGTCTTTCCAACGGCTGTAACCGCCGCCGGCATTTGTCACCATTAGGTGATATCTGCCGTTCGAAAGCAACTGTACTTCCGGAACCGGTGTGTCGGGGGTGATAAAAACACGCACAGGCGTTTCCATACTAACAGACTCCCTATGTGAATCGGCGAGTTCTGTGGGGGACGTATAAAAAGCGATGGCCTTGGGAACCCGCTCCTGGAGCAATAACATGGTCGCCTGGAACAATGGTTCCGACTCAAATCGCTTCTGCATCGATCGGCCCAGGAGCAAATAGACCATCGCGAGCAAGGTCATACCCTGATGATGAGCCATAAAGGAACGAACAACAGCGTTCGATTGTCCTCGCGACAGGCGCGACGGTGTGTAGTCGATCGCTTCATAGAAACCGAATCTCCCCTCAAAACCTGCCGCGGCAAGTTTTTCCAGATTTCGGCACGCCTCCTCGGGCTCCACCATTAACGCCAGCGCAGAGGCATAGGGGGCAATGACCATATCCTCGGCTAATCCGCGCTTGAGACCAAGGCCGGGAACACCAAAGGCGCGATACTGATAGTTGAGGTGGCCATCAATGGAGTTGTAGCCTGATTCCGAAATACCCCAGGGCACGGCGTGCTTCTTTCCATACTCTATCTGTCTGGCCACAGCCGCCTTATAGGTTTGGTCGAGAAGAGAGTTTTCGTATGTCGGCATCACCAGAAGCGGCATGAGGTATTCGAACATGGAACCGCTCCATGATACTAAAACCGGCCCTCCGCCGGCGGTGGTAAGGAGCCGTCCCAGGGCGAACCAACTCTCCTGGGGTAGTTTTCCCTGTGCGATTCCCACGAAAGTGCAAAATCTCGCTTCCGCTGCCAGCAAATCGTAGAAACTTGTATCCCGCCGCCAGCCACCGACGTTGTATCCGATAGACAGCAAATTACACGCCTTATCAAACAGGAAGTCGTATTCTATATGGGTGAAATCGCTGCATTGCTTTGCCAGCCCTTCAATTTCCGCCATCAAGGCCCCGGCGCATTGGCTGGCGTCGGCAACGAGTCTGCGAAGTTCACCAAGCTGCATATGCTCATCTGGCGTTACACCAGCTGTCATTTGTTCCTCGATGGCAGATATCAATTCCGTTTCCAGATTGGTTACTTTTCGCAAAGTCGGTATATCATTTAATTTTGGCAATTTGTTAATTATGTCCGATAATGCCGGGTAAAATATCCATGGTGCGAGAAACCGCAGATCATCAAGGGCTGCCCGGCATTGATCGGCAAATTCCTTTGCCCACCATGTCAATGGGCTATCGGGATCGCTATCGGGGATATTGACGTCTGTAACGATCTGGGTTGCTGATGTTGCCAGTTGTTCGAGGGACAATCGTATCGCCATGAGAGTGGTCGGTTTGGAAGTGATCGCGGAAGCTAGATCCTTTTTAAGTCCAACGAGAGAAACAGGGGAAGATTTTCCCGCCGTGTCTGCGAAAACATCAAGAGTGTCTTTAAGTCCCGCAAACATCTGCGTTCCTGCGATTTTCTGATCGGGAAGGGCGAGGATACCAGACCGTAATATCAACAGATGTCCGGTGAGGTTTCCGCTGTCCACCGACGAAATGTAGAGTGGCAGCAGCGGTTCCAGAGATTGTGTATCATACCAGTTATAAAAATGACCTTTATAGCGGTCCATAGCTTCCATCGTGCGAAGTGTATTTGCCGTGCGCTCGATGAATTGCCGCATTGTGATATAACCGAAATCGCAGGCGGAGAGATTGGCCAGAAGCGCCAGACCCATGTTAGTCGGCGACGTGCGATGGGCGACCATGGCAACGGGTTGTTCCTGATAGTTGTCCGGCGGCAGCCAATTATCGTCTGGACCAACAAAGGTTTCGAAAAAGCTCCATGTTTTCCGGGAAATTTTCCGAAGAAAAATAATTTGGTCGGACGTAAGTTTTGCTTCATGGTGAGCAAATGGCCGGCTGAACAAGTAGGCGATCAGGGGAGAAATCAGCCAGATAAAGAGGAGCGGCCCGGCCACTGCCAGAGCGGCCGGACGGAAGAAAAAGATAGTGATTGCCGTGACCGTGGCAAATACCGGAGCGAACCACATGGCCCCAAAGTAGTTGACCATGTCATTGCCACGGTTGCGCCGGGGGTTTTCCGATGGATTCCATTCAAGGAGCCGCTTGTGCGAAATCAATATCCGCCAGAGGGTGCGCCCAATCGCATCAAAACTAAAATAAGCCTCATAGGGCAGGCAGATGAGTATGAATGCTGCCTGCATAATGTGATTGCCGGCTGTATGCATCGAAGAAATTAAATGCTGCGTTAACATTACATCGCGCGGTTTTTGAAACAGATTCAGTGCAGACATGATTAAAGAAGGAATCAAGATGATTCCGAGGATCGACAGTGTCCAGAACCAGGCCGTAGGCAGTACTGTCCAGCCCAGTACCATCAGAAGGGTCAATGCTGCGGATATGAGGCTTCTGCGCAGATTATCGAAAATCTTCCATTGGGACAACATCGATAGTGGATTTTTCTGCGTGTGCCCGTCGGAGGCGGGAACGCTCGATCTGATCCACCGCGCAATCTGCCAGTCTCCGCGGATCCAACGATGCCTGCGGCTCACATCCACGTTGTAGCAGGATGGATATTCCTCGTATAATTGCACGTCGCTTATCAATCCCGACCGGGCGTAACATCCTTCGATAAGATCGTGACTGAGAATCTGATTTTCGGGAAGCTGCCCGTTAAGGGCGGCCTCGAAGGCATCAATATCATAGATGCCTTTGCCAATGAACGAACCTTCCCTGAATATATCCTGGTAAATATCGGAAACAGTTTGTGTATAAGGATCAATGCCGGAATTACTCCCGTACATGGTTGCGTACAACGACCGGCTCATATCGGGGAGGCTTACGGAAACCCTTGGTTGCAGTATGCCGTATCCCTTGCTGACACGTTTCTTTTCTTCGTCATATTGAGCACGATTTAGCGGATGCGCCATGGTTCCTATAAATTCCCACGCCGCATCACGTGGCAGCTTTGTATCAGTGTCGAGAGTGATCACATACTTCACATTTCTTAATACCGTCGTATCACCGACGATAAGCGAAAAGAAATCTCCAGAATGACCCTGCGTTCTTCCGCGTAGAAAGGCATTCAAATCCGCCAGTTTCCCCCTTTTTCGTTCGTAACCCATCCAAATTAGTTCGTTAGGATTCCAGCGGCGTGGGCGATGAAATAAGAAGAACATATCACCTTTTGAATCCTTGTACTTTTCATTTAACCCTTCAATCCCTTCCTTAGCCAGCTGCAGAAGTGGCTCATCATCCGGCAGCGTTTCTTCCTTGGCGTCCCGAAAGTCGGTCAGGAGGGCAAAACGCAGATTGTCGTCACGATTGGCCAGAAATCGGATTTCCAATGCTTCTATTAAATCCGGAATGTTTTGCGCGCTTAAAAGCATCGTCGGAACTGCAACCAGAGTGCGGCATTCAGGCGGTATTCCCTGGGAAAAATCCATTCGTGGCAATGGATGGGGCGCCACCAGCAGAGTCGCCAGCCAGTTTACCAGAGCTACAGCCAGGTGGCTCGTGCTTAGAAGCGCGAGGAATCCGAGTATGGCCAATGGCCAACTATGCAATCCATCGGTATGTGCCTTCACAAGTAAACTCCCTGTAAATATGAGGGTCAACAGGATGATAGCACCAATATACATCAGCAAAGGAATTCGGCGGCCTAATTGCATAATTTTTTCAACCGGTGATAAACGCACTTTCATCAGTTGTTCGAGTTCCGGCAATCCCTTGTCGATCAGATAGAAACCGACATGCGCCGCGCAGTCATAACGGCCATTTTTTGCACCGCATTTGCGGGCGAGGCTTATCGCCGTGCGCGCCACTTCACTTTCTGGCAATCGACTTTTTTTGGCGATTTTCTCTATGACGTGGCGGTAACGGTCACGGGTGGAAAAATCCATTTTGACATAAACGTCGCGGGGATCCTCGCGCATGATCTGATCGACCACACTCATCGTTTCGACAAACTCGCGCCAGTCCATTGCGCCCAGGAAACGAAGACTGCCGATACTGTTGCTCATAGAGACCTGATCTGCGGCTTGTTGCTGGGTCTCCAGATGCACTAATGCCTTGATTGTCTGACCGTACTCGGAGAGGCGCT
The DNA here is from genome assembly GCA_963710995.1 of uncultured delta proteobacterium. Classification (GTDB taxonomy): domain Bacteria; phylum Desulfobacterota; class Syntrophia; order Syntrophales; family Smithellaceae; genus Smithella. Next base: position 8,106 of record CAVQCU010000104.1, read on the forward strand.
GCTCGATCCAGGTAAGCGGCAAGGCCAGAGAAGGACTTTGCCCTTGCAAGCGACGTGTAATTTCTGCAACAAACGCACCCACCATCGGCGGGTCTGACCGAACCATGTCCGCGATTTCCAGAAACAAGCTTTTCGGGTCCTTCTCGGCGATCGCTGTCATCCGAGTCGCCCAAGAATCGGCTAAATTGCGGTTAGCTCTGTCGGTAGATATGCGGACGGCGATACGTCGAATATTTTCGATCAACGCCAGGCGCAACATAATAGGAATTGCCCACAATTCACCCAGCGTAAGCACGGTTACTGTCTGGTAGGCGGCTACAAATAGACTAAGAGCCTTCGAATCCACCTGCCCATCGCCATGGGAGATCATCTCCAGCGCAATGTCATACACCCGCGGAAGAGCAGCCGATGGGCCATTTGCAAGGTGAGGCAGTTCCCTGCTGTAAACTTTCGGCAAATGCCTTCTGGCTGTGCGAATTTGTTCTTCGATCAGATAGAAGTTATCCAGAAACCATTCTTCGGCCGGTGTAATATGATGGTTTTCCCCAACCGCTTTCGTCAACAGTTTTCTAACGCCAAACAAGACATTTTCATTATCGGCCATTCTTGCCAGCAGTTGGTTCGAAGTGCGTCCCGGACTCAACTTGTGTGCGCCCGCGATGGTTTTGCCGTGCTGCTGCATCTGCTTGGCACTGAATAATTCCGATCGCAGCAACAGTTCGTCACTGGCATGTTTTTTCTGTGAGTCTCTGCCCGGAAGGTGCGCCTTTAGCTGACTTAAGTACCTAAGAATGATCTTGCTGCTCATTTCCACTTTTTGCTACTCCTTATGGCGGCCAACAAACTAATCGAAAAATATCCATGCCTCGCGGAAAACCAGTTTCTTCCATAATGAACGGCAGATGTTAATTGGACTCCCCTATGTTTCCAAAGCAGAGTTAAAGGTATTGTTTTGTATACAATTTATACTTTGTACGTTACTTTTATCGTATGGTCAAAAATGACATCTGAATCCAAACTTTATATTTGTACCAATTTTAGAAGAATAGGTCAATAGGCGAAACAAAGCTACCTATTTTAAAGACGTTATATTATTTCCATTAACGAGTTGGGCAAAGGATTGATCACCACTAATAGTTCATTATATAAGGTAGAGATTAATCCCGGTGGGTTCAAGCCGGTCTAGTCTTCGTGCGTACGCTTTTATGAAAGCGGTAAACTTTTTCACCATTCACCGGTGAAAAAATTGTCATTTATCCGGTTTGAAATACGGCAGTGCCAGTTGCATTTTTTTCAGTGCCTGTTTCTCGATTTGGCGTGCTCGTTCCCGCGAAATGTTGTATTTGGTTCCTATTTCCTGCAACGTCTGGGGATCATCGGCCATTACGCGGTTAAGAATAATATAACTTTCTCTTTCGTTGAGATTAGCCAGTGCTCCGGCAATATCACGCCTAACCAAACTCTTTTCTTCATTTTTAATTAAAGCCAACTCCTGATTATCACCTTTGTAAGCAAGAAAATCGATATGCGAGCTATTGCTTTCGTCATTGATAATTTCATTCAGGGAGACATCCCGTGAGCCCATGCGCAAATCCATTTCGGCTACCTCGGAATCTTTAACCCCCAATGATGTAGCAATTTCACCAAACTCCGGATTTTTTTCCGAAAGCGTCTCCAGTTCTTTTTTAGTTTGATTTAATTTAAAAAATAGTTTTCTCTGCGCTTGCGTTGTACCGATTTTGACAATGCTCCAGGATTTAATCAGGTAATTCTGAATGTAGGCTCGAATCCACCACACCGCATAAGAAATCAATCTGTAGCCTTTGTAGGGATCGAATTTTTTCACGGCGTGAATAAGACCGACATTGCCTTCCTGAATTAAATCGGCAAGCTTGAAGCCATAGCTGCGGTATTCGTGGGCAATCTTTACTACAAAACGCAAATTCGAAACAATCAGCTTTTCAGCGGCTTCAACATTGTTATACTTTTTCAACTGCACGGCAAGCTTGAATTCTTCTTCCGCGGTTAAAAGCGAAAACCGATTAATTTCAGATATATATAAATCAAGAGTACCGGTTACTGCGGGCAGTTTCAACGATCAGCCCTCCCTATAAGTTTGTTCATTGTAACTTTTTATCCAACTATAATTTCCCGGTCAAGTTAAATTTAGTGAGGCTCGCTGAAAACGAGCGTAGCGAAGTTTGAAGCGTTAGCCGAACTATCCCAGGAGCGTAGCGATCGTGACTCTTGCTGAGAGCGAATGAAATGAAGCTCGAAGCGTAAGAGGAACAATCCCGCCAACGTAGTTGGCAGGGACGCGGGATTAATGACATCTTTTACTTTTTCAGAAACGAAGTGAACTGAAACTGGCGCCGCTGGATTAGTGTGTTACCGGCACATCCCTCCTTGACAGAGTCCATATTTATT
>CAVQCU010000105.1:0-9731 GCA_963710995.1 uncultured delta proteobacterium
GCTAGGCCGCCGATCATAATGCTAAAAAACAAAAAGCCCCCATAATTCTATTGTTTAATAAATAGGGATTTTTTTGTTTATTTCTTCCTGTAAAAAACTAGCTGTTGTGATATTTTATATTTTTACTATAATGAAGCAATAAAAATTTAAAGGTTAATTAAAATTATGGCAAAGCTGACATTAAATGAGTGGGTCGCCCGTTTAAAGAAAAATAAAAGTTTTCTTCATAGCGCCTCCGCTATTGTTGATATTCCCGAAAAAGCAGGCGACTGGGAGGATTATCCATCATGGGTTAATCCGCAATTACAGTCGGTTTTGAAGAAACACGGAATGGAGAGACTCTATAAGCATCAAGCGCAGGCAATTCGCTTCATTCGCAACGGAAAGGATGTTGTGCTGGTTACACCTACGGCCAGCGGCAAGACTTTATGCTATAATCTTCCTGTCCTTCAAAGCATTCTGGAAGAACCGGAAACACGCGCCTTATATCTTTTTCCGACCAAAGCACTGGCGCAAGATCAAATGCATGAGATTTACAATCTGATTACAGATCTGAAAGCTGATATCAAAACTTTTACCTATGACGGCGATACGCCCGATGATGCTCGACAGGCAATCCGCAAACAGGGACATGTCGTCGTCACCAATCCGGACATGCTGCACGCGGGAATCCTACCTCATCATACTAAATGGCAAAAACTATTTGTTAATTTAAAATATATCGTTATTGATGAACTGCATATTTATCGCGGCATTTTTGGGTCGCACTTTGCTAATGTAATTCGCAGGCTGGTGCGCATTTGCCGTTTTTACGGCGCTAATCCCGTTTTCATTTGCTGCTCGGCAACTGTGGCTAATCCTCATGAACATGCCGAAAAAATCTTGGAGCGAGAGGTGGCTCTTTTAGATAAAAGCGGTGCACCCACGGCGGCAAAAACTTTTATCCTTTATAACCCGCCGCTGGTTAATCGTGAGCTGGGTATCAGGCAGAATGCCATGACACCTGCGCGCAAGATTGCTACGGATCTCATTAAAAATGACATTCAAACAATTGTTTTTGCGACCAGCCGCTTAAACGTAGAAGTGTTAACCAAATATCTGAAAGATAAATTTGTACGAATAAAACCTCAGGACGATCACTTTGTCACCGGTTACCGCGGCGGCTATCTGCCAAACCTGCGGCGGGAGATCGAAAGCGGCCTACGGGAGCGCGAAGTTATGGGAGTTATCAGCACCAACGCTTTGGAGCTGGGTATCGACATAGGTAATCTGGAAGCTTGCATTATGGTAGGCTATCCCGGCTCTATTGCCAGCACCTGGCAGCAGGCGGGACGCGCGGGTAGGCGTTCAGGCCGCAGCCTGGCTATTCTAATTGCCCGTAGTAATCCTTTAGATCAATTTATCATGGAAAATCCCGACTACTTCTTTTCCCTTTCGCCCGAACATTGTCGCATCAATCCTGATAATCTACTTATCTTACTGCACCATATCAAAAGTGCCGCCTTTGAATTGCCCTTTGAAAGAGGAGAAACCTTTGGTGATGAGAATCTGGAAGAGTTACTCCGATATCTAGAGGAAAAAAGAGTGCTGCACCAGACAAACGACAGCTGGCACTGGGCGGCGGAAAGCTATCCGGCGGATGAAATAAGTTTACGGGCAATTAACCCGGAAAATGTTGTCGTGGTGGATACCACTGAGACAGGCAATCACAAGGTAATTGCAGAGGTGGATTGGGACAGTGCCTTTACCACTGTGCATGATGAAGCCATTTATATGTTGGCCTCCGAGCAGTATCACGTGGACAAACTCGATCTGGAAGGGAAAAAAGCATATGTTCGAAAAGTAGATTCCGATTATTATACCGATGCCATGACCTACACCAATGTGCGGGTGATCGATTCTTTTGAAAATCATCACGATCCAGGAGCGATTGTAGAACACGGGGAGGTACAAGTGGTGCGCAAAGTAGTCGGGTACAAAAAGATCAAATTTTACACTTCCGAAAATCTAGGGTATGGCGATGTGAATCTACCGGAAAAAGATATGCACACAACCAGTTACTGGTTTACCATTCCACGAGATCTTCTCCGTAAGCTCAACTTTACACCGGAAGAAATTATTGATGGCCTTTCCGGCCTGGCCTACACGCTACATCATTTATCCGCAATGTATTTGATGGCTGATACGCACGACATCGATCACACGCTAGGCGATAAAAGCGGTGAGTGGTTTGTCAACCAAGGTAAAACCGGAAGGATAATAACTTCTTTTGGATCTGGACGTCCGGAAAATTTAAATGACAAAGCAGGAGTGAGAATTGACGAGTTCGATCCCACCATCTTTATCTTCGATTCCTATCCGGGAGGCATAGGATTTTCCGAACTGCTCTATCGCGAACATTTCAATTTGCTTTCCGCCGTGCGCTCTCTCATAGAAAAATGTCCGTGCGCTTATGGCTGCCCATCATGCGTGGGCCCCACGCTGGAAGTAGGCAAAACCGCCAAAGAAATTGTGCCTAAAATTGTGGAGCTGATTATTAGCAAATGAACTCTATTGAAAAATTAAAACGTCTGACCGGCGAAAAGACCAAAGCACCGGAAAAACCTTCGTCAAAACAAGTCCAAATTGATGAACTGCGCCGTAGGCTTGATACAATTATATCGCGAAGGCCGGATCGGTATCAAAGTGCATCGGAAAAGAAATTTGATGCTGATAAAATCAATTTATCGAAAATTGTATCCGGCGAGGAGACCGAAAACGATCACGGCAGGTTTTTTCTGGTAAGCGAAGTTATTCGCGGCAGCAGCCGTCATGGGCACCGTAACATTAGGGAAACATATACTCTGGACATGGCAGCAACAGCAATGCTGGCGAATGATCCAAGCATTGCTTCCTTTAACGCTTCCGATGCTCTGTTTCTGGATACAGAGACGACAGGGCTTGCCGGAGGCACGGGAACAATGGCTTTTTTAATCGGCCTGGGATGGTTTGAAGATGGCCAATTTCACGTTCGGCAAATTCTGGCTCGTGATTTTGGTGAAGAAAAAGCCGCTTTATCCTATCTTAGTGAAATAGCTGGTCAAAAAAAATTTCTGGTTACATTCAACGGCAAGGCATTTGATGTTAACCTTCTGGCCACGCGTTTCATTTTAAATCGATTACGAAGTGACCTCTCTTCACTTCCCCACCTGGATTTGCTTCATCCTTCACGCCACATTTTAGGACATCGTTTAGAGAACAGCCGTCTCGCCACTCTGGAAGCTGAAGTGCTGGGAGTTGAGCGCGAAGGCGATATCCCCGGCTGGGAAATACCCCAGCGTTATTTCGATTGGCTGCGTCATCGTGACGGACGCCTTCTCGCGTCTATCTTTGAGCATAACCGGCTTGATGTAATTTCCATGGCTAGTCTTACAGCCCATCTGACGGAAATTCTGACGGCGCAAGAATTAATACAAAACGTACATGCATCCGATTATTTAGCTGTAGCACGTCTTTTATTAAAGCGCCGCGATTCCTGCGGAGTAGAAAAAATCTTAAACATGTTTAATGATCGGGGGTGTAAAGAAATATCCGCTGTTTCCAAAAAAGATCTTTCCTTTTTATACAAACGCACTGGCCAATGGCAGCAAGCTGTTCAAATCTGGCAGGAATTAATCACTACGCTGCCTGCGGATTATTCAACAATTTCGGAGATGGCCAAATGGCTGGAGCACCATGTTCGTGATTATCAACAAGCCAAAGATCTGGTGGAGAAAGTATTAAATCAAACCCATGATCTTTCATCCGAACAAAAAGATTCTTTATTACATCGCCTTAAAAGGGTAAACACGAAACTTGAAGGCACCAAAAGATAAATTATAGGAACACAAGGTGTTATAAACAAATATATATTCTTAAAAATAAAAAATTGTTTCCCTTTCGCATATTTTCATAAAAATACTGGATTGCTGATTTATTCAACACTCAACTATTTTATAGTTGGAATGTAATGAGACTCGCTGAAAACGAGCTTTACGAAGTTTGAAGCGCAAGTCGAATTATCCCAGGAGCGAAGCGACGAGGGATTTGAGACTCGCTGATAGTGAGACAAGCTGAAAACGAATGCAATGAAGTTTGAGGTGTAAGTCGAACTATACCAGACGCGTAGCGCCGTGGTGAAACAGAGCGCTGTTCCTCATTTCTATCGTTATTTTCTTAACTACTTAACTACTTAACTACTTAACTACTTAAAACTTAAAACTTCTTTTCATTCTTCACTCTTCACCTTTTCCCTTGTTACCCACCACCTATCGACAAATCACAATCTTTTGTCGATATTCCCAGGACCGCCACATTCCGGCGTGTAGCAGGTGACATTTTTAAATTCGCATTTTCTGAAGCATGACGGACATTGTTCAGGGAATGTCTGCGCTTTCAGGGTGTAGCCGCACTCCCTGCATTTCCAGAACGTCTGTCCGCAGGAAGGACAAATATCATCTTCAAATGATATGTCCGATTTATATCCACAGATTGCACATTCTTTAACAGCCATTTATGCCTCCTTTAAACGAATTATTACGCTCATTGGTAGAAGCGATAACAATGCTATTTTAAAAGAATTCACCAAATATTGAAAGAAATTAAAACAGCAAGCATCCTTTTAATTACTTAAAACTTAAAACTGTCTTATTAACTCTTCAGACTTCAGTCTTTCTTTTAGCATTGCCTTTTCACCCTTCACATATCACATGATCCCTTAACCCTTAAAACTTAAATCTTAATACTTAATTTTCTTTTTTCATTTTATAGTTGCAATGTTTATAAGAAGTTGTGTTGTGCGCCTGGAAAAAATGAGCGACCGCACCATTCTAAGTGATCTGGGAGATCTGTTAACTGAAGAGCGCAAAAAATGTGCAAAGATGAAGCTTCGGATAGATACGATCTTTTGGCTAACGCTGGCTTTAGAAAGCGTGCGTTAAATTAATTAGTCCCAAGTTTCAGAAACAGAGTGCACTGAAACTTGCAGGCCGAATTATCCCGATACGAAAACGTATCGGGGTTGACACCTTAAATGTCAGAGAGTATAAGATGATGGACAATAAAATATTAAATGTCTATTGGAAGCAGAAACCTTATATCTTAAGACCTGACGAGAAATATTCTATACCTTGAAAGAAGCGAAAACGTTAAATGAAAAATGGCGCATGGAATACAACACGTTCAGGCCGCACAGTTCTTTGAATTACCGTCCTCCAGCGCCAGAGGCGTACCTGAATTGAGAAATAAAAAATGGCAGAATTCTAACTTAACATGTGGTACAAGTATTTGGGGCAGGTCAAGATCTGTAGTTCGGAGGAGATTAACCACATTCTCAAGGTGGGAAGTAAGGAAACATTGCAGGCCATTCATGAGAACATGCCTCAAGAGCTGCAAGATAAAGTTGTAGAAAAGGCAATCGACTTGAGTAAGGGAGACTCCTCTATAAACAAAGATATTATGGATCTTTTTTGTGAAGAGGAGCTGACGACCGGGTTGGAACAATGGGAAAAAATCCGTAAAGAATACCTGCGGGGCGGTTTGACTGTTATCGGGCCGGAAGATGTTCTGAGTATGGCAACGTCTCAACGAATAGAGCACACCGTCGTTGATCGTACACTTCAACCTCCCGGGATGCGTTGTCGCGATTGCGACAATCTGAATATAGGCTTGGTTAAGTCCTGTCTGGCTTGTGGCTCTCAGTCCTTATATGAGGTAGAGGTTTTTAACGATATTCTGGATATGGTGTATCAGTCGGGAGGTACTGCTCACTTTACCGAACCCATTCAAACACTGACAAATGCTGGTGATATAGCAAACCATCTGAGATACTGAGAAGATAAGATAGCCGGTCCTGATATTCCATCAGACTAATACTATGACGTACTCTGATTGAAAAAATAATCGAGGACGGTTATTAATGTTCACTAATTAGGTAACTATTTTGGTATAAGCATAAGGAACTTTCAGAAAGGTATGAAGGCAGATAGACTAATGAACAATAAATTAATATCTACCGCAATCAAATCACGGAAAGTAAGACTTCATTGTAGAATATTATTTCTGTTTGCCGTTTCCATTTATCTCATGTCTTGTGCGACTTTGATACTGGAGAATCCATCCGTTACTCTTCGTAGAGTCAGTCTCAGTCCGATCTCCTTCACAGAGTCTAATCTTCTCCTTGATCTCGATGTACAAAATCCAAACCATTTTGATCTTACACTCAAGTCTTTTGGATGCAGCGTTTACCTTAAAAATGAGGAAATCGGAAATGGCCACTTGGAAAAAGAAATATTGATCCCATCATCAACAACAACGCAGATACAGGTACCACTCGCTGTAAAATATAAAGATTTGAGTGGAATCCTGAAGGTTATTTTAACAGAAAATGACCTGCTTTATAAGATAGAGGGAAATGCCAATGTCAGTTCGGTATTCGGAAGCCTCAATTTCTCTTTCTCAAAATATGGACGCATCAACTAGGGAATAATGAGGGGCGATTGTATTTTATGTTTAAATTTTCTGGATTTCCGATCAGGTCGGGAATGACAGATGGAAAATAATTAAACTAAATAAGGAGATCATTATGAAAAATCTAAATTATATGAGCATTGCTGAAGATGCCATAAGCAAAATCAAACAAGGAGCTTTCTTAACCGTTAAGGCCGCGGATGCTCTTAACACAATGACAATCGGCTGGGCCACTTTCGGATTTATCTGGCAAAAGCCGGTGATGATGGTGGCCGTGCGTTCTACCCGTCACACCTTTAGTATTATAGAAAAGGCTTTAGACTTTACGGTTACAATACCTTCAGGTGATATGGGCAAGGCAATCGCTTTTTGCGGAACGAAATCGGGCCGGGATGTGGATAAGTTAAAGAAATGCAATCTGGAAACAACAGACGGGCAGAATGTCGCGTCGCCGATCATCAAGGTATCGGGGATTCATTATGAATGCAAAATAGTTTACAAATCCGCCATGAATCCTGTTCATCTGGATAAAAATTATGATAAGGCTATCTATCCGAAAAAAGATTACCACACTCTTTATTTTGGCGAGATAGTGGCTTGTTACGAAACAGAATAGATGGACTGTTGAAAAACGCTCATCTGCTGTGTTGCGCTGCAAACCGCACCACTCAATGTATTTCCATATACGTCTCGCGGTTCGGTTTCTTGCGCGCCTTGCATCTGAACATTTTTGAACAGCCCCCGAAAAGTGTGCCCTCCTTTTATAAAGGAGGGGTAGGGAGGATTTTATAAGCATCATCAAAATCCCCCTCATTCCCCCTTTAATAAAGGGGGAATAGAGTTGTATGCTGAATTTCCTCGACATACTCCAGGGGCTGCGCTGCCGGAGTGAAACTCAGCGTATGTTGGGCGAGATTGTCACCCTCGATCAGGTCGAGGGTAGAGCTGCGCGCGGGACGCTCCTCGCAATGACAAGAATGTAATAAGCGGATTGATTCCGCAAAGGAGGTTAACATGGAATTAGCTGCTGCAATCAAGAGGAAGAAGAAGTATTCGTAAATTCAAGCCGCAGGATGTACCAAAAAAAATAATCATGGAGATTCTGGAAGAGGCGCGCTGGTCGCCATCATGGGGCAATACGCAGCCCTGGGACTTATATGTACTGACAGGCAAGACACTGGCAAAATTCAAAGAAATGAATCTTCAGCAATCGCTTGCTGGCGCCGCGATAGCGTCCGATGTGCCCATGCTGGAGAAATGGCCGGATGCCATGAAAGCCGGTATGGAGAACTGGGCAAAGTTGTTTTATCGGCTCAGGGTATCGGAAGAGAAGATAAGGAAGGACGTGAAAAGTACTTTATCGGAATATGGTTACCATGTTTGATGCCCCTTGTCTGATTATTGCCTGCATTTCACGCGATAATCTTGTCGAATACCAGATGCTGGATATCGGCCTCATCGCGCAAACGATTTGCCTGTCTGCTCACGCCAAGGGTCTGGGTACATGTCTTTTGGCCGCGGCCGCGCGTTTTTCCGCCGAAATCAGAAAGATAGTGGCTATTCCTGATGATAAAAAAATTGTTGTGGGCATCGCTCTGGGCTATCCTGATCTATCAGTCCCTCTCAATAATTTCGAACGAAATAGAGCGAAACTGGATGAATTCGTCCATTGGATGGAATAAATACTAGGGTGATTAAAAATAGAGCTCTGTTAAATAATCGTGGATAGTGCAAGTTAATTATTTTGATTTTCTGGATTGCCCGGTCACCCTGCATGCGCTGGGCGAGCGAGCCAGGCAATGACAAAGGTGGGCTGGATTTCGGCTTACGAGATTGTATCGTAATGTCGGAAAGCACGATCAAAATCGTCATACCGGCGCAGGCCGGTATCCAGAACGTAATGAAAATACTGGATTCCCCCGTGTCAAGCACGGGGCAGGCTCATCGTCGCGCTTCCCTTGCGCGGAATGACAAAAATAGTAATTGCGACAAAGTCTTTGTGCCGGTATGATAATTAGGGAGGATTTTATGAGCAGGTTCATTGACCTTTCAGTGGCAATTGAAAGCGGGCTGCCGAGCGACCCGCCGATGATGATACCAAAGATCATGTATATAGACCATGCGCTTGGGGCGGAGAGCATGAAGGCGTTTTATCCGGGACTAACTGCAGGCGACCTGCCGGGCGGGCTCGGCTGGGCGGTCGAGTTCTTGGAGGTCTCGACGCATGCAGGCACGCATATGGACGCGCCTTGGCACTTTCATCCAACACAGGATCAAGGGAAGCCGGCCCTGACCATCGATAAGTTCCCTCTGGAGTGGGGTGTGGGCAACGGTGTGAAGCTCGACTTTTCCGATTTTCCCGACGGGTACAACATCACAGTCAAGGACGTAAAAGTAAAACTAGATAAAATAAGTCATACTCTCAGTCCAGGGGATGCATTTCTCGCGCAAAGCGGCGCGGGGCCTTACTGGGGCACATCCGAATATCTTGTGAAAGGCTGCGGGTTTAGCCGCGAAGCAACTCTCTGGATTCTTGGCCAGGGTGTGCATGTGGTTGGGACGGACGGCTGGAGCTGGGACAGGCCGCTTCCCTTCCAGGCTAAAGAATTTGTCCAGACAAAGGATGCCTCAATTATATGGGAAGGACATTTTGCAGGTATAGAAAAGGGTTATTTCCAGATTGAAAAGCTAACAAATTTAGACCTGCTACCGTCGACAGGTTTCAAATTCTACTGCTTCCCGGTTAAAATAAAGGGGGCGAGTGCAGGGTGGATCAGGGCAGTAGCAGAGGTGTGAGGATCGTTTCAATAGGTTGGGTCTCATTATGGCATACGATAAGGGATTAGCACAGAGAATTCGAGAAATACTGGAAGAAGAACCGGGATTTGATGAGAAGAAAATGTTCGGAGGACTTTGCTTTTTACTTTTCGGCAACATGGTCTGCGGCATTATCAAGGAAGACTTAATTGTACGGATCGGTGTGGACAAATATGCGGAGATGTTGAAGATGCCGCACGCAAGAGAATTTGATCTCACCGGCCGGCCGATGAAGGGTTGGATAATGGTTTTATCCGAAGCACTGGACTTTGACGAAGCGCTAAACGATTGGGTGTAGCGACTTTTAGTATCTTTTGTGCGAACCCTGCCGCCGAAGTAAGAAATAAAGAATAGATACCGGTCTTCGTAACCTGAAGGTCATCTGCGAACGGTATGACGGAGTGAAGAGGCGTAGCATTTAATCCCAC
>CAVQCU010000106.1:0-35120 GCA_963710995.1 uncultured delta proteobacterium
TCAATACATCAACTTAAAGAGTCGGACCTTGAATAAAAAAGAATGAAAAAAATCCTTTAATTTTTTAATAAACATTTTTGCTTCCGCCATTTTTTCAGTTCAAAATTATTTCTGTTTCCCTTTCTCTATTTTCCCAGTGATTTTAAGTTACTTAATCGAAAAAAAGTTAAATTTTTTGCTTGACAAAGGCAAATACCACCTTTATAGTCGACCATGTGGAGTAAAGTGGTTTATCGTGGAGGGAACTAATGTCTGTATTTAGGGGTCAATATCAGCATAATATTGATGAAAAGGGAAGAATAATCTTTCCTGCCAAATTCCGCGAGATCTTTGCGGAGGAGTACGATAACCGGATGGTGATTACCAACTGGGACCAGTACTTAATGGTTTTCCCTTACGATGAATGGCTGGTAATTGAGGAAAAAGTAGCCCATCAATCCAAATTGCGCAAGGAAGTGCGGTCGTTTCAGCGCTTCTTTATGTCCGGAGCGGTTGATTGTAATCTTGATGGACAGGGCCGTGTGCTTATCCCGCCGACTCTGCGCGAATACGCCAAATTGGAAAAAGATATTGTTTTGGCCGGCATGTTGAAAGTAATCGAAATCTGGTCGAAAGATCGTTTTGAAGAGGAAATGAAAAAGGCCGGCAGTGAAATTGACAAGAACACTAACTTCATAGCTGATTTGGGAATTTAAGTTATGAGTACCGACTTTTATCACGAGCCGGTAATGCTTAAAGAAGTTATTGCTTCACTTTTAGTTAGTAAGACGGGAATTTATGTGGATGGCACTGTGGGGGGCGCAGGTCATTCTTATGCGATACTTAAAGAAACAAACGCGTTTCTGGTGGGAATTGATTGTGATGATCAGGCTCTAGAGTTTGCAGAGTCGCGGCTGGCGGAATTTGGTTCCCGCAAGATTCTGATAAAAGCTAATTTTGCCGATTTAAGCAAAGTACTGGAAAAATTAAACATCGAAAAAGTTGATGGTGTTCTTCTGGATTTGGGAGTCTCTTCCCATCAACTGAATACAGCCCAAAGAGGTTTTAGTTTTAGTCTGCAAGCGCCGCTCGATATGCGGATGGATCGCAGCTTGAAACTCAGTGCTTACGATATTGTCAACAGCTTCGCGCAAAACGAACTGGAAAATATTATCAAGTTTTACGGAGAAGAAAAAATGGCTGCAAGAATCGCCAGGACAATATCAAAAAAAAGACAATTGTCGCCCATTGAAACAACTACAGAACTTGCGGCTATAGTTGCTTCTTGCATGCCCGCCAAATTAAAATGGCAAAAAATTCATCCCGCCACAAGAACCTTTCAAGCCATAAGAATCGCCGTCAACAATGAGTTGGATAACATAAAACCGGCAATTAACGCAGCTGCTGAAGCGTTAAAACCCGGTGGCCGCCTTTGCGTAATTTCTTTCCATTCGCTGGAAGATCGCCTTGTAAAAAATGAATTTCGCGCTTTGGCCGGAGATTGTGTCTGCCCCAAGGATATGCCGTTTTGCGTCTGTCAAAAAGAAGCAAAGCTCAAAACATAAATAGAAAAGCGCTAATTCCCGCGGCAGAAGAAATCGAAGCTAATCCACGCGCCCGCAGCGCTAAGTTGCGCGTAGCCCGGAGAGTTTAAAATGGAACAATCTGCGCAATCTGTTGGAACACGAGTTATTCCCGGTTTCCGGGAAGTAAAGGAAACTTCTTTCGGTATTAAGTATTCGACTTTTATTATTTTTGCCATAGTGTTCATGTTTGTTGCCTTGATTTATGTCGGCTCGCATATTCGGATGACAGAATTGGAATATAATATCGCTACGGAACTAAATGTCAAAGAACAAAAATTGGAAGAACAAAAAAAATTGAAATTGGAATATGCGATGCTCAAATCACCGCAACGAATTGAAAGCATAATGAGAAACAAATTGCAGATGTCCTATCCTGATAATGATCAAGTAATTGTCTTAAAAAAATCGGGAGAATGATATGGCAAGTGAATCGAAAAAATGGCTAAAATTTAAGATTGGCATCATTTTCATAATGTTCCTGGTGTTATTTATTGCCTTGATATCCCGTGCTTTTCAGTTACAGGTTTTATCGGGTAAAAAACTAAAAACATTAGCACAACGGCAGCATACCACTGTGCTGCAGTTACCACCGGAAAGAGGTGTAATTTACGATCGCAATGGTGAAAAGCTTGCTGTATCAATCATGGCTGATTCCGTTTGCGCCGATCCTTCCAAAATTGCTGATCCCGTCAGGGCTGCCGGGCAAGTTGCAGGAATCCTCAATTTGGATAGTCAATTAGTCCTCAAAAAAATATCACAGCCGAAAAACTTTTGTTGGTTGGCCAGAAAAATTTCTCCTGAACAGGCTGTTTCTGTGGAAAATGCGGACATCGAAGGAATTTTTCTAGTCAAAGAGCCGAAGCGCTTTTATCCCAATGGCGAACTGGCTGCACATTTGGTTGGGTTTGTCGGTATGGATGCTAGAGGGTTGGAAGGATTGGAAAGTAAATATGATGAATCCTTAAAAGGAAAGCCGGAGAAGCTGGCTTGGGCGCGGGATGCCAAAGGCAAAAAATTATTTTTACGCGTCGAAAAGAGTGAGACAAAAAAAGATGAAAACGTAAATCTTGTTTTAACCATTGATAACCGGATTCAATATCTTGTGGAAACGCATTTAAAAGAGGCTGTTCTTTCCAAAGGCGCAAAAGGGGGACTTGCCATTGTCATGGATCCTAAAACCGGAGAGATTTTAGCAATGGCCAACGAAATGGGATTCAATCCCAATAACGTTGATGGGCTTACATCCGAAAAATGGCGCAACCGCGCCATTACCGATTTTTTTGATCCGGGATCAACCTTCAAACCTTTTTTAGTGGCTGGTGCACTGGAAGAAAAGATCATCAAAGAATCAGATAAGTTTTTCTGTGAAAATGGAAATTATAAAGTAGCAAACCGTGTTATTCATGAAGCAAACAAGAAACGTCACGGAGTGTTATCAGTCCCTGATATATTAAAATATTCCAGCAATATCGGCGCTGCAAAAATTGCTCAAAAGATGGGAAAAGAAAAGTTCTACGATTATATTGAAAGTTTTGGTTTTGGGGTGAAGACGGGTATAGATCTGCCCGGCGAATCCGCGGGGTTGGTAAGGCCGGTGAAAAATTGGGTGCCCGTTGATACGGCGATGATTGGTTTTGGCCAGGGTGTTTCGGTTACGGCAATTCAATTAATTACCGCCGTGTCGGCCATTGCCAACAACGGAGTTTTAATGAAGCCTTACGTTGTGCGAGGCTTTGCCGATAAAGATAATCGCCTCATTAAACTGTATACACCAACAGTAGTGCGTAAAGTTATTTCTCCCGACGTGGCGAAGCGTCTCACCAGCATGCTGACGGAAGTTGTCGGCGCTGTCGACGGCACTGGTAAAAATGCGCGCATTGTCAATGTCGCTGTTGCCGGTAAAACAGGGACTTCACAAAAATTCGATTTTACCCGCGGTGTATATTCATCAGAAAAAGTGCGCACATCTTTTATGGGATTTTTCCCGGCCGATAATCCGCAGGTTGCCATTCTGGTAATTCTTGATGAGCCGCAAAAAGATAAGTGGGGTGGAGTGGCCGCAGCGCCGGTATTTAAAAATATCGGGGAGCAAATACTCAATTGCTTTAAAACAAATATTCGGGAAACCCCTGTTTTTGAAAAAGACACACATAAAGTGCAACTGGTCTCGGCACAACAAACTTTAACCCCGCAAAATGTTGCCGGCGATGATGAATCAATCATGCCTGATTTTTCTGGTTTGACAATCAGAGAAGCGATGAAAAAAGCAAAAGCCGAATCAATCGAGCTTAAAATATCAGGCAATGGTTGGGCAGTGCGCCAGTATCCACAGGCCCACACGCCGTTCGGTGATGAACGCGTGTGCAATGTTGTTTTTGAGTTAAGCAACTGAGGAGTACATGAAGCTGAGTCAATTGATTAAGGGTTTAGATATAATAAATCTTTCCGCAGATGCCACGGGAGATGTATCCACGCTTTGTTACGCAGCAGATAAATGTGAGGATAGGTCCCTGTTTGTGGCTATTGCTGGATTAAAACATAACGGTCATGATTATATTGCGGATGCGGCAAATCGAGGCGCGCGTTATATTGTTTACGAAAAAGATATTCAAATCCCCTTCGGATTAAAGGCAATTAAAGTGACGAGTAGCAGGCGGGCATTGGGTGTGCTGGCTAAAAATTATTTCGGTAACCCCTCCGCCCGATTATGTCTTATCGGAGTTACGGGAACAAACGGTAAAACAACAACGACATATCTTCTGGAATCAATACTGACAGCGGCTGGCTGCAAATGCGGAGTTTTGGGCACGGTTAATTACCGTTACAATAACAAAACATATCCCGCGCCCAACACGACTCCGGAATCGTATGAAATGCAAGGAATACTCCGGGCAATGGCTGATGAGGAAATCACTCATGTCATCGCGGAAGTTTCTTCTCATGCCATTGACCTGAAAAGAATTGACGATTGCGATTTTGATCTGGGCGTGTTTACTAATCTCACCCATGAACATCTTGATTATCATTTGACTATGGAAAATTACTTTCAGGCCAAGAAACGATTTTTTGCTGACGTATTACCGCAAAGCAAGAAGGTTCATCCGCAAAAAATGATAATTAACGGCGATGACAAGTGGGGACGAATTATTTTAAAGGATGTAACTTTACCGGCATTAACTTACGGTATGGAAAAAAATGACGCAGTTAAGACGGTAAGCTATGAATTGTCCATGACCGGGATAAAAGCCGACATTGATTTGGCCGGAGAAATAATTTCCATTGATACACCGCTTGTCGGCAAGTTTAATATTTATAACATTCTTGCTGCCGCGGCGGCGGCGAAAGCTCTGCAAATTCCGAAAGCGTCTATTAAAGCGGGGATAGAAAATCTATCTTATGTGCCGGGACGTCTGGAGCGGATCGATTCTTCTTTCGGTTTTACTGTTCTTATTGATTACGCGCATAAACCGGATGCCCTCAAGCAGGTGTTGCAAAATCTAGCGGAATTTAAAAAAAAAGAATTATTACAGTGTTTGGCTGCGGCGGAAACAGAGATACCGGCAAGAGGCCGCTTATGGGTGAGGCGGCAACATTTTACAGTGATTTGACTATTGTAACTTCGGATAATCCCCGCTTGGAAGATCCGCTGGCTATCATCGCAGAAATAGAGACGGGAATTGATCGAAATAAGATACAAAAAATAGCGCCCGACAATTTGAAAGTAAAGGATGATGCTCATGCCTATACAGTAATTTCCGAACGGAGAAAGGCCATTGAAACGGCAATAAGTGCGGCACAACGGGGAGATATTGTTTTAATTGCGGGCAAAGGTCATGAGGATTACCAAATTCTGGGAACAAACAAAATACCATTTGATGATCGTGTTGTTGTAACACAAACTTTAAAACTTAAGGAGTCAAGTACAGTAAATTGATAAATAATGATTCGCCAATATTTTCATTTGAGGATGTATTGAAAGCAACTGCCGGAACTTTAGTTTCCGGAAAACCGGAGAATACATTTTATGGAATTTCCACGGATTCGCGGCAGGTATTCAAAGGGAATCTCTTCATTGCCTTGAAAGGTGAAAAATTTGACGGACATGATTTTGTGCGGATGGCGCTAGAACAAGGCGCTGCCGGAATTTTGATACAGGATGAGGCCAAAATTAATCAAACTCCGATAGATAAAACTGTTGCCGTGATTAAGGTTGCCGATACATTACTTGCTCTGGGAGATTTAGCTCATGAGTGGAGGAAACGGTTTTCTATTCCTGTGATTGGATTAACGGGTTCTTCGGGAAAGACGACAACTAAAGAAATGATGGCGGCAATCATCGGCCAGGGGAAAAATATTCTAAAAACGGAGGGCAATTTAAATAATCTGATTGGTCTGCCGCAGACGATATTTCGCCTTACTAGGGAACATGAATTGGTGATTTTGGAGATGGGCACGAATACCAGGGGGGAAATAAAGAGACTCACACAAATTGCAGTGCCGGATATTGGCTTGATTACGAACGTCGGTCCGGCGCATCTGGCCGGATTTGGTTCCCTAGATGTTGTCAGGGAAGAAAAAAATGATTTGTTTCTTAATATGTCATCTTCAGGCATTGCTATTATTAATCTTGACGATGAAGCCGTTACAACTGCTGCCGAAAGATGGAATGGCCGGAGAATTACTTTCAGCATGAGTCCTAATGCCGATGTTACTGTAAAAGATATAGAAAAAAATGGTGTCAAGGGAGTGCGCTTTAATTTAGTCGTCGGCGGCAGTACACAAAAAGTGGAGATGAAAATTGCCGGTCTTCATCATGTTTATGATGCTATGGCGGCGGCAGCCACGGCTTTTGCTGTGGGCATAGACCCCAAGCCGATAGCGGAAGGTTTGGCGGCGTTTCGGCCATTTAGTGGACGCATGGAAATGATCCGGTTGCGAAACGGCGCTTTTCTTTTAGATGATTCATACAACGCCAACCCTGCTTCCGTGCGGGAAGCCCTGATGACATTGAAAGATTTAAAGGCCCACCATAATGGTTACGTGTTTTTAGGAGATATGTTGGAGTTGGGAGAAGAAGCTGACGAAATGCATCGAAAAATTGGAATGTTGATAGCGACTATTGGCGTCAACGCCCTTTTTCTTCAGGGAGATTTTTCTGCTATTACCGCTTCCGGAGCTAAGGAAGGGGGCCTGTCGCCCCAAAATATTTTCTTTTTGTCTGATAAAGAGAAAGGCATTACTTACTTAAAGGAACATTTAAAAAAAGGAGATTGGATTTTGGTGAAAGGTTCACGCCGAATGAAGATGGAAAAAATTGTGGCTCAAATATGTGATGATTTTGGCAGTGATGAAATTAATGGAAATAATAAAACGATTCATTAATCAGGAGTGAATTAGAATTGATTTACTATTTATTATATCCTTTGCATACTACGTTTTCATTTTTTAACGTATTTCGTTATATCACTTTCCGGACGATTTTTGCGTCAATCACCGCGCTTTTGATTTGTCTGGTCTTCGGCCCATGGATGATTCGGAAACTGCAAAATATGCAAATCAGTCAGCAGATCAGAGAAGACGGGCCGCAAAGCCATTTGATCAAAAAAGGCACCCCCACGATGGGAGGTATATTAATCATCTTTGCCGTGGTGATCTCTACACTGCTTTGGATAAATCTTTCTGCTATTTATGTCTGGTTGATAATGTTGGTGACAATAGGTTATGGATTGATTGGATTTATTGACGATTACCGTAAACTTGCGGGTAAGAGTTCTAAGGGCATCTCCGGTAAAACAAGGCTGGTCGCGGAAATCATAATCGCTCTGTTTGTCGGTATAATTCTTTACTTGAAACCCGGTTTCAACTCGCAAATAATAGTTCCTTTTTTTAAAACGATATTGCCTGACCTTGGGTGGGGATATATCCTGCTTTCCACATTTATCATCGTGGGTGCGGCCAATGCCGTAAATTTAACAGATGGCCTGGATGGCCTGGCTATCGGTCCCATAATCATCTGTTTTGCCACCTATCTCCTTTTTGCCTACTTTGCCGGAAATGTGAAAGTCGCTAAGTATTTGCAGATTGTCTACGTTTCCGGCGCCGGTGAATTGACAGTATTCTGTGGAGCTCTTGTGGGAGCAGGCCTTGGCTTTCTTTGGTTTAATGCTTATCCTGCGGAAATTTTTATGGGAGATGTCGGTTCCCTTTCGCTTGGTGGAGCGTTAGGCACGATGGCGATTATAACCAAACAGGAAATATTACTGGCTATCGTCGGTGGCCTATTTGTTGTGGAAACATTTTCGGTTATTTTTCAAGTTGGTTATTTCAAACTAACTTGCGGGAAACGCATTCTCCGGATGGCGCCTCTGCATCACCATTTCGAATTGAAGGGGTGGGCGGAGCCGAAAGTAATTGTACGGTTTTGGATCATTTCTATTTTATTAGCCTTAATGGCCATGAGTACATTGAAATTACGTTAGAGGAAGCATGGATTTTATCGGTAAAAAAATAGTCATAATCGGTATGGGAAAAACGGGGATTGCCGTGGCCAGATTTTTAGGAAAACAAGGCGCAAAAGTAGCCGTTACGGACGAAAAGCCGGTTGATCAATGGGGGCGTGAGTTTGAACAAATTGCCAAAGAAAAATGGCTGGAAATCGGCAATTATAATACCCATATTTTAACGGGCGCCAGCATGGTTGTCCCTTCTCCCGGCATTCCTCCCTACAATGATTTATTAATTGACGCGCAAAAAAAGAATATACCTGTTATCAGCGAAATCGAACTGGCTTACCGGTTTTTAAAAGTTCCGGTAATTGCTGTAACCGGCACTAACGGTAAAACGACAACAACAACCCTGTTGGGTGAAATTTTGAAAAGCTCGGGAAAGAAAACGTTTGTCGGCGGGAACATTGGCACTCCTTTGATTGAATATGTGGAGGGTTCACAGAAAGATGATTTTATCGTCGCTGAAATCAGCAGTTTCCAACTCCAGTGGATAGAAAAATTCCGTCCGTTTATTGCTATGCTTTTGAATATCACCTGTGATCATATCAATTATCATGGGTCTTTTACGGAGTATCGCCGCATCAAAATCAGAATATTTGCTAATCAAACAAAAGCGGATTTTGCGATTCTTAATGCCGCAGATCAGGAGCAGAAAGGAATAGCCCGGGCCGTTAACGCACAAATTATCAGGTTCAGTTCGAAAAATATTCTACAAAAAGGAATATTTATTAAGAACAATAATATTTTTCTGAGAATGCCCGGAGCGAACGAAGAACAATATCCTCTAAGCATTATTAATCTTCCCGGCTTGCATAATGTGGAAAACGTAATGGCGGCGATAATGGCGGCGCGTCTCTGCGGTTGCAGTCAGGAAAATATAATTGTGGCTGTTGCCGCCTTTCGCGGATTGTCGCATCGCATAGAGTTTGTGGGTGAGAAGAATTCGATCAAGTTTTACGATGATTCCAAGGGAACGAATGTTGATTCCGTTGCGCGGGCGCTGGAGACATTTGCCCGGCCCGTAATTTTACTTTTGGGTGGCCGCGATAAAGACGGTAATTTTGAAACCCTGAA
This sequence comes from uncultured delta proteobacterium, assembly GCA_963710995.1. GTDB lineage: Bacteria > Desulfobacterota > Syntrophia > Syntrophales > Smithellaceae > Smithella. Next base: position 9,146 of record CAVQCU010000106.1, read on the forward strand.
GCCAGTGCTCACGACAAAAGCCAAAAAAGTAATTTTGTTTGGCGAAGCGCGTAATCGTATTGCGTCGTTAATTGGCGAGGATATTCCGACGTTAAAAAAAGCGAAATTACAGGAAGCTATTGAGAGCGCTTATAAAAATGCAAAGCCTGACGATGTTATTTTACTCTCACCTGGTTGTGCCAGCTTTGATGAATTTGCCGATTATAAAGAACGGGGCAATTATTTTAAGGATGTAGTGGGGAATCTTTAAATGGATGCTGCGGTTAAAAAAGAAGATAAATTGCCGGACATTATTTTACTTTTAGTTACTTTGATTTTGGTGACTGTGGGCACGGCGATGATTTATTCTTCCAGTTCCATTATTGCGTTAGAAAAGTTTAAAGACGGCCAATATTTTTTAAAAAAACAACTCTTCTTTGTTTTTGTGGGCCTGAGTTCTATGATTATTATGACCAGGATTCCTTATACGCAATTAAGAAAATGGGCTTATCCAGGAATGTTATTATCTTTTATTTTCCTGTCGATGCTGCTGATACCGCATTTGGGAATGAAGCGCGGAGGGGCGACGCGCTGGTTGAATTTGGGAGGCTTTTCTTTCCAGGTAACTGAGATGGTTAAAATTATAATAGTAATCTTCCTGGCACACTTACTAACCCGCAAAGCGAATCAGCTAAAGGATTTCAGCAAAGGTGTTTTGGTTCCTTTAGTGATTACCTCTATTACTATTTTGCTGATTTTACTGGAGCCGGATTTCGGAACGGCCGTAATTATTGCCACAATTTTGCTTTTAATGTTGTGCATAGCGGGCTCGCAGATAAAGCATCTTTTATTTTTGATAGCAGCTTTCGTTCCTGTCGGAGTAATGTTGATTTTGTATAAAGGATATAGATTGACACGTTTGACTGCTTTTTTAGATCCATGGAAAGATGCTGACAATACTGGTTTTCAAATTATCCAATCGCTGCTCTCTTTTGGTTCCGGTGGAACTTTCGGTGTGGGAATAGGAGATGGCATGCAAAAGTTATTTTATTTGCCCGAGCCGCATACTGATTTTATTCTTTCTATCATCGCCGAGGAAAGCGGTTTTATCGGAGTTACTATTGTTATAGTCATGTTTGCTATTTTTGCTTTTCGCGGCTTTATGATTGCGTTAAAAGCGCCCGATCTTTTTGGGACATTGTTAGCCTCCGGATTGACCATGGTAATTGCTTTGGAGGCATTCATAAATATTGCCGGTGTAATGGGGCTTATACCGTTGAAAGGTTTGGTGCTTCCTTTTTTGAGTTATGGTGGGACCGCATTTATCATGACCATGACGGCTGTAGGCATTTTATTGAATATTTCTACCCAGACGTGATGAATGAGATGTCAAAGTAAGTTTGGCTGTTTGCTAAAAGAAAAGTTAAAAAGTTTTGATTTTATCCGGAGTAAAAATGCGCATTGTGATTGCGGGAGGAGGAACAGGCGGGCACTTGTTTCCGGGGATTGCCATCGCTGAGGAATTTTTAAAAAGAGATGATCAGACAAAAATTATTTTTATTGGAACGAAAAAAGGCATTGAAAGCAAACTGCTTGGTCAACTTGGTTATGAACTCAGAGAAATTGATATTGAGGGAGTTTCCGGACGAGGGGGTAAGGCATTGTTAAGAGGCGCTTATCAGATTCCGCTAAGCATGTTGCAATCAGGACGTATTTTGAAGCAGTTTCGCCCTAACATTGTTATTGGTGTGGGCGGCTACGCTTCAGGACCGGCAGTGCTCGCGGCTCACTTTATGGGGATGCCTACCGCAATCGCGGAACAAAATGCTATTCTGGGCATCACAAACAGAATCCTGGGTAATTTTGCGGATAAAATATTCGTAACCTATGCGCAAACCCAAACATACTTTCCTCAGGCAAAAGTGATTTTAAGCGGCAATCCTGTAAGGGCAGCATTTGTTGTGGAACGCAGTAAAGAAAAAGAAAAAAAAGATTATTGGCAGTTGCTTGTTTTTGGTGGATCGCAGGGAGCGGAGGCAATCAATAAAAGCATCATCGATATATTGCCGCAATTGCAGAGTATGAAAAATAAGGTTCATGTTTTGCATCAAACCGGTTCACGGCAAGCCGAAGAGATGAAGAGAGTTTATGAGCAATTCGGCATTCAGGCGAAAGTTACGCCTTTCATTGTTGATATGGCCGGAGCTTATGCGGATGCGGATTTAATCATTTGTCGTGCCGGCGCCACATCGCTTGCGGAAATTACCGCGGCGGGTAAGGCTGCGATTTTGATTCCGTACCCGTGGGCGGCAAACGACCATCAATCAAAAAATGCACAAGCTCTGGTTTCCGAGGGCGCCGCTGTCCTGATTTCAGAGCGGGAACTCAGCGGCGGTAAGTTATTTCGTTCAATTGAGAATTTATTGCGAGATGAACAAAAGCTGCGGCAGATGGAAAAAAATTCATTGAGGCTGAGCAGGATTGATGCGGCGGCAACAATAGTGAACAACTGTATTAAAATAATGACGAAGAAATATTAGGCTTATGCAGTTCATAAAGATAGAAAGAGAATGGCAGGATAAATGAGAGTAGATAAAAAAAACAGTCTGATGCAACGCAAAGTAAAATGCATTCATTTTGTCGGGATTGGGGGCATCGGCATGAGCGGAATTGCCGAAGTTCTCGTTAATCTCGGTTACCATATCAGCGGCTCCGACGTTCAGCCCTCGGAAACAACAGCGCGATTGCAGAAGATCGGGGCGCAGGTAGTCATAGGACATACTGCGGAAAATATCGGCAATGCCGATGTGGTTGTTACTTCCACGGCAGTAAAGGCAGACAATCCGGAAGTTAGAGAAGCGCACCGGAAAAATATTCCGGTAATTCCGCGGGCGGAAATGCTGGCGGAACTTCTCAAAATGAAATTTTCTGTCGCTGTCTCCGGCAGCCACGGCAAAACCACGACCACATCAATGATTTCCACGATCCTCGCGCAAGGCGGTTTAGATCCGACGATGGTCATCGGGGGAAAACTGGCAAGCATCGGCAGCAATGCCCGATTAGGCGATGGTGAAATCATTGTGGCGGAAGCGGATGAAAGTGACGGATCATTTTTAAAACTGTCTCCCACAATAGCCGTTATTACAAATATCGACCGCGAGCATTTGGATTTTTATCCGGGCATTGCGGAAATCAAAGAGGCGTTTCTTAAGTTTGCCAATATCGTTCCCTTTTATGGCTGTACGGTTATTTGCAGCGACAATATCCACGTGCGGGAAATGACTCCATTGATCAAGCGCAAGATGATTACTTATGGCATTGAGTTGCCTGCGGACTATAGCGCCCGGGAGATAAAATTTCTTAAAAGAAAAACCACCTACGGTCTCGTTTATAAAGGGGCTAAATTAGGGACGGTTGAGTTAACTGTGCCCGGCATGTTTAACGTCTATAATTCTTTGGCGGCAATAGCGGTAGCCCGCGAGCTGAATCTTGATTTTGCAACCATCAAGGAAGGTCTGCAAAGCTTTTCCGGAGTACAGCGCCGTTTGGAAATTAAAGGAAGAGTAGGCAATATCACCGTAGTTGATGATTACGGACATCATCCGACAGAAATCAAAGAAACACTGACTGCGATGCGGCAAATATGGAAGGACAGGCTGATCGTGGTTTTCCAGCCGCACAGGTTTACGCGGACAAAGGCGCTCTTTGATGAATTCACCAGGGCTTTCAGCGATGCCGATATCTTGATTATCAATGACATATATCCAGCCAGTGAAGAGCCTATTGCCGGGATTAATTCCGCCGCACTTTGCGAGGCGATCAGACAAACCGGACAAACACATGTAAAATATATTTCTAAGGCGGAAGATATTATAAAATACCTCTTAAAGACGGTAAAAGCGAAAGATACTGTTGCTACCCTGGGGGCGGGCAGTATTTATAAAATCGGGGAAGCTTTTTTAAAACAACTGGCGTTAAGGAAAACAAAAAAGTGATGGCCGGTAAAAATGAAATTAAGGAAGCGCTGCGCAATGTTATTGCAAGGAAAATATTGTATGACGAACCGATGTCGCGTCATACATCGCTTAATGTAGGCGGTAATGCCGACGCCCTCGTGTTGATAAAAAGTGAAGATCAACTGATTGAGGTTATAAGGAGACTCAGAGAAAAGAGAATAAATTATTTTCCGGCAGGAAATCTGACCAATATTATTGTACGGGATGGCGGATACCGGGGAGCAATTTTGTTAATGACCGGAATGAAAGAAATCAGATGTGAGTATACACCGGAAGACGGTGATTTCATTTCCGCCCAGGCGGGCGCAGCACTGGCAAAAGTTGTCAGCCGGTCAGCAACGGAAGAGTTGACCGGACTTGAGTTTTGCGCCGGTATTCCCGGCAGTGTCGGCGGCGCTGTCTGGATGAATGCCGGAGCTTACGGAAAAGAAATGAAAGATGTTATAAAAAAGTTATTTTTACTGGATGCCGAAGGCGGGAAGAAGACAATGAACAGAGAGGAAATATCTTTTGGTTACCGCAAGACAGAGTTTCCTCCCGACACAATAATATTGGGTGCGCAATTAAAACTGGAAAAAGGTGAGCGGGCGAAAATTAAGAAAAAAATAAGTGAAATTTTGCAATGGCGCCAGAAAAAACATCCTTTGGAATTTCCTAATGCCGGTTCCATTTTTAAGAATTTGCCCATGCAAATAGCCGGGGAACTTATTGAGGAAATGGGGATGAAAGGGATGAATGTGGGAGACGCGCAAATATCGCCTAAACACGCCAACTTTATTGTCAACAGGGGAAAGGCCACGGCTTCCGATGTTCTAGAGCTCATCGCGCTTATTCAAGCCAAGGCCGAAAAAGAAAAGGGTGTGAGTCTGGAGCCGGAAGTTGTGATTGTTGGAGAAAATTAATGTTGAAAAGATCAGGACTTAAAGCGAAAAAAAACCGGATTCGCCGGCGATTTACCAATATATCGGGAGATTTTTTTGCCGCTATGGGATTACTGATTGCCATCGCGGCGCTGAGCTCTTTGTTTATTTATGCTTACAACGTCCTTATAAGCAGACCGTATTTTGAAATAAAAGAAATTTCCGTGCGCGGGTTGAAGGAACTGACGGAAAAAGAAGTTCTGGCATCAGCGGAGATAAAGACCGCGCAAAACCTGCTAGCCATAAATACCGATGCGATTATACGCCGGGTTGCCGCGAACCAATGGGTGAAAAATGTTTATATTGGCAGGGAACTGCCCAACAAGCTTGTTTTGGAAGTGCAGGAAAGAAGTCCGTTGGCTTTAGTCAAACAGGGCAGTGATTTTTATCTGATGGATGGCGAAGGTTTTGTGTTTAAAAAAATGGGTAAAGGCGATGAAGTAGATCTTCCGATACTTACCGGAATCAACGCTCAAGACAAAAATAAGTCCCCGCTTTTTTTAAGCACGCTTAATTTATTGAAAACTGTAACCGGCTCCAGCCAGTATGCTTATTTAGGCACTATTTCCGAAATTCATATCGATGATGTATTCGGATTGTCCTTAATTTCCGATACAGGCCTTTACTTAAAGCTGGGCATAGGCGATTTTGAAAGTAAACTGAAGAAATTAACTCTGGTTCTGGCTGATCTGGAACAGAGAGGAATGAAAAACGGCTATTTATGCATTGATTTATCCGATGAATCAAAAGTTACGGTACAACGCAAAAATGCTCCGGGGCGGATAGAGCAGGGCAATAAAGGAAAGCAGTATCTGATATAAAAAGAAAAGCCCGCGGGCTGGTAAAATTAAGAAGAGGGGAAAATGCTGATGAAAAAAAGAAACAATGTGTTAGTTGGGCTCGATATCGGAACGACAAAAACCACGGCTATTGTCGGTGAAGTTACCGAAACCGGCATTGACATAATTGGCATCGGGACATCTCTGACTAAAGAAATTAGAAAAGGGACAGTTGTCAATATCGACAGCATGGTGGAATCAATAAAAACGGCGGTGGAAGAAGCTGAACACATGTCCGGATGCCGCATCAATTCGGTTTATGTTGGAATTTCCGGTAGCCATATTAAAGGACAAAATTCGTTGAGCATCGTCTCCATTAAAGGCCGGGAAGTGGATGAAGGCGATGTGCAAAGAGCGATTGAAGCGTCCAAAGCCATTGCCATTCCCGTAGGCAGGGAAATCATGCACATTCTTCCCCAGAGTTATGTAATTGACGGTCAGGAGGGAATTAAAGATCCAATAGGAATGTCCGGCGTCCGGCTGGAGGCTAAAGTGCACATTGTTACCGGAGCCACCTCCTCCATCCAGGACATTGTAAAATCCGTTAACCGGGTAGGTTTGGATATTGATGATATCGTTCTGGAGCAATTGGCCGCCGGTGAGGCGGTGTTAAGCGCTGATGAGAAAGATTTAGGAGTGGTTTTAATTGATATTGGCGGATCCAATACTTCAATTACTATTTTTTCTGAAGCAAGCATCAAACATACGGCTATATTGCCTGTCGGAGGTAACTATCTTACTTCGGATATCTCCACCGGTTTACGCACGCCTTTGACTGAAGCGGAAAAAATTAAAATTAAATACGGGTGCGCCATGACTTCCATGATCCCTAAGGATGAAACAATCATGGTGCCCAGTTTAGGCGGCAGGGAAGACCGCGAAGTATCGCGTCAGATACTGGGACGGATAGTAGAACCGAGAGTGGAAGAAATTTTAAATCTTGCTTACAATGAAATTGTCCGTTTCGGGTTCGAAGATTTACTGGCCGCCGGAGTTGTTTTGACCGGGGGGACGTCGCTTTTACCCGGTATCAGTGAGCTTGCCGAACAAATCTTTGATATGCCGGCGCGGAAAGGCATTCCTATTGGTATCGGGGGCCTGATCGATATTGTGAATTCGCCGGCGCACGCTATAGGCGTTGGTTTAATAATTTATGGAAATAATCAGTTAGGCGGCGATTCCATTTACAGAAAGACAACAGGTGTATTCGGCAATGTGGCAAGAACGGTAAAAAAAATGTTTTCAGAATTTTTTTAAAAGGAAGGAGAGAACATGTTTGAATTGACAGAGGTATGCAATGAAAATTTAGCGAAAATAAAGGTGATTGGCGTAGGTGGCGGCGGCGGAAACGCTGTCAATACCATGATTTCATCATCCCTCCAAGGAGTTGATTTCATCAACGCAAATACGGATGCGCAGGCACTCGGCGTATCTAATTCGCCAATCAAAATTCAAATTGGTGCGCAAATAACAAAAGGTCTAGGGGCCGGTTCCAACCCTGAAATCGGCAGACAATCGGCTTTGGAATCCCGCGATGAAATCCGCCCTTACCTGGAAGGCGCGGACATGATCTTTATCACTGCGGGAATGGGTGGAGGAACGGGAACAGGCGCGACTCCGGTTATTGCGGAGATTGCCCGCGAATGCAGCATCCTGACCATAGCCGTGGTTACCAAACCTTTTCAGTTTGAAGGCAAGAAACGTAATATCCAGGCTGAAGAAGGCATCGCCCAGTTGCGGGAAACTGTAGATACGCTCATTGTTGTTCCCAACCAACGACTTTTGAGCCTGGGCGGCCGCAACTTGTCGCTTTTGGAAGCTTTCAAAAAAGCGGATGATATCCTTTATCAGGCGGTCAAAGGGATATCAGATCTGATTCTGGTTCCGGGACTGATTAATCTTGATTTCGCCGATGTCAAAAGTGTCATGAGCAATATGGGCATGGCCATCATGGGTACCGGCGTGGCGAGCGGTGAAAATCGGGCGGTAGAAGCTGCGCAGAGAGCGATTTCATCTCCTCTTCTGGAAGACAACACTATCCAGGGCGCGCACGGAATTCTGCTCAACATCACCGGCGGACCGGATATGAGTCTTTATGAAGTTAATGAAGCTTCATCATTGATTCAGGAGGAAGCGGATGACGATGCTAATATTATCTTCGGTACAGTCATCGATCAAAATATGCATGATGAAATCCGTATCACGGTCATTGCTACGGGCTTTGATGATTTTATGAAGAAAAAGGAATCACTGGGAAATGTTACGCATTTAGGCGGTTACCGGCGGGAAGATTTATCGACGCCTACTTTCATGCGTCGGGAAAAAACAAACAGCCATGCTAATGTAGCGGCTATGAGCATCAACGGTGAAACTGAAAACATAGATATACAGATTCCGACATTTTTACGCCGTCAGGCTGACTGAAGTTTTGACAGGAAATAGGCCATGATAAAACCATGGATTGGAAACTGAAAAAAAAATATGCTGCCGTTCTGGAGAGTGAAACTGGATATGTAAAAAAAGTTTGGGGCACCTGCAATACGGTTTGTCTGGCTTATCCCAATTATTACCGGACAGGCATGGCGAATCTGGGATTCCAAACGGTTTATAAAATATTTAATGAACACTCCTTCTCCTTCCTTTGTGAGAGAGTATTTCTGCCCGCATCCGGAAACGACGCCGAATTCGTTTCCGGAGCGGCAGAAATGGTTAGTCTGGAGAGCCAAAAGTCAATTGCCGAATTTGACATTTTGGCTTTTTCTTTATCTTTTGAAAACGATTATCCCCATGTCTTGAAAATGCTGACACTGGCCGGCATCCCTCTTTTGGCCAAAGACCGGCCGGATAGTTATCCTCTGGTCATCGGCGGCGGCATTGCCCTTACGCTTAATCCCGAGCCGCTTGCCGATTTTTTTGATTTGTTTATTCTGGGTGAAGCCGAAGAAACATTACCGCAATTTTGCCATTATTTTGAAGAAGCGCGCCGCCTCGATTATGATCGCCGGAAATTACTGAAAAATTTGCAAAAGAAAATAAACAATATTTATGTTCCGAGTCTCTACGAAGTAAAGTATTCCGCGGAAAGCAGGATTGGGTCAATTGTGCCTATAGAGACGGGATTACCGGAGAAAATAAAAATCAGGCACATAAAAGACATCAATGCTTTTTATACGGAAGAAGTTATCAGCGCGCCCCAGACGGAAATGGAAGATATGTTTCTGGTGGAAGTAAACAGAGGCTGCACCCGAAGCTGCCGCTTTTGCGCGGCCAGCTTCGTTTATCGTCCGGCGCGTTTTCGCAGCAATGCAGAAATTATCGCCGCAATTGATCGCGGATTGCAGAGAAAAAAGAAGATTGGTTTGGTCGGCACGGCTGTCTCCGATCATCCCGGCCTCGTCCATATTTGTGAATACATAATCGCGCAAAAAGCGCAGGCAGGCATAGGCTCCCTGCGCATTGACCGGATCAATGAACAGATTGTTGACCTCATCAAAGCCAATGGCATTGAGACGGTCGCGCTCGCGCCGGAAGCAGGCAGTCAGAGAATGCGTGACCTTTTACGCAAAGACATAACTGAAGCGGATATAATCCACGCCACGGAAATACTTGTGGAAAAAGAAATTTCCAATTTGCGGCTTTATTTTATGGTTGGGCTGCCTAAGGAAGAAGAGCAGGATATTGATGCCATCATTGAACTTACCAGAAAAATTCAACATCATGCTCTGCAAAATTCTCAGGGCAAAAAAAAGTTCCGCCGCATTACGCTGAGCATCAATCAATTTATCCCCAAGCCGGCAACTCCCTTGCAATGGTGCTCTCTGGCCGATGTCAATATCGTCGGTAAAAAAATTAAAAAGATCGAGAATGCTTTTAGCCGGGAGAGGCAGGTCAAGGTTATTCACGATGTTCCGAAGTGGAACTATGTTCAGGCTCTGCTTTCTCTGGGTGATCGCCGGGTGGGCGAAATATTGATGGCTGTAAATCATCTGGATGGAAACTGGGTGCAGGCACTGAAAGAAGTAAATATCAATCCCGACTTCTACGTTTACCGCCAAAAGCAATTTGATGAAATTCTGCCCTGGGATATCATTGATCTGGGTGTCTCTAAAAAGGCGCTGATAAGCGAGTGCCAGAAGGCACTGGAAGAAACTTAGATTGACTTCCAAATTAAACGCTATCTTTGTTGGCTTCGTCGTAGGCGTCCTCATCGTATTTTCATATATGCCTCCGGCGCCTACTCCTTGCCGCCTCGATATCATCTTTGATTTGAAAGTCAACGACGAAATCACCCGGAGCGTAGCGATCGGGTGTATTGACTTTGGCAAAGGGGTCCACAGGGGTCAAGTCTGCCGTTGACCTTTGTTCAACTTGCGATATCTGCTTCTCCAGTGTTTTATTTTTTTGATATTTAATAATACATTGCTTGTTAGTGTTTGAACTAAAGGATAGTGGTCTCAAGTGTCAAGGGAATCTTGATTCTAAAATATCGAGTATGTTGTCGATATTTTTTGTTCGGAGCGAATTGTTTCGTTGCGGATTCTACTTTCTTTTTTTAATAATCAGGCTGGATAATACAATCAGGGAAATCAGTATCAATACGGTCACGGTGATTTTTGTGCCTAAATTTCCGAATTTCGGCAGAATCACGAAAGGCAGCAGCCACAGGTAAACCGTCATGTGCAGAGCGCCGATAAATCCTATTCTCAATATTTTTTTCATAAGTTGAACTTTTTCTTTCGCGTCTCAAGAAATCATTCAAACACGCCTAATGAATCTGACCTGCTTCTACTACCTTTACCACATGTCAGATTAGAGTTCTGTAGTTTTTTTATTGTTGAAACTCCAATTCCGAAAGCGAAGCGCAACGGAATTGGTAAGTTGAACAATCTCGCAAAGCGGAGGGTTTAATATCCCGCAGCTTGCTGCGGAATTTGTTTCCAAAGCTTGCTTTGGGGTTCATACCCGTGATTTTTTTCGAAGAGAAAGTATAAAGGGGGTATTTCATTACATTTTGGTTGGCTATTTCTTCTCTTTACACAAAATTGTTCTAATCACGCAACTCGGTTTATCATCAATTAATCAATTATTTCGGTAATTTCGGCGATAAGTTTTATTTTGGCACTGTCCTTGCCCTAAGTATAGTCGCAGCCACGGGTATGAAACCCTAAAGCAAGTTTCGGGGTATTCAACCCTTGCTTATGCAGGGTAATTCAACCTGCAAGCTTCAGTGCACTTCGTTTCTGAAGCTTGGGTTTCATTACCTTCCGCCTTTGGCAGGATTGTTCGACTTACAAATTTTAATGCGTTTCACTTTTAACATTTGAGTCTCACAAAAAAATTTTTCGAGGAGGTATTAAAAATGAATTCAGGAGATACAGCATGGGTTTTGACATCCACGGCGCTGGTTTTATTGATGACCATGCCGGGGCTGGCCTTTTTTTATGGGGGGCTCGTTCGTAGGAAGAACGTTCTTTCTATTTTAATGCAATGCTTTATTATTTTGTGCGTAATCAGCTTGCAGTGGGTTTTGTTCGGTTATTCTCTGGCCTTTGGCCCCGATTTTCATGGAATAATTGGCAATTTGAGTTGGGCAGGTCTGAGAGGTGTAGGCTCCTTGCCAAATGCGGATTACGCGGCGACTATACCGCACAGTGTTTTTATGGCCTTTCAAATGATGTTCGCCGTTATTACACCGGCTTTAATTATCGGCGCTTATGCGGAAAGAGTGAAATTTCCGGCCTTCCTGCTCTTTACTATTCTCTGGGCGACTTTTGTTTATGATCCTCTGGCGCATTGGGTTTGGGGAACAGGCGGCTGGCTGAAAAATCTGGGAGCTCTTGATTTTGCCGGTGGGATGGTTGTCCATATCAGCTCAGGAGTTTCGGCTCTGGTTTTGGCTTTGTTGCTGGGAAAGAGAGTTGGATTAAATCACGGGCCTATTCGTCCGCATAATCTGCCGTTTGCTGTTTTGGGTGGAGCACTCTTGTGGTTCGGCTGGTTTGGTTTTAATGCCGGTAGCGCTTTGGCTGCCGACGGCTTAGCAGCCAACGCTTTTGTCACCACCAATACGGCAACAGCCGCCGCTGGATTAACCTGGGCGATCATTGAATGGTGGCACAATGGAACACCAACTATTCTTGGAGCGATTACCGGAGCTGTGGCCGGACTTGTCGCAATCACTCCGGCCTGCGGTTTTGTCAACCCAATGAACGCTTTGTTCATAGGCATTGCTGTTGCCTTTATCTGTTATATTGCTGTCGCTGTCATTAAAGGCAAACTCGGCTATGACGACTCTCTGGACGCGTTCGGTGTGCATGGTGTTGGTGGTACAGTGGGAACGATAGCTACAGGATTATTAGCGGAAAAAGCCGTCAATGCGGCAGGCGCGAACGGTCTTCTCTTCGGCAACGCGCATCAGCTTGTGGTTCAATCTTTATCGCTTTTAGCCACAGTTACATTTGCTGTAATCATGACCTTCATCATCTTCAAAATAGTGGATGCTCTTATCGGCATGAGGGTCGAAGAGAAAAATGAACTCGTCGGTCTTGACCTTACTCAACAAAGCGAAGCCGCTTACACCGTGATTGAATAGGAGGAAATTATTATGAAACTAATTATTGCTATTATCCAGCCGCACAAACTGGAGGCGGTTAAAAGAGAACTAGAGGCCGTGGGCGTAAATTTAATGACAGTTACTAGTGTTTTGGGCCAGGGAAGGCAGAAAGGCCTCACCGAAATATACAGAGGCGCGAAAGAAGCAGGCGGCCTGCTTACTAAAGTCAGACTGGATATCGCCGTAAATGAGGATTTCGTTGAACCGACTATTAAGGCCATTACCAAAGGAGCTCATACCGGTGATGTTGGCGACGGCAAGATATTCGTCGTTAATCTTGCCGAATGCGTGCGTATCAGCAGCGCTGAGCGTGGTTCCGTGGCCATAGGGTGAGGTTGTCTTATGGATAATGACAAATTAAATACCGGAGAAAATGTATTGGAGCGCTGTGTTTTAGACTGCGAAAAAGCAGTTATCACTCATGCTTTGACAAGAACTAAGGGCAACCAATCGGCTGCCGCCAAACTTTTAGGAACCACAAGACGCATTTTGGATTACAAAATCCATAAATATCGGATTGACCGTGAACAATTCAAGTGTGCGGGATAGCACATATCCTTATGGTGGAGTTACTTTAAGTTACACTTTCTAAGAGGTGATGTTTATTTTACAGCCGCTGCAATTTGTCTGAAATAAAATTGCAGCGGTTTTTTATGTAGGGGTTTTGAAATTTTTTCCCTGATCAGTCGTGATAAAGAAGGGATTATTAATATGCCTAAACTGCGCATTGGAAGAGGCACACCTGAGATAAGAAGACACCCGGTCATTGAATCAGTTGGTTGGGAAGGACAAATCGTTATACTATTTGCGAATATTGTTGGATGTTCGGAAATTTCCAATTATGAACCACTCGAAAAATACAACAGGATATTACGACAATTCAGATCGCTGTTTGAAGAAATAACCAATAAATATAAAAAGGAGTTCTATGCCTCCCCAAACAACATTGATTTTATATCCCAGGTTAGAGGCAATGAGGGTCATTTAATGATCTTCAGGAACGATCCGGAAGAATTAAACCAGGATTTATGGGCTGATGATATTGATACGGCGATAACTATTGCCTTGGATCTTAAGCGGAGATGGCTTCTGAGTGAATCTAATAAAGAGAAAATCAACTCCGGAAAACATACTTCCGATATTGCCGTTGGAATTAATTTTGGGCAAGCATGGATTAATAAAATAGGCAATAATAAATATCAACCTGAAGGATATGCAATCAATTTAACTAAAAGGATCGAAAGTCATTCGCGAGAAGGAGCTTTTACGCACATCTGTCTTAGCGAAGCCGCATATAAAGAACTATACCCTCTAACAGACAAAACACCATATACCTTTGATCTTCCGCATTTAATCAAACCTAAAGGCATCCCCACGGGCATTAATGTATTTGAGGTAAAGCATCATTTTCTTCCGACAGATTGGGCCGATGAAACAACCAAAGTTTCCAAGTGGAAAACATTTGAACCATCGACAGATGACATTGAAAAAATTGAAAAAGCCCACCTCGCAAATCCCTCAAATCTCTGGTTGTTGGAAGAATGCATTATGATGCAAATTCAACATGGATATAAAGAACTATTAGAACTAGGGAAGGAAGAAGATTTGCGTAACCTTGGAGAAGCATATAGCGAGTCGGTATCCATCGCCAGAAAACTTGCCACAAGCTCAATGCGTGATGCCGTGAATCTTCTTGTCTGCATGGCTTCATATTGGGGAAAGATGGAAACGATAAAAAAGATCAACAGCTCCATGAAGAAGAAATAATCGTTGTATCCGGCCTTCCTGATCATCACATAAACACACCATTGTATATTTCGCCATCATATTAAATACAGGACTGTATCAAACTTGAGGGTAAGGCAGGCCTTCCCTACCCGTCCGCTGATCAATGATATTACCTTTTATAATAATCGCTTATGACTTCAACCGGATCAAATCTTAGACTTTGGCACGATGTATGCGCTATCTAAAGCCAATGATAAATTCTAAAAAGGAGGAAAAGACAATGGTTAAAGAAAAAAGTTTAACTTCAGTAAAGCCAACTCTGGGACTATTGGGTGCGACCATGAATGCGATGGCGCTCATTGCACCAGGTGCATTTTTATGGATTACATACCAGATGCAGGCTGCGGCTGCCGCACCCAGTGGGGCATCAGTCGCTAATGATATCTGGGCTGGTATCGTGGTGGCGTTAATTGTTGCCTTACTCACGGCGCTTTCATACTCACAACTTGCAAAGATATACCCGGAAGCAGGCTTCGCCAGTGTTACTTACTTTGCGGAGAAGGCCTTCCTGGATCAAAAAGGCGCCAGTAAAAGGGCCGCTCCCACTTCTCTGGCGCGTCTGGCGAAACTCGCTACCGGCTGGTCCGCGCACCTGTTCTACTGGGTCTATCCCGGTGTCATGGTAGCGATGATGGCGCTCCTGATCGGGTATATTTTCACACAATTTACGGGCAGAGAGTTCTCTCCCATGGGCTTGACTGTTATCGGCGCTCTCTTCGCTGTCGTGACCGGTTACATCGGCTATCGCGGAGTGACCGGATCGACAAAAACATCCATCTGGATAAACGTGATCCAGCTCGTTACACTCGTCATTTTCAGCGGCCTGGCCATCTGGTATCGCCTCAGCAACCCGCAAATGGCAACCACCTGGGCGTTCAGCGGAGCCTGGGATATTATTAGACCCCATTCACTCAATGGTGTTCTGATCCAGTCAACATTGGCCATTTTAATATTGGTAGGTTTTGAAAGCTGTACAGCGCTATCTGCCGAAACCAAGGAACCGGGAAAAAATATTCCCAGGGCAATTATCATCTCCTTATTGATTCAAGGGCTTTTCGCGTATCTCTTGGAGTATTTTGCAGCCGGTACCATGATAAGTGAAAAGTTGACAGCGGCAGCCGCGAAAGCCGGAGCCCCTGTCCTTACCGGCATGGCTGCCGCCGCCCAGTCAAGCGCGCCCATAGGCGATCTGGCAAAGCTTATCGGCGACAACCTGCTGCATGGCATCGGGTTTGGCCTGATGATCACTATGGCGGTCACGGTAGCCATCGCCATCATCGGCACAACCCTGAGCTGTATGAACACCGCTATGCGGATCAGCGCCGGTATGGCAGCAGACAGGGAATTGCCAAGTATGATGGGTTTCATCCACACACGTTTCAGCACACCTCACATAGCGCTGGGAGCTCTCATCCTTGTTACTACAGTAATTGCGGCCATCGGCGTCCGGTCGGTAGTGGGTCTAACTGGCATCGCCTTAGCATCGAACTTCGGAACATTTATACTCTACGGACTGACCTGTGTATGGACCATTGTCGCTTTCAAGCAAAGGAAAGATTTCAGCCTGCTTAAACATGGCATTATACCTGTGCTCGGCGTGATCACCAACGTCATCATGCTGGCGGCAATCATCTACCTTTATTCAATCGGCAATGCCGATGCCAAGGCCGAAGCGGATATCTGCTTTCTGATCGCAGGTGGATGGGCGCTGGCAAGCATCGCCTATGTGGCCATAACAAGCGTGAAGAGATCTTATAGCTTAAAGATGGTTTCGGCCATGATCCGTCCCGAATCGCTCAATATTCTGGTGGATGTCTTGAAGGATGAAGATCTAATTCTGGGCATGACCGTAACAAAGGTTCGTGGATTCGGCCGTCAAAAAGGACATCTGGATAAAGACGCAGAACCAATTAACGACAAAATTTCCTTTATTCCCAAGGTCAGGGTTGATCTGGTGGTAAACGATTGGGATGTCCCAAGTATCATGGAAATCATCCAGGACACTCTCTTTACCGGCAGTGTCGGCGATGGCAAGATATTCGTCTTCGATGCCATAGATGCCATGCGGGTCAGTACCGGGGAGAAAGGCGTCTTAGCAGTATAAAAGGGAGTCAATAAATTACATATTCAATAGTAATTATTAAACTTAAAAATAGAGGTGATTAAAATGAAAAGAATAGAAGCGATTGTGCGGCCGGGAAAAGTTGGCGATGTATGCGAGGCTTTGGAACTTGTTGGTCACCATGGCGTCATGATTACCGAAATCGAAGGCCACGGCAATCAAAAGGGTTTGGAACAAAAGGTGCGGGGTAAATCGTATAAAGTGAATTTGTTGACCAAAGCAAGGGTGGAAGTGATCGTGAAGGATAGTGAAACCGACAAGATCACCAAAGCCATTGCCGCTGCCGCTTATACCGGCCAAATTGGTGACGGGAAAATATTCATTCATCCCGTGGAAGATGCTGTGCGGATACGAACCGCCGAACGAGGCGACGTGGCCATCGGGTGAGGTTGTCTTATGAATAACGATAAATTAAATACCGGAGAAAATATATTGGAGCGTTGTGTTTTCGACTGCGAGAAAGCAGTCATTAGTCATGCTTTGATAAGGGCTAACGGCAACCTATCGGCCGCCGCAAGACTTTTAGGAACTACAAAACGCATCTTGGCATACAAGGTCCATAAATATGAGATTGACTTTGAACAATTCAAACGCGAATTAAATGTAAAGGAGAATTAAGCACTATGAAAATTTATATGAATAAAATAATTACAGCAGTTTTGCTTTTACTGATTATTGTCGTATTGCCGACAATTTCCTGGGCAGAAGTTGAAGAACAGAAGACGGCCGCTCCGGCGACCACTCTGGAACAGAAGCCTGCCGAACAGCCGCCAGAAGAAGATAAGGTTACAGGCGAGATAGATTTAAGTGTACTGAGCGCCTATATCTGGCGAGGGTATGAACAGACTCGGGACAGCGTTGTCGTGCAACCGGCGGTAACGGCAAGCTATAAAGGATTTTCGGTGAATGTCTGGGGAAACTTTGATACAAGACCATATTCCGCCGCTGATAACAAGTATGCTGCTAACTACACAGAAACTGACTACACTATTTCCTATTCCAAGAAATTTGGAATTTTACAGGTGACTCCCGGCTATATTTACTACGGTTTAGGTGCGCCTTATGCCGGAGGAACAGCCCCGCTTGATTCTCAGGAACTCTTTCTCACCTTGGGTCTGGATACCATTTTGCAGCCGACATTGACTGCCTATAAGGAAATTGATCATTACCGCCAGTGGTATTTTTTATTGGGAGTTTCTCATACCATCGAATTCAATAAAGTCATCAGTTTGAAACTGGCGGCTTCGGCAAGTTACCTATTGTCAACTGATGAAACCACTTATGCAAAATATGACAGCAACTCTTTACCCACGACGGATAAATACAATAATTTCCACGATGGGACAGCTTCCGTCTCCCTGCCCATAGCGGTTTATAAGACATTGTCGGTTACGCCGACGGTATCCTATGTATTTCCTCTTTGCAATGATGCCAGGTACGAGATGAGAGCGTATGGTAAGCAAGGTGCAGCGAATCCATCCGATAGAGATAGTTCATACCTTTATGGCGGAATAACTTTAAGTTACACTTTCTAAGAATTGATGTTTGTTGTTTAAACTCCAATTCCGAAAGCGAAGCACAGCGGAATTGATAAGTTGAACATACCCGTGATTTTCTTCTTGAGGAGTTGGTTCTTTCCATGATGAACTCGGCTTAATATCAAATTTAAGCACCGAAATTTGATATTAAGCCAAAAATCGGATTCCGGAGTTCACAGGTTTTTCTTTTCATCAATATCACCTGGATACATCATTGCCTCCGGTCCCCGCTCGCGCGTGCGGACTCGAATGACATCCTCCACAGGCGTAACAAAAATAATGCCGTCACCCGTCTCGCCTGTGTAAGCCGATTTGAGAATCGCTTCCACAGCAGCGTCAAGGTTGCGTTTGTTCAAAACGATATTGATTTGAATTTTGGGAAGCATATTGACCTGATAGGTTCCTGCACGTCCGACAAGTTGAATTCCTCCCTGGCGGCCATGACCCCGCACTTCAAACATATTCATGCCCACAATTCCTATGTTATTAAGGGCTTCTCGGACATCGTTTACTTTATCTTCGCGGATGATCGCCTCGATTTTTTTCAGCATGATAAAACCTCCAACGTATAAAACGAAAAAATGCTATATATTTTTAGGCTGGACATAAAACCAGCGGTCTATGAGTATGATCTTTCTCCATGGGAACTGATATCCAGCCCCACTTCTTCTTCCATCGGGCTTACCCGCAATCCGATGCTCATATTCAGTGCCTTGGCCAGCACATAGGTCATCCCGAAGGAAAAAAAGATGGTGACAATAACGGCCAGAATTTGAATGCCAAGTTGGCCGGGATTGCCGAAAAACAAACCGTTGGCCCCCTCGGCGTTAATGGCAACTGTAGCGAATAAACCCGTGGCTATTGTGCCCCAGGAACTGGCCATGCCGTGACAGGCCCAGACGTCGAGTGATTCATCCAGTTTGCGTCGCTCCCGGAAACGCATCGCATAATAAGAAAGGGGCGCGGCTACGGCGCCGACAACCATAGCACCCAAAGGCGTAACATAACCGCAAGCCGGGGTTACCGCTGCCAGACCGACCACCATTCCTGTTGCGATCCCCAGGGTGCTGGCTCTGCCGTCCAGAGAGGAAAGCAGCATCCAGACCAGACCGGCGGTTGCCGCCGAGGTGTTGGTCGTCACTAGAGCGTTTACCGCCACGCCGTTTGCCGCCAGGGCGCTGCCCGCATTAAAGCCGAACCAGCCGACCCATAGCAATCCGGTTCCTAAAACCGTAAGCGGAATATTGTTCGGCTCCATCGGAACACTGCCGTGACCTTTGCGCGGTCCGATAACTAAAGCAAACGCCAAAGCCGAAAAACCAGCGGCGATATGCACAACCGTTCCGCCGGCAAAATCAAGAACGCCCATCTCCTTCAGCCAACCTCCTTGTCCCCAGACCCAATGGCAAAGAGGATCGTATACCAGTGTAGCCCAGAGAAGACTGAAAAGCAGAAAGCTCTTGAATTTAACCCGTTCCACGAAAGCGCCCGTAATCAATGCGGGGGTAATGACGGCAAACATCATCTGAAAAGAGGCAAAAAGTTCATGGGGGATGGTTTTAGCGTAGGCGGCGTTCGGCTGGGCGCCGACTCCCTGAAAACCAAGAAAATTCAAACCTCCGATCAATCCACCGATGTCCGAACCGAAGGCAAGAGAATATCCGTAAAGCACCCACTGAACTCCGATCAGGGACATGAAGATATAGCTTAAAGTTAAAGTGGAGAGAACATTTTTCCTCCGCACCATGCCGCCATAAAAAAACGCCAGGGCTGGCGTCATTAAAAGAACAAGAGCACAACACACTAATATCCAGGCTGTATCGCCTGCGCTGATTTGAGCACCCATCATATCCCTCCCATTTACAGATATGGCTATACATGATAGCAATTATCCTGCCATAATATATTATCTATTAAATACAATAGGTTATTAAATTTATAAAAAGGCATAAGAGTGCATATTTGTGCAGCTTGAAAAAGAATGGAACATAATTGTGCCGATTTGTTGAACTAGTATAGAAGCGCCCTTTTTCTTTCACACAGGCAAAGCCGTTGTACAGATTGCCCCCGTATGAGGTACGGGGGACAATCTGCGTCAAGATAGCGGGGGTTGTATCATCTTTAATATTATATCCTATTTAATAATTTCTCTTCGCATTGAAAATTTTATTAAGCCGGATATAACAAAATGAGTAAAACACCTAATAAAAATAAATTCTCTAAAGCAGAAATTACCAATTTAACCTTGAACAGAAGAAAGGCCGTTCACGAACGCTGCCTAAATTGTTCCGGATGGATTCCTTCAGAGGTTAGAAACTGTTCTCATCAGAATTGTCCTTTTTATCCTTATAGAACAGGCAAAGGTTCGCAAAATGCGACAGCACGAAAAAAATCCATAAAAAATTATTGTCTCGATTGCATGAATGGCCAAGTCGGGGAAGTAACCAAATGTTCGTCTTTTGATTGTCCTCTATATGTATTTAGACGAGGACATCGGGAATGTATTGAAAAAGAAATTATCTCAAAAAAACGGATTAGCTTCCGTCAATTGCATCGGGAGCAAAGGCTATGAGTGAATCATTTACAAAAGATTCGATTAGGGAGCATCACCGCCGGAAGATAAAGGAGATTATTAATCAGGGCGGTGGCGTTGAGGAAATCGTCAACTACGTAATGAGCAGAATTGCAACGGTCATTAGTTATGAACGCGGCAAACATGAACGCAGAAACATGCGTGATAGGAGCAATATTTATGAAAAAAGCCAGAATAGCGGAACAGGGCGAAATATTCTATACTTTGAAAGAAGCGAAAACGTTAATTGAAAAATGGCGCATGGAATACAACACATTCAGGCCACATAGTTCCTTGAATTATCGTTCTCCAGCGCCAGAGGCGTACCTGAATTGAGAAATAAAAAATGCCTGAATCCTAACTTAACATGTGGTACAAGGATTTGGGGCAGGTCAACAGCGAAAAGCTTATTTAAGATAAATTAAATTTATGTGTCTGGTTCAGTTTTTTGCAGTCATCAAATTTGAGGATTACTGGTTGAAAGAGAGTATGCTATAATTCTTCTATTCCCTCTGATAGTTTTGCTCCTTTAGTCCAACTCTCTATAAGGCATTTTTTTTCATAAGCTATTTCCTCATCTAGCATTTTTTCCCTGTCATAGAATTCTTCCTGAGATATTTCTCCATTATGTATCTTTTTTAATAACTCTTCTTGCTGAATAAGTTTTTCGCTCAGGGCAAGAACTTTATCTAAATCGCTAATAGACATTGTAATAACCCCCTTTTGTGTTTAATGTTCATAAACCGATCCTTTATTGGGCTTTTTATGATGGATTAGATGTTCATAATAGCACTATTCATTTTTTTTAAAAGAGGAAAATACACCGTCTCATTGATAACGAGTTGAAATGTTGTATCCTTAACAAGGATAATGATTTGTTTCTTACAGGAAGTAGTCAATAAAAAAGGCGGATATTATTCCGCCTTTAGAAGATAAGATATTTCTATCTCATTTTATTTTCTGTCTTGCATTTCCCTATATTTGAGAGCTTCTCTGAGCTGTTTTAGGGCTTTCTCACAATCTACAATAGCCTTGTCTTTGTGACCGCCAAAATCGTGAGGCGCTGCCTTCATGTAAGCAACAGCATCTTCCAGAGCATCAATTGCTTTCACAATACGAGGATGCATAGCTTTTTCCTCGGCCATTCTCGGAGCTGCTTTTACAGGAGTTGCAGAGACAATTAAAAATGACAAAACTGCAATTACCATAATCAGTGACATTGAAGTGAAACTCTTTTTCATAAAAATTACCTCCTCTTATTTTTTATTCGGTTAACTAATTTAGTTACAAGGATGCTGCAGTATAAAAAAAACACTTTCGTATGTCAATCATATATTGATTAACAATTGAAAGGTTGAACATTTGTCGAGACTGACAATCTGTGGATAACAGGAAGAAATTTATATTTAAATTGTGGTATCTGACATCGATGATGAGTCGATCAAAAACTTGACCTGTGACCTTTTTTGCTTGCTCTGGTTGTCATAGGATGCGTTTTAAGAATTTTATCCACTCTATTATAGTGTCTACTGCAAGTTTCGTGTTTCCCGCATTACAGTGATTCCCCGCGCTCTCTTTATCGGTGAATAGCCGAAAGGTCATTGAATGAACATTTATGAGATGATCTATTTCCGTCTTATAAAAATCAACAGGGATGAAATGATCACTCGATGCACCAATCAAGAGAAAATCTTGATTAATTAGATGGGCGATATTGGTGATTTGAAAAAGGTTAGCTTTCACCAAATACTCATAAGCCGAGTCGACACCCATGTTATGCATCCCGTGTTCAATTCCCCATTTAGCGAGAGGGTCTTTTTCCATTTGACGCCTGATGAGAAAGTTGATCAGCGATTTAGCTTTTATATCCAACAATAGTCGGATGATATGTTGTAAGATTTTCTTTCTGGTAGCAATGAGAATGTCAAGAAAGTTTGGAAGAATACTCCATGCCACGACACGTTTGATTCTCTTTTCATACGCCGCTGCTCTTGGAGCCAGCATAGCTCCCAGTGAGATACCGATGATGGTAACATCTTTCAAATTGAATTCATCTAAAATTATTCCAACGGGTTTTTCCCATTCATGAGTAAAGGGAATGCCATGTTCGCGCAATACTGCTCCTTGCCCAGGACCTTCAAACAGATAGACAGCAAATCCTTGGTTACGAAGATAAAGAATTATGGGCAAAAATTCTTCCATATAAGAGTCATTCCCCCCATGCAGCAGAATCACATCTTTGGCAGGCTCTTTCTCCGGCACGGAAATCCATATTGGCAGTTGAGCATTTTCGTACGGAACGCTTTTTCGTGTTATTAGTCCGCCTTCAAAGATATTGGCATAGTGATTGTAGAATAAGATTCTAGCTTTTTTGTAGATTTCCAGTTTTCTTGGATTACCATCAAACATAAAGAACTCAGCCATTCTGAAGTAAGCAATGGCTTGAATAGTTCTTCCTTCAGATAACGCCTTCTCAGCTAAGTCAATTAATTCAGTTTCCCATGATGAAATATCTTTGATTTTAGGACCAACTTTACTTAGTTCATCCACATTTCCACCACTCCACATTATCGTTCGATTCAACTGATAATTAAAATTGGGTTCGTCATTTAGGTGATATATTCCTGTCTTGAATGAAAAGTTTTCTTCCATCTAATGAACCTCCAGTTTTTATCTAAATGAATTGAGACCGTCTTCAAATATTTGTACCACATGTTAAATTAGAGTTCAGGCATTTTTTATTTCTCAATTCAGGTACGCCTCTGGCGCTGGAGGACGGTAATTCAAAGAACTGTGCGGCCTGAACGTGTTGTATTCCATGCGCCATTTTTCAATTAACGTTTTCGCTTTTTTCAAAGTATAGAATATTTCTCAATGGAATCCGATAATAAGAATGATTTACTAGAGATTTTTGATGATAAATACAAATATCATAAACGATTAGCTCAAAAAGGATATGAATCACTTATACCATTAACACAGAAAGGATATGAACTACCTATAGACTTAGCCAAAAAGGGATATGGATTGCCTATAGACTTAGAACCAAGAGAAATTAAAGCACTTATACCCATTTTAAATAGGATATAATATTTTCAATATAAGGCCGCCGTAAGCCATACGGCCGTATTATTATCCATAATAAACCTGAATAAATATATTCCCGTCACTAGCGCTTAATAATAACCACAAGCTTATTTTGCAGTATAGCCGTGGCTGTCAAGGCATGATCCCATAGCCCGTTGATAGTCCGCCCGCTTTTGAATGATCTGATCAGTGGGTATTCGTTTGAAATAAAGATAATATTGGAATATCGGCTGGAAAAAAACTCTGCAACCGGCATTAACGCTAAAAGTTCATTACCACTTAAATTTATCAGAAAATAATCGCCGAACTCAGATTGTTGAGACTTCCTTAATCGCCGATGTAACAACAAAACAATGTTCGTTGTTGGAGTTGGGATCAACAGGGATGACTAAGAATCCGAGACGGCCCTGTTGATATCCATTAGTTGTGCCGACCCGCCCTTATAATTAAAGCCGCTGCTTAATTTGATTGGAAATCAAATACCATTTTTGCACGCTGTTTTCGAGTTGGTAATAATGGATAATATACGCGACCGATAAAATTAAAAGAAGTACTGAAAGAATAATAGACGGTGTGGATGTTCTGATAACAGTGAATCCGAAGGAAAGCAACGTAAAAAGACAGACAAAGAGCATGACAATAAGATGTACCAATCTTTCGTGCTGCATCCATTGAATCTGTTTATCATGATAAGTGAGAAGCTCTTTTAATTTTTCCGCGTCCAGTTTTTTTTCGAGCACATCTTGTACATAGCGTTCATGCCTTTTCATGTAATCAATCATAATATGTCCGTTTTTAATAAGCTTCAAAAAGTTACCAAATTTTTGAGCTACTGCAACAGCGGCTATTTAAAAAGCTTTCTGCATTTTATTTTAGGCCGCTGTCCCTGATGATTACTGAGGGGTCAAAGTCCCGTTAGGATTGATTATATAGGCCAAGATATTACTGCCACCCATATTTGCCACATAGGCAAATTTTCCATTCAAGGGGTTATCAACTGTGACGGCAGCGGGATACGTCCCGGCACTCACTGTTTGCAAAGGGGAAGTGGACAAAATCCCGTTAGTGATAGTATATGCTGAGATGGTGCCATCAATCGCATTTGTCTCATAGGCAAATTCTGATGATCCCACCGAAACCGTGATGATAGAAGTTGGACCTTTCCCGGTAGCCACGTTTTGTGTAGAGGTCAATTCCCCGTCAGTGATGGTATAGACCGAAATAGTATTGGAACCAATATTTACTACATAGGCAAATTCCCCTGATGATACAAACGAATCCGTGACAATGGAGACAGGACTCGACTCGGTACCTACTGTTTGCCCCACGGAAGTTAATTCCCCGTTAGTAGTGTTGATGGTATAGACCCAAATAGTGTTGTCACTCATGTTCGTCACATAGGCATAATCTCCTGAGGAATCAAATGCTAAGGAGACAGGACTATTCCCGGTACCTACTATTTGCAAAGGGGAAGGGGACAATGTCCCGTCCGAATTGATACTATAGACCGAAATAGTGTTGTCACTCATGTTCGTCACATAGGCATAATTTCCTGAGGAATCAAATGCTAAGGAGACAGGACTATTCCCGGTACCTACTGGCGTTCCCAAAGGGGACAATGTACCGTCCGAATTGATACTATAGACCGAAATATTGTTGGAACCAGCATTTACTACATAGGCAAATCCATTTGCAACCTTGACGGAGACAGGACTATTCCCTGTAACTACTGGCGTTCCCAAAGGGGACAATGTACCGTCCGAATTGATGGTATAGACCCAGACCTGGTTAAGAAACTCATTTGCCGCATATGCAAATTGTCCTGACGGATCAACAGTAATGGATGTAGGATCAGTAACACAGTTCACATACACATCGCCCACAGGTGCGCCGTTGATTGTGCCACTACCGTTGCTGATATAACAGACCTGAGATGGGTTGGTCGGCTGCGTTTTTATCGTAACGGCGTAGGCAGCAGCGTCGGACAGCGGTGTGGGAAAAGAGAAAGCGCCGTTGGCAGAGAGACTCCGATCATCCCCGCTATTGTTCTGCAACACTATATTGCTGCCAACCATACCATTGACCGTACCGCCGATCGTGTAGCTGTATCCGGGGCTGGTACCGCAGGACGCCAGAATGGCCACCAGGCTAACAGCCCCTACAGTTTTGGCCAACATGCTCGACAACGCCCCCAATTTGCGTTTTTTGCCCACAGACAGCGTCACCATTTTTTTCTCCTTCATTGATAAGGTATTACTTTTTCAGTAGTTGGGCGTATACCAACAAAGATTTTTTATGTCAATGAAAATAGTGGAGCCCCCTCCGGCAGGAGCCGGAGGCTCCTCAAAATAATGAGACCTACAAGCTTCAGAAATAAAGTGCACTGAAGCTTGTAGGTCGAATTATCCCGCGAAGCAGAGGATAACGCGACCTCCGGCGGATTACATCGCATTCCTGCCCCGGCTGAAGCGAGGGATTCTAAACCGCGGGATTGATCTCAT
>CAVQCU010000107.1:0-12361 GCA_963710995.1 uncultured delta proteobacterium
GAACCATTGTCTCAGTATCGGGCAGTTTTCATAATTGAGGATTATCATTTGAAAGGTGCATAAAAAAAGCAGGGCCATTGCTGACTCAATAGCTAACTAAAGTTTAAAATCCAGAATAGTGAAGAATGAATACGATACATGAAGCAAGGAGGCAATAGAGCCCAAAATAGTGCCAACGGTTCTTATCTAAGAAACTAGAGAGAAGCCGAAGAGCTAAAATTCCTGAGATAAAACTGAAAAGCATGCCCAACATGCTGGGATAAAAAAGAGCCATTAGATCTGTAGTATGCAAAACATTTGCTGCATGAGCCTTTAATAGTCTGAGGACTGAGTGAATTATTACCGGTGGGGTTATAATGACAGCTAAAGCAAAGCTAAACTCTTCTGCCTTTATTTTGTCCACACCCAAAAGAAGTCCGGTGGAAATTGTTGCCCCAGAACGGGAAAACCCTCTAAAGGGAAGACAAATACCTTGAATTAGGCCGATCCAAATGGATGAGCTTAAATTCAAGGGAGATGTCGGATTTGACTTTTTCTCGTAATATCCAGCGTAGATAATAAGTATACCCACAGCTGCGAGAGCTGATGCAATTAGAAATGAATTTCCAAAAAGAAGTTCTACTTCCGCATGTGGAACATTTCGTAGGGCAAAGTTTTCGATCAGATATTTGATGGCAATTCCAATAATCCCGGTGCATGCGGTGGCTACTATGACGAATTTAGAAATATTCCATATAGCCTTCCCAGAGGAAAAATAATGTGCCTTCCATGACTTCCAGAAATAAAAAATGCAGGCGAACATTGTGCCGGTGTTAAGCATGACAAGAAGGAGAGTCATCTCCGGGCGACTCGGGTCAAGGTGCATCAGTTTTTCGGCCACGATGACATGAGCCGAACTTGAAATTGGCAAAAGATCAGCAGCACCCTGAACAACAGCAAGGATTAGGATCTGTAGAATTGACATTTTACTATAAGTCCAACCATGAATTATTTTCAGTCATGAAAAATGACTTGCGTACAGTAAATATCACATCAAGACTATTTGGGCAACGATCATTGATTAGGTACCGGCGGAGAGAATTGGCTCCTCTCCGCTTTCCCGCATTAAATGTGCATATTATTCAGATATACTTCATATTCTTTAATACCTTTTTTAAAGGAAGGAATCCGGGTAGACCAGGTTTTGTATTTATAAATGGGTTTGAATTCCAGTGTATAGGTTTTCCCTTCCTGGAATATGATCTCTAATTCTTTGAAATAGTCTTCATTGGGAAGCCCAAGAAACACTTTGTGAGTTCCAATACGCAGTTGTATCCTTTTCTCCAGGACATATTTTATACCCTCTCCTGCCTCAGGATCATGGCTTGTCATCCCATCCTTATCGTAGCTAGGCAGGATTTCTTTTTGCCCATCAACTTTCCATGTCGCTGCCTGTCCGGAAATATTAATTATAAACGGATAGCCCGTCTTCCCACCCATCGAATCCTTTGACTCAAATAAATAATATCCTTCAAGAGGGGTCTTGATGGTCGCTTTGATCACTAGAGTGACAAAGCCCTGTGCAGGGGAATCATCATTCTTCATCTCTGCAAAAACATCTGTTCTTACGTTTTGTGTTTTTTGCTTAATGATGGTGTTTACCGTAGTGCCACACCCTATCAAAACAATGCTCATTACCCCTATAAACATTCCTGTTATTACTTTTTGCATTTCTTCACCTTTTTCTACACGGCTTCATTGCCTCGTGGTTTTATCTAAATCCTAACGTTCTGACATCATAAATGAATATTTTATTGTCACACATATTGTATCCATATTGGCATGGTGCTAATTAGCACCACCTATCATTACCAATGACTCTAACTAACAACATCAAAAAGTAGAGGATACTCAGTGATGCCACGATTAGCGGCGATGTGGGCAAATCCCACTTATATGAAGCAAACAAGCCAAAAGAGCTGAAAAGAAAACCGAGAAGCCAACCACCTATTAATACCTTCAGTGGTCCCTTAGTAAATAGTTTCCCGATCAGTGCAGGAACAATGAGAAATGTAAAGACCTGGAGGATGCCTGCCATTTGTACCGATTTAACCAACACTAGGGCAAAGCTGAAAAAAAATAGAAATTCCCAGAGATAGCTACCTTCACCGGTACTGGAGAGGCTAAAAAACTTCTTCCTAAAGATGAGGTGAAAGATGCCTATAACGGCATAGAGGATAAAAGTATAAAATAAATCTGCCCCGGTGGTCCAGATGATATTGCCGTTGAGGATAGTTTTGAATTCTTCTGTTCCGTGAGGCGAACGATCAAGAATCAGCATGCCGATGCCCAAAGAGAAAATATAGAGCACGCCGATAAAAGCTTCAAGATTTGTGTATTTCGCTATCCGGCGTGAAAGAGCAAGAATTAGGGCACCTAAAATGGCAAAGCAAACCGAAAAGACATACTTTAGCGCACCATCGTGGGTGAAGAGAACGGAACACGCAAGGCCTATGCCAATGAACTGCGCCAGTGAAAGGTCAACAAAGACGATCCCTCTCTCCAAGATATGAATGCCGAAATAGGCATGAATCAGGATTAACAGAATGCATGCTGCCAGCGGATATAAGAAAAAGCTAAACGCTTCCATATGAAACTCCTTATTGCAATGATTTTAGAACTGTATCCATCAAAGAAAACCAGTCATTGATACCGGGGACGGAACCGACGTCATGGGGAATGACTATGCTTTTAACTCCGGTTTTTTCAGAGAGAGCATTAATCTCGTTTTTACCATAATACGTTGTAGTAATAATACCGTCCGGCTTTGATCTTCTCATGGATTCCATGAGCTTTTCGACGTATCCAGCAGAGGGAGGAATTCCGGGCTTTTCTTCAACGTAACCTACAATCTGAAAACCAAATTCTTGCGCCAAATACTCAAAGAATCGGTGATAGGCAACAAACCTTTTTCCTTTAAGCGATATTTTGACCCACTGTTTTTGCTTCTCTTTCAGCTTTGCTTCAAAAGTTGCCAGGTTTGTTTTATAAAAGGATGCATGCTCCTGATCCAAATTGCTGAGGGCCTGTGCCATGCCCCGGGCAACACCCAAAATATTTTGTGCCGAAAGATGATAGTGAGGATTCCCTAAAGGATGCACGTCCCCCATGCTACGATCCACTGTCTCATGCTTTTCGATGACTTTGATGAATTGAGAACAATCAAGATTGCCCGCTTGACCAGGTTGAATTTTGGGGTTTCTCGATGATTCAATTAGTAAAGGCAAATAGCCGATTTCCAGATCAAGACCATTATATATAAGGATGTCGGCGCTTCTCACCGCCAGAATCATGCTTGGTTTTGCTTCTATCTGGTGGGGGTCCTGGCTAGGTTTTACCAGAACTTTTACAGCGACTTTATCCCGACCTATATCTGATGCCAGGCTGCCGATCCAGGGAAGTGTGGCTACTATATTAACTTTGGCAAAGGCAGGCGTCGAAAAAGTTAACATGATTAAAAACGTAATTAGAAATTTTTTCATAATCTGATCTCCTTAGAATTGGTGGGCGGGGTGAGCGCCAATGGTGAAAATAAATTGCAGGAATAATTCATCGTTGGGTTTCCCTGTTATAGATGATTCATCATGGTTATATTGCAATCGCAAAAGACTGAATTCAGAGAAAGTATAATCGGCCATTCCCGTTATTCTCCAAGGACTGCGGCCTTGATCTTGTTGTGCACCGGCCAGAATATAATCATTCTTGAACAGGCTGAGAGCATCGTAACGTGCACCAAACTCCCAGCGGTTCCACAGATAAACTCCCTGAACATAAAGGCCATCCTGATTTCTGTCGAGGCGTTGAGTAGATCCCAAGGTCAAATCAGTCAAATTGCCGAATTGGGTTCGATAAAGATATTCGCTTTGTAATTTGAAACCTTGATATTTTGTCGGTTTCCATTTGTATGTCAATTCCAGGTCGTACAATGTGGTGTCACCTGTAAAATAGGAATTCGCTGCGATGGTGTCTGTTTTCGTTTTGCCGGTAATAACTGACGAACCGAAAAGGATAGTTGCGTTATCACTTACATCCAAAGATGCTTTGGCAAATGCCGTATAGGCGTGAGCTCCACCTGCCGCATCGGAGCCAAATAAAGTTTTATTATCTCCTTGCAGAATTTCGACACCTAAAATTGTATAGAAAGGCAATGAAGCCAGATAGGTATATTGAATACCTTTTTCATCAATCCCTTCATCACCGGAACTGATAAAAGCCCGGTAAGGAAGAGGGTTATCCACGAAATCCCAGACATGACTATGTTGCGAATTAAGTCTTCCAAAACCGCTCTTAAATAGGCCGGCTTTGATCTGATTGCCTTCGGGAAGAGAAGTGGTTACAAAATAAGCTTCTTCAACTTCCGCGCCATCTTCGGTTACTGGAATCGTTACATATAAATTAAAATACGGATCTACCGGAGCATAAAAGGCAAGTTCTGCCGAATCTAAATTAAAGCCGTTATGCCGGTCAAATCCCTCTGTTGTATATCCGGATATTCCCCTGTTTTTGAGTTCATCAGTTGTAAGGTTTGATGAAGAGGCATAAGTATTGAGTACCAGAGAGATATTAGGATTGGACATAGCCGATCCCCCAAACATACCAGTAGGCTTAGTTTCTTTTTTGATCTCCGGCGGTGTTTCTTTAGCTTCCGGTATAATTGCAACCTCATCCTTCTTAACTTGTTCTTTCAGCTCATTAATCATTATTTGTTGCGTTCTGATTGTTTCTTCCTGCTTTTTTAATGTCTCCTCCAGTGTGCGAATTCTCGATTCAATTTCGCTTTCAGCAAATGCAGGCACTGATAGTGCTAGGAGACAAAGAAGAATAATAAACAGGATTATTCCTTGTTTCATACACACATCTCCTTCATCCTCATAAAGGATAGTTGTTAGTAATAATTTTTTTTATTGATATTGATTTGATCTACACAGAGGCTGAAACTGGCGGAGCCCTGTCAGAATATACGGTAAATTTGGATAAAGCCTGATGAAAAGATTCTTCAGGCTGATGAAGGTAAATAGTTGTTGGATAGAAAACAAACGTTTCGTGAATTTCTAAATTGCCGGAGGAAAATGAAGTTGCCGCAACACATAATGGACATTCAAGATGCTCACACCCATCATCATGATGATGGAATGTAATTGCAAAGGAGGCAAATAGAAATAAGATCGCAAAGAAGAAAAATACATATTTACGATTTAATCGGGGAATAATTATCATTTTCATACGCCGAAGAAACAAATTATCCTTTGGCGAAAGTGTATATGAAATGGATGATCGCTTGTCAAGATGAAATGAAGGAGATTTACATGTTCTTGAATTATAATTTTTTTAATGATTACCAATTGAAAGGTTGTATAAATACAAATATTGACGATTTAAGGATTACAGGAAGAACTTCACAAAATTAATGCTGACGCCGGTGATAAAATCAAAGTAAAATTGTGGCCGGCATTTCTTGGGAGGAAAAATAAGGGGTAGTTAGGTAACTAATCTTTCCGGGCAACTGTAAATGTACCCGCCACTGGCGCTGACGTACCCAAGCAAGGTCACGTTGTGCTGCTGGGCGAGCTTTACAGCGGCGGTTGTCGGTGTTGATTTGGAAACCAGAACCGGAACACCCATCCGGATAATCTTTGTCATGATTTCGGAGGATATTCTTCCCGATACAAAGACAACCGCCTGACCGAAAATATCCAGCTTGTTTTCCTTCAGCATCAGCCCCGTTATCTTGTCAAAGCAGTTATGCCTGCCGATGTCTTCAATCAGTATTTCATAATCGGCGGTATGCAGCAGCACGCTGTGCACGCCCCCGACGTTGATATATATTTCCGATCTGGTGACAAAATCATTCATCAAATTCAGGATAGTGTTGATTGAATAAGTTGCGCCGCTCTCAATTGCCTTGTATTGGCTTTGTTTGAGGGGATTGATGTAGGTATAACATTTGCCGCAACCCGAAGTGAGGCTTCTCAAGATTTCCTGCCGGTCAATTATTACTCCGGTTTTGAGGTTGATGATAACTGCCAGCATTTTGTCATTGAAAGAAATATTTTCGATGTCCGACCAGGAATTAATAACTCCTTCGTTATAAAGGAAACCCAGCGCCAGTTCTTCCTGGTATTGGTTCAGACAAAGCACAGAGACAAGTTCCGCTCCGTTGACAATCACTTTCAGGGATATTTCAGAAATCACTTTTTTGGTGATGTCAGAAACGTGACAACCATTTTTGTCTCTGGTGATCTCACCTACATTCATCTCTTCGTAAATTGTATCTTCCAAAACAAAAGTCCTTTCATTTTTATGCCGTAGTATAACATTTTTTTATTACACTGAAGAAGAATATTTGTCCATATTTATACCAGTGGTTTATCTGTTCTTCCGGTCAACAGCAGCAGAATGCAGGATAGTGCGAGATAGGCCACAGCGAGCATGTAGTGGGCATGCGATGGAATAAACCAGGGCAGGTAAAGTTCACCGCTGGGCATCACCGAATGGATAATGCCGAAGAGAGTCAATACAGTGCAGATGGCACTGCAGAGAGCCGCGAGCCGCGCTTTGTGGTCAATCAGAAAGGCCAGCATACTTCCCCAGAGAAGCCCCGTTAGAATAAAGCCGTTACTGAGTATCGTCAGTGTTTGATGCAGGAGTTGCAGACGCAGCGGCAGTTTATCCGGCGTGATATTCATTTCGCCCATGAACTGGCTAAGAATTATAAGCACCAGACTGGCAATAACCGGCAGGATGCTTAAACTTACCGCCGGAGAATGAGCAGGTGGCGAATCATTGTAGGCCTGGCGCATAATTTCAAAACCGATAAAAATGAAAATCGGCGCGATGACCGCCCGTGGAATGAGGCTGACAAAAAGGGAAAGTAGCCCGACCACGGAACCGACGCCGATCAGCAGTCCGGTCAGCAGAGTGTACCACCAGGTCGCACCCATTTTTTTGTATGCCGGATGGCCGATGTAGGGCGTGGTTTGCGCCACACCGCCGAAGAAAGCCGCGATCAGAGATGTGAATGCCTCCGTGAGCAGAATATCTCTCGCGCGGTAATCGTCGCCTGCCAGACGAGCGCTTTCCGTATTATTTATGCCGCCGATGATTGTCAGAATGCCGAATGGGATGGCAATGGGCAGATACTGAATGCTCCGCGGCAGTGTTTTGAGAAAGTCGATAGAAAATGCGGGTAAAGAAAAACTCATTTGCAGAGACGGCGCTGTAAATTCCGGCAGGTATCCGCCATAGCCTAAAGCGAAATGAATACCCGTGCCGATAAGCACTGCGACAAGAACACCCGGCAGCCTGCCCGGCAGATGCAGTTTGCTCATGAGCGCCGTAAAGATAAGACCCAGCGCGACCATGCCGACGACGGCCTCATTGAATATTTCGATCATCGGCAGAAATCCGAGCAGTAAGAGGCCGATTCCGGCAAGCGGTCCGAGCAGCCCCGCGGTGGGAATTATGCGCTGAACCCATCCGCCGAAAAAAGAGGTGAAGATCTTAACGACGCCGATCATGAAGAGTGTGGCCATGCCGATGTGCCAGGTGAGCTGCGCGTCATGAGAGGCGATATAAGCTGGGCCCATAACAGCGTAGGCAATACCGATGGTTGAAGGCGTATCTATACCCAGAGGCATAGCCGTGACATCGGCGCGTCCTGTTTTTCGTCTCAGACGAATGGCGAGCCACGTATAGACTAAGTCGCCCACGCAAATACCGACAGCCGTGCCGGGGATCATGCGTGTCAGAATGATGTCTGCCGGATAATTGAAAGTGAAGACGAGGATAGCGCTGAAAAATATCAGCACTCCGACATTGTCGAAAAACAGGGCAAGAAAAGCTGTTGTTTCTCCCCAGAAGTTGTGTTGACTGATGGCGTTTCCAGTGTTCATAGTTCCTCCTCAAAACCTTGCCCTTGTGCTGTGCTATATAAACAAAAACGTTCTGTTTGACAACGCATATTGACAAACTATGGCAAATGATGTTTTTATTATCTCAATCCTTTTAAAGTTTTCAGGAAATCTGAAGATATAAGACTCATTTAGTAAGGGTAAGTATAAACATTGTTAGGCATATAAAAAATAATTATGAAAGACTACGCAGCTCAATTGATCGAACTTAGAAAACTCTACATTGAAGCAATACCGCTCCAACGGTTTCAAATTGCATCACAAAGGATTAATTATCCTGAAAACGGTCCGAATTTAATTGTTGCATATATCTCTGCCATTGAAGGTATTGCTCGATCACTTGTATTACATCAAGTGGCTCATTCCAAAACCGAATTGAACGCTATTTACCCTAAATATAAAAACACAGGGGCTACAAAACTCTTAGAACAATACCTGAAAGAAAAACTTGATAAAGATCCTGAAAACTATTTTGGCAAGGATATATGGGAAAAGATAGGCTTTGCAATCGAATATAGAAATTTTCTTGCTCAGGAATGCACCTATTTAGGCCAAGAAACTTATCCAGACTTAATTAACGCTTGCAAGGCTCTTCTTGAAAAACTTGCTGAACTTGAAGGTGCGAATGTTAAAATAGACTAACCGAGCGTTCAATGAGATCGGTGCGTAAGCGGTGACGGTTCAATTTTAATTCGAATTTTCATCAATCCCAAATAAATGAGAGCATCAACCTATGGGAAATATCTTTTCTTCATTGCCGGATAAATTAGAAAATGAATTGTTCGAAGAATTGCTGCGGCATAAAAATATAAAAATCGAAAGAATTGTTTCGCAGGGCCATACCTCTCTGGAAAATGGCTGGTATGATCAAAAGGAAAATGAGTGGATTATTATTCTGGAAGGCTCCGGTTCAATTCTCTTTGAAAGCGGCGACGAAGTTAATCTGAAAAAGGGTGATTATTTAAATATTCCCGCTCACGCTAAACACAAGGTTACCCGGACAGACCCTGATGGTTTGACGATCTGGCTGGCAATTCACTATTGGTAGATGTTCATGGACAAAAGATGCAGTTCAATGTTACTCAAAGTTGAAAGGAGGTATTAAAATGGCAAAGAAATCCTTTCCTATGTCCAAAGTTTATGGTTTGCTCGAGCCGGGGCCGGTTGTTATGGTCACGACCTCCCGAAATGGGACTCCGAACATCATGACTATGTCATGGCACACAATGATGGAGTTTGAGCCGCCGCAGGTGGGTTGCGTTATCAGCAATCGCAACTATTCTTTCGATTTGTTGAAGGCAACCAAAGAATGTGTGATAAACATTCCCACAGTGGAGATTGCTGAAAAGGCTGTGGGCTGCGGTAATACATCGGGTGCGAAAATAGACAAGTTCAAAAAGTTTGTTCTCACGCCAAAACCTGCTTCACAAGTCGGAGCGCCACTCATTGATGAGTGCTATGCAAATCTCGAGTGCCGGGTTGTTGATACAAAGATGGTAGCAGGGTATTGTTTTTTTATCCTTGAAGTCGTAAAAGCCTGGCTTGACCCCTCGGTGAAAAACCCGCGGACGATTCATCATCTGGGAAGCGGCAGCTTCATGGTTGCAGGTAAAAAGATCAAGTTAAAATCAAAGATGAAGTAATACCAGGGCGCACAACAATCGCATCCGGCGGATGAGGCCAAGCCGCGCCGGTTAGATTTATCGTTAGAAACGACCCTGCGGGCGCGGGTGAGAAGAAATCAGCCCATGTGGCGGATTAATATTTAGAAGGAAATGATGAAGAAGCTGCCATCGGTGGAAATAATATAAGAAAACAAAAGTGGAAAAATGTTTTGGCGTAAGGGGAAAAATTTGGCGTCTAATTATAAAAGAATAGATATATATAGTATATTTTCTTGCTTTATAATCTGCGCATTTTTAGGATGGATTTTTGAGACGACGGCCGTATTGATACAAACGGGTCACATAACAGACCGCGGTTTATTATTTATTCAAAAGAACTTCAGTTATTATTTTCCCTTTTTAAAATCCGTACCTTTTATCAAAAGTGTTCCTCTTGTTTGGGGATTGCCAATTATAGAAATCTATGGTCTGGGTGGAAGTATCATTGTTTTTTTATTTAGAAAACTGAAAAACAAACCTATCATTCTTTTTTTTACAGGAATGATTTTGATGACGTTATTTGAGTTGATGGCAAGCTATTTTTGCAGTTATGTTTTACATCGTACTTATTGGGATTACAGTAAAGATTTCCTCAATTTTCAAGGAAGAATATGTCTACGTTCTTCACTGGCCTGGGGGTTTCTTTCCATGTTTACAGTGAAATTTCTTACATCTAAATTGGAATTAATATATGCGGAGGAAAGAAGAATAAAGCACTTTAAAACAATTATAAGCATTTTTATTGCATATACGTTTATCTGTGTTTTTTTTAAAATATTTTTTGTTGCGCAAATTATATCCAAATAAATATGAATAAACCCGAACAAAATAGTGAAAAGATGTAACTTGCTATGGGAAATATATTTTCTTCATTGCCGAATAAATTAGAACATGAATCGTTAGAAGAATTGCTTCGGCATGAAGATATAAAGATCGAAAGAATTGTTTCGCAGGGCCATACTTCTTCGGGAAATGGTTGGTATGATCAGAAGGAAAATGAGTGGGTTATTGTTCTGGAAGGCGCTGGATCAATTCTCTTCGAAAGCGGAGTTGAAGTTAATCTGAAAAAGGGTGACTACTTAAATATTCCCGCGCACACCAGGCACAAAGTTACTTGGACAGACCCCAATAGTATTACTATTTGGCTGGCAATTCACTATTTTTAGATGTTAATAAGCAGGCTTTTAGTAAAAAGTATTTTCGGAAAATTCCAATCACTTTCTTTACTTTATAATCTTGATAATCTCTTTGAATTTAGGATCAGCGGCGGTGCGCAGCAATTCAAAAAGAACCATTTCTGTACTGGTGATATGCGCTCCTGCGCTTTTAATCGCGTCTATTCCGACTTGGCGGTTTCCCGGCGTGCGCGAAGAGACGGCATCCGTGACCAAATGAACATTGTATCCGTTGGAAATTAAATCAAGGGCGGTTTGATAAACGCAAACGTGGCATTCAATGCCGGCAAGAACTATATGCCTACGACTTAAGCCTTTCAGTTGCTTGGTGAAATTTCGATCATCCCAGCAGCTGAAGGTTTCTTTGGCGATAGGCTCTATGCCATCTAATTCCTGTGAGATTACAGGTAAAGTCTTGCCGAGTTTTTGCGGAATTTGCTCAGTGAAGATGATCGGAAGATTAATTGCCTTAAAACCCTGAATCAGTTTTACATTGTTGGCAAAAAGATTTTCCTTGTCGAACATTGCCTGGGCAAGATTGCCCTGAATGTCAATAATGATTAGTACTGCGTTGGTGCGGCTGATCATTTGGATTGGCTCCTTATTTATCAGTGGTATATTTGTGCTTATCCGTTAAGCCGGCGCAGAAAAGTTCCGGTTTTTTACTGGTGATTATTTCCTGCAAAAACGGGCATTCGTCAAGATATATTTTTGCAGACTTCCCGTATACCATTTCTAAATCAAAGATGATATCGAGGTGGCAAGGAGGAGGCGACGAGGCGTATTGTACATACGTTGAGGAAGCCGACGACGCTGCCAACAAAGATAGCGCTTTGATTTAGGATGGTATTACCCTGATAAATGATTACCCAGTAATAAGCCGCCGTCAATGATGATCTCCGCTCCTGTCGTATAGTTGGAGGCAGCGGATGCCAGATAGAGAGCGGCGCCTGCGATTTCATCGGGATGGCCAATGCGGCCGGAGGGCAGCATCTTTTCCACAGTTTCTTTCGCTTTTTGAGCTTCTTCCGGCGAAAGGTGTCCCCAGTGGGAATTCATCATCTTAGTGTTGATGGGTCCCGGAGCGATGGTGTTTACCTGAACATTATAGGAGTTTAGTTCACTGGCAAAGGCCCTCGTAATCATCCGCATGCCAGCCTTGGAAATAGAATAAATGCTTACACCAAGTTCGGGATTGAACCCGTCAACGGAAGCGATATTGATAATTTTCCCTCCGCCTTGCTTTACCATAATCTTGGCCACGGCTTGGCTGACGAAATAAGCCCCTTTAACATATGGCGATCATGAATTTTTCATCGCAAGAAGTCTTCATGATGGCAGCCGAATGGCCCACGCCTCGATCCGTGAGCATCGCCTTTGCGACCTCCCGGGCGTGACGGCCTCCCGGATCACGGAGTGGCCCGTCGAGTTCATCTACATGGCGGGGCAAGCCATGACGAGGAACTGGAGCCGGACGGCGAGAGCCGCATGAACCGCCAGGAGGCCGCGCTGCTGGCCCGCAAGGCGGAACTGCTCGATGCCGGCGTAGCGGCCCTGACATTGCCGCGATCGC
>CAVQCU010000108.1:0-15970 GCA_963710995.1 uncultured delta proteobacterium
TCAGTATTTAGACCAGCGATTTAATCAGGCCATAGCGGGGGTTGATGGTCTTTTCGTCCGCACAGTCCCTGTAGAGAAGTCCATTGTCCCTGAACACCAAGTGGCTGCCTTCGATGACGCAGTTGCGATCATTAAGAAAAATGATACTATCGTTGTTGCCGAATGTCTCTGCCGGAAGCGATATAAAATCATTGGCAAAGGTTGCGATAAACCCATCGAAACCTGTATCATGTTCGGGTCCATGGCACGATTTTATATAGAGAATAAAATGGGAAGACAGGTAGACGTTGAAGAAGCGGTCGGCATATTGAGAAAAGCGCAAGATGCGGGGCTTGTAACCCAACCCAGCACCGCCCAGAACCCTGGCGGAATGTGTAATTGCTGTGGTAACTGCTGTGTCATCCTCGGAGCGGTAAAAAAATTTCCCAAGCCGGCAGAACTCGTTTTTTCTAATTACCAATCCGCGATAAACGGGGGAAACTGCACCGGCTGTGAAATATGCTTGGATCGTTGCCAAATGGAGGCGATCTCTATGAATAAAGACGGTGTCGCGCAGGTCGACCTTGACCGCTGCATAGGCTGTGGCCTATGCGTTACCACATGTCCATCAGAGGCGATCGGCCTCATTCCAAAGCCAGATGCTAGTAGGCGGATACCCCCAGCAACAGGCAGCGAACAAATGATGCAGATCGCTAAAAACAGGGGAGTGATTTAATATACTAATTTTCAACACCCTCATAAGACTGCAAATTGCGATGTGAAGTGTGTGTTACAATCCGTAATACTCAGTTTATGTAAGTCTTCTCCACTGAAACTTTGTAGGTGCAAGAAATAATTCTTACGGTTTTGAAATCGGGTTTTTATTTCCTTCTTCCTGTAAGTGAGTATTTAGATTTTTCACGGACATACTTTCTTTCAAATGATATTCCTTAATAACGCTTTGAGAATTGGAGGCAATCAGGAACAGAAGAAGACTGCCTGAATTATTGTAAAAGTGCCTTTGCTTTGGTGAAAATAACTATTTTTCGGGTATACGAGGTTATGTATATTTATTGCTACAGAGGTGTTTAATAAATATTTGTCTTTGATTGTACATGTTAATTTCAAATTTCTTTAACTAGAGAAATATGTTTATTGCATCTAGTATATAAAATACGTAAATTGAGGGAGAAAATTAGGAGAAAAGGAGGCATATGGAATATCTTAAATTACTATAGAAAATCTATCAATCGGTTTGCCGAACTCAGTTAGTAATGGCAGGGATAGATTTAACAACCGTTAAAGAATTACTAGGTCACAAGACTTTAACTATGACCCTCAGATATACCCATCTTGCACCTTCCCATAAAGTAAAGGCAGTTGATATACTAGACAACGCCCTCAATGAAACCTCAACTATACAAAAACTAGACAAAATGAAAGAGGTTGCAAATGACTAGCACTTGCAACCCCATTCTAAGACTTTGTAACTATTGGTATTTTATTGGAGGGCACCCGGACTTGAACAAATAGCCTAACAATATTTAATCATTACGTTTCTTTATAACATAACTTCGCGCAAGCCTCAAAACGTGCCCCTAAAAAATATTATCCTTGAAAGTTAAGTTTTATTTTTTAGCTGTTCTTTCTAGCAAATAAAAATTTATAATTCAAAAGTTATCAGAATAGGCAATGACTTTTTTATCAATGATCGCCGTTGAGGATTTTAAGAAAAGTTAA
Organism: uncultured delta proteobacterium; assembly: GCA_963710995.1. Lineage (GTDB taxonomy): Bacteria > Desulfobacterota > Syntrophia > Syntrophales > Smithellaceae > Smithella. Next base: position 1,720 of record CAVQCU010000108.1, read on the forward strand.
TATTCAAAATCACCCGCACTTTCTGGCTAAAAAAAATGATACAGCTTAGGACTGCTGCATTTGTTACACCTTGTCAATAGATTCATGAAGCCGTGAAAACTGAAGATGGTCATCTACCTATACCTGGACTAAGGCGATCTCCACAACGACCTCGCCTGTGTGAAGTATAGAGACTGCGGCCAAGAATACCTGTTGGCATTCTCTTGCAGGTGTCACTGCATATTAGACTTTTTAATAGAAAAAGGATCCGTTATTGGGTATATGTTGAGAGAGAATATACTATGAATCAATAAACAGTATTTTGAGATGGAGAAATATAATATGTTTTTCAGAGCTTCTTAAAATACTAAGTGGGTATATTAAATGATTAATAACACAACGGTGGGATACGGCGACATCACACCCATCTCTGTATATCTTCAGACCTTTTGAGACACATTAGCCTGATATGAGTTTGCGTTTTGCTCCTGACCTGGGTCATTGTTTTGGTTAACATTCATACCGTACAAATTATAATGCTTCCTGCGTTCTAAGGTCAATTGTTTCTTTTTCTTCCGTTTTTGTAAAATATCCTCCTTTCTGTAGGCTCATCATATTATAAGCCTACTTTCCACCCAGGCCAATATCAAAAACTACAAACTAAAAAAAATCTTATGTGTCTCATGCTTGCTGAAGACATACACTGACTATTTTTTTTCGGGGCCTTCTGACCTTAGAAGGCCTCAAAAAATCTTGGATTGTGTTAAATCTTATAACACGTCTTTGGACTAAAAGCAACAAAAAACCCGCTATTTCTAACGGGTTTTTGCACTTCTTTGGATTTTACTGGATTAGGACTTTCAGGCGGCACCCGGATTTGAACCGGGGAATAACGGTTTTGCAGACCGCTGCCTTAGCCACTTGGCTATGCCGCCATAAAATAAATGGAGCGGGCGAACGGATTTGAACCGTCGACGTCTACCTTGGCAAGGTAGCACTCTACCACTGAGTTACGCCCGCTCATTGAAAGCGGCGCTGACTATAACAAATAGATATCTCTTGTCAATAGAAATAATGAAAACTCACTTATAAATTATCCGATCTTATTTCTTTAACGGTTTCCCCAGCTAGTCATGAAGATTATTTTTCTGTACCATGGTTTGGTAAAATTTTATAAAATAATCAACGCCTGAATAAATTGTAAGCAGAAGAGCAACATAAAGAATTATCATTCCAACAAAATGGGCATCAACACCGAAAATAGAATAATTGATCATCAGCGCGGTTACCGCTATATTTTGCGCTAAAGTCTTTTGCTTTCCTAAACTGCTAGCCTGGATATAATTACCCTCGGAAGAGGCAATACTTCTTATTACGTCGACAAGCAAATCCCGAATAATTGTTATGGCCACAATCCATGCAGGTATACGGCCGATAGGAATCATCAGAATCATTGCTGTGTTGACTATGAGTTTATCAGCAATAGGATCAAGGAATTTTCCCATTGTTGTAATTAAGTTGTACTTTCTGGCAAAGTAACCATCGAAGAAATCGGTAATCGACGCGATAATAAATAATATGGCTAAAATCAGGCTCCAGAATTCGCCAGGCGACGAAAGCAAAACAAAAAGAAATGGTACCATACCAATTCTCAACAATGTTATTGTGTTGGGTAAATTGAATGTATCATGTTTTGAAATCATTACTTAATGCCTGTTGGAATTATTTTAAAAAACATCAAAATGCTGATTAAATTTATTGCTTAAACTCCAGTTTAATGAGACTCAAATATTACAAACGCAGTGCAGTAATATTTGTTAGTCGAATTATCCTGCAAAGCGGAGGGTAATGAGTCCCTAGTTTCAAAAGCGAAGCGCGTTGAAACTTGCTGGACGAATTATACCCCGCAGCTTACTTTAGGGTTCATACCCGTGATTTTTTGGGTACTTTTTCCCAGTCTTTTAAAAACGTCTCTATCCCTTTTTCCGTTAGTGGATGTTGAACCAATTGAGCTATTACTTTAAAAGGAATTGTAGCTATATCTGCGCCCATCAAAGCCGCATCTAAAACATGCCGAGGATGGCGGATACTGGCCACAATGACTTCTGTTTCATAACCATAATTATCATAGATAGTAAGAATTTGTTCCACCAGTTCCATACCATCATGAGCTATATCGTCCAGACGGCCGACAAACGGGCTGACATAACGTGCGCCTGCTTTCGCCGCCATCAGTGCCTGCAAAGGAGAAAATATTAAAGTCTGATTTACATCAATACCCGCTTCGGCAAACATTCTTGTTGCCTTCAATCCCTCCGTGGAAATAGGAACTTTAATGACAACATTATCACCCAAACGCGCCAGTTTACTGCCTTCGGCAAACATTGCCTTTGCCTCCATGCTTATTACTTCCAGGCTTACCGGCCCTTTTATATTTTTCAGTATGTCTTTAACGACAACGTCAAAACCTTTTTTTTCTTTAGCAATAAGTGATGGATTGGTAGTAACACCGTCCACCATTCCCAGCTTAAGTCCTTCCTTGATTTCTTCGATATTAGCGGTGTCAATAAAAAACTTCATAAATTCTCCTATTGTGTTTACTTATTTTTTCCTGATTCATATTTTTCACTACATTGTTTACTGCAAAAGTAATAGTCATTACCGGATATTTCTTTTTTAACGGCTTGACTCAAAGGGACATAAGTATGACAAATAGGATCTTCAACTAAGTCTTCGCCCTCGGTAGCCGATGATTTAAATTGATAATTTTCATTTTTTGCCGGCTTTAATTTCCCGACAGTTTTAATTACCTTATACAGCAAATAAATCAATATTATAAATACAAAAAAACGAAACATAATGCCTGCTACTGGTTGTTTTTTTATTGTTCAAACTCCAATTTAATGAGACTCAAATATTACAAACGCAGTGCAGTAATATTTGTTAGTTGAATTATCCCGCGAAGCGGAGGGTTTAATACCCCTCAGCCTGCTTTGGTGTTCATACCCGGAATTCTTTGATCATTTCGACCATTTTATTGTCACTTAACCGGTCTTTCAGCCCGTGAATGGAAACACCAAAAGCGGGATGAATAAAATAAGAAGCTATTTCGCATAGTGGTTCCAAAACAAAGCGCCGTTTCTGAATTTCCGGATGCGGCACTATCAAGTCAGAGTCTTGAATTATTTCCTGCCCGTAAAAAAGGAGGTCAAGATCAATAATTCTCGGGCCGCCTTTCGCTTCCCTCTTACGGCCCAGATCCTTTTCGATATTTTGTAAATTCTGGAAGAGGTTACGGGCAGAAAGAGTAGTCTTAATTTCTGTAACCGCATTTATGAACAAATTTTGGTTCTCAACACCTATGGGCTCAGTTTTATAAAAAGATGAAACTTTTATTATCTCAATTTCTTTGGCCAGGGAAAGACTTTCAACAGCATGTTGGCAGTTTTTCAAAGCGTTACCTAAATTAGAACCAATCCCAATATAACAGATAATGCCGTTCAAATCTTATTAAAACCTTTTTTAAATCTTATCCCTTAATCCTAAAACATCCTGCATATCATACAGACCGTTTTCCTGATTGACAATCCACTGGGCTGCGCGAATCGCTCCTTTGGCAAAATTGTCGCGATTGTGGGCACGATGAGTGAATTCCAGCCGTTCTCCGATTCCACCAAAGATGACCGTATGATCACCTACAATATCGCCGGCGCGAATTGTTTGTATCCCTATTTCTTTTTTAGTTCTCTCACCGATCAAACCTCGTCGCGAATAAACTGCGATCTCCTCCATATTGCGCCCCAGTTTATCGGAGATAACTTTCGCCATTTGCATTGCCGTTCCGCTGGGAGCATCTTTTTTTAAATGATGGTGAGCTTCAATAATTTCGACATCATAATCATCTTTAAGAACCTCCGCACAATATTCCAGAACTTTTAACATCACATTTACGCCAACGCTCATGTTGGGAGTCAATACACAGCGTGTGTTTTTGGCCAGTGCTTTAATTTTTTTCATTTCATCAGGAGTAAATCCGGTTGAACCGATAACAATGGCGCGATTTTTTTCATTGGCTATTTTTAAATAATTAAGAGAAGTCTCATGATTTGTAAAGTCGATAACAACATCAGCCTGAGCAACACAATCGATTAATTTGTCGCAAACCAAAATACCTGTCTTACCCAACCCTAGTCCTTGACCTATATCACGGCCGACAATGGGGTGCCCTGCTATCTCTACAGCTGCTACAACACTTATACCCTCCGTCGTGGAAATGAGGCTGATAATTTTGCCGCCCATTCTTCCACCAGCTCCGGTAACGACAGCTTTAACCATAAAATCATCTCCTTAAATTATTCATTTACTGCAAGATAATTAAATCAAGCCATAATTGACCATAACCTTTTTCAGTTTTTCAAAATTAGCATCTGCCATTTTACAAAGCGGCAATCTATATTCATACTTTATTTTACCCATCAGTGCCAGCGCCGCTTTAACTGGAATGGGATTAACTTCGATAAAAAGCGCGTCGATCAATGAACTCATCTTATGATGGAGAACTTTCGCCCGAATCATATCGCCAGCTGCAAAAGCATCAACCAATCCGGCCATATCCGCCGGCGCCACATTAGAGATAACGGAAATAATGCCTGTGCCGCCCATAGCCATCAATGGCAAAGTGAAAATGTCATCACCGGATAAGATAGCAAAATCCTTGTCGCAGAGATTAATAACATCACTCATTTGCTTGATAGAGCCGGATGCTTCTTTAATGCCGACGATATTTTTTATTTTCGCCAGTTTGGCAACCATTTCCGGTATAAGATTCACACCGGTACGGCTGGGTATATTATACGGTAATATCGGAATAGGAACGCTTTCGGCTATAGTTTTAAAATGCTGATAAAGTCCCTCTTGAGTAGGCCGGTTATAATATGGACAGACGATGAGCGCTCCATCGGCACCGGCTTCGTAGGCGTGTTTGGTTAACCGCAGAGCTTCGGCAGTGTTGTTTGATCCTGTACCTGCAATAATCGGTACTCTTTTTTTTACGGCGTCAATGGTAATTTCAATAACCCGATCGTGTTCTTCGTGGGTAAGAGTAGCCGACTCGCCGGTAGTGCCACAGGGCACAATAGCGTCCGTTCCATTAGCGATTTGAAATTCAATGAGTTCGCGCAAGGCTTTCTCATCAATTTGATCATTTTTAAAAGGTGTAACAATAGCGACCATTGCTCCCTTAAACATAACATAGACTCCTTAAATATTTTATTCGTGAAACTCCAATTCTGTAAGCGTAGCGCAGCGTAATTGGTAATTTGAACAATCCCGCGAAGCGGAGGGTATAATACCTAGAAACTTGCTGCGAAACGTTTGCCAAGATTGCTTTGGTGTTCATACCCGTGATCATTTAAAATTTTATTTCTGTTGAGGACCCTTCCAAACATATGCCGGAATCGTCACAAAGCATTAAGCGATAATTGTATATTTTTCCCCGAATAACTTTTTTATCAGTAAAACTAAGAATATTGGATTCTTTATTTTTTAATATTATCCCTTTTACCGAAACCTGACCGATACGTTCGAATGTCCTCGGACAATCTTTGCATTCATTTCCGGCACTGCCAACTTCGCTTCTCTCGATGGCAATATAATTAATTTTTACATCTTTGTCGTAGTAATCCCATTTCAATATTACTGCATCACCTGACGAAACAGCCTTCATATTTTGTACACTCTGCCGATGATCAGACGCGGCAGATAAGAAAACAGGATTTCCTTTCAGACCGCAACCTGTAAAAAAAATCACCGTCATCAGGAAAGCAAATATACTATATTTTACCGGAACTTTTTTCAAATTCCCTGATCCTTTCCAGCACTGCTGCAGTTGACGTTCCTCCTGTATGTTTACGTGAATTGATTGCGTTTTCCAGTTTTATTTTCTTCTGAATATCATCAGTAAACCCTTTATAAAATTTGTGATACTCTTTTAAAGTCAAATTTTCCAATTCTTTTTTATTCTTTAAGCAATAAGCGACGATTTTACCAACAATTTCGTGCGCCCCGCGGAAAGGGATGCCCTTTTTAACCAGATACTCAGCAACGTCGGTAGCTGTGGAAAAGCCTCCCTTTGCCGCCGTATACATCTTTGCGGCATTAAACTTTGTATGTTTTATCATTTCCGTAAAGATTGCCAAACAATCTTTTACGGTATCTACCGTATCAAACAGTGGTTCCTTATCTTCCTGCAAGTCGCGGTTATAAGCCATGGGTAAGCCTTTAAGGATAGTCATTATCGCGAAAAGGTCTCCGTAAACACGGGCGGTTTTACCCCTGATCAGTTCCGCTATATCAGGATTCTTCTTTTGTGGCATTATGCTACTGCCGGTGGTATAGGCATCGGATATTTCGACAAAACCAAATTCATCCGAAGACCACAAAATCAAATCTTCACAAAAGCGGCTCAGATGCATCATTACCAGCGAGGTCGCAAAAATAAATTCCGCTATAAAGTCCCTGTCCGCAACTGTATCCATACTGTTTTTACTTACCGCCGGGAAATTTAATATTTTCGCCGTCCGCTTGCGATCAATAGGTAAACTCGTACCGGCTAAGGCCGCAGCACCTAATGGTAAAACATTGATCCTGTTATTACAGTCATTTAATCTTTGGGCATCACGCGCAAACATTTCCCCGAAAGCAAGAAAATAGTGGGAAAGTAATACCGGCTGAGCCTTTTGCATATGCGTGTATCCGGGCATAATCGTCTTGATTTCACTTTTTGCCAGTTTAATCAACTGTACCTGCAGATCATTGACAAGGGCGAGGATGCTTTTAATTTCCGTCCGCAGGAAAAGCCGAACATCTAATACTATTTGATCATTGCGGCTCCTTGCTGAATGAAGTTTTCCTCCTGTTTCACCAATACGGCTGATCAGTTCCCTTTCTATGGCCATGTGAATATCTTCATCAGACGCATTAAATTTAATTTCCCCTTTTTCTATATCCTTTAAAATATTTTTCAGAGCAAATACAATTTTTGCCGCTTCATTTTTAGATATTATATTCTGCTGGGCCAGCATAGTGGCATGAGCAACAGAACCTTCAATATCGTAAGGATAAAGTCTCTGGTCGTAATGAATGGAAGACGTAAATTTTTCCACATTTGGGGCTGTCGGTTTTTGAAACCGGCCGCTCCATGATTTTTTTTCGATTGCCATGCATTTTCTCCGCATAGTTAACGTTTATTTTTCAAAATATTTTGGATTATCAAACGCAATCCATTCAATTTGATAAACCCTATTGCATCCTTTTGATTGTAAACCTGATCTTTTTCAAAAGTAGCAAATGCCTCACTGTATAGAGAATAAGGCGATTTGCGTCCGACGACAACACAATTTCCTTTATACAACTTCATTCGCGCGGTACCGGTAACATTTTCCTGTGTTGCATCGATATACGTCTGGAGAGTTTTCATCTCCGGCGAATACCAGAAACCATTATAAACAAGTTGAGCATATTTTGGTATCAGAGAATCCCGCATGATCATGACTTCGCGATCCATAGTAATAGATTCTACCGCGCGATGCGCCGCCCAGAGCACAGTACCACCGGGAGTTTCATATACACCTCGTGATTTCATTCCTACAAAACGATTTTCCACCATATCCATGCGGCCGATGCCATTGGCACCGGCGATCGTATTCATATAATCCATGAGTTTTGCCGGTGACATTTTTTTTCCATATACAGCTACCGGATTTCCTTTTTCAAAATCAATTTCCACATATGTGGGTTTATCCGGCGCCGCTTCAAGAGATTTAGTTAGCACGAAAATATTCTCCGGCGCTTCCGCCCAGGGATCTTCCAGAATTCCTCCTTCATACGAAATGTGCAAAAGATTGCGATCTGAACTATAAGGCTTAGATTTAGTCAGAGGAATAGGAATCTTATATTTTTCGGCATAATCAATCATTGATTCCCGGGAATTAAATTTCCAATGGTCATCTTTCCACGCCGCAATAATTTTAATTTCCGGATTTAGTGCATAGTAAGTAAGTTCGAATCGGACCTGATCATTGCCCTTGCCTGTTGCGCCATGTGATACTGTATCCGCGCCTTCAAGCTTCGCTATTTCGATTTGCCTCTTGGCGATAAGCGGTCGTGCCAAAGATGTACCCAAAAGATATGTGCCTTCATAAATGGCGTTGGCGCGCAGTGCCGGAAATACAAAATCCCGCGCGAATTCTTCCCGCAAATCATCAATATATATTTTACTGGCTCCGGTACTAATTGCCTTTTCTTTCAGGCCGGTTAGCTCCTCTTTCTGCCCCACATCTGCGGCAAAACAAATAACTTCGCATTTGTATGTCTCGATAAGCCAGCGCACAATTACCGATGTATCCAGTCCGCCCGAATATGCCAAAATAACCTTTTTAACTCCTCGTGACAATTTTTGTTCCTCCTACTCCCGATAAACGGGATAAATGCGTTAACGAAATTATTTTTTGCTAAATAACGTAGAAAATAATTTCTAACTTATTAAAGTAATATTTCCAAAATAGCTTTTTGTACGTGCAGACGGTTTTCCGCTTGATCAATAACCACCGACTGCGAACCGTCAATGACGTCAGAAGAAATTTCTTCTCCACGGTGCGCCGGCAAACAATGCATTACCATTACATCTTTTTTCGCTTCTTTTAAAATTCTTTTGTTGATCTGGTAATTTTCAAATATTTTTTTTCTCTCTTCCTGCTCAGATTCCTGTCCCATACTCGCCCATACATCCGTATACAAAACATCGGCATTTTTTACGGCCTCCAATGGATCCCTATAAAGGGTAATGCCTTCTTTTGCGTCTTTCTTCCCTTTAGCCATTATTTTCCTGTCCGGATCATAACCTTCCGGACAAGCTAATGCTAATTCAATCGGTAATTTGGCGGCAGCTTCAATCCATGTATTGGCAACGTTGTTGCCGTCGCCGATATAAGCTATCTTCAACTTATCGTAAGATCCCTTCTTTTCCTTTATCGTAAACAAGTCGCTCAGGATTTGACAGGGATGTAAAAGATCGGTCAAACCATTAATTACCGGAATTGAAGCACAACGGGCAAATTCTTCCACACTGTCCTGAGCAAAAGTCCTAATCATAATTCCGTTTAAATAACGTGACATCATACGTGCGGAATCGGAAATAATTTCGCCGCGACCTATTTGCGTATCGCGGGAATTTAAAAATAAGGCAATCCCGCCTAACTGATACATACCTACTTCAAAGGAGATCCTTGTCCGGGTGGAAGATTTATCAAAAATCATCCCCAAAGTTTTTCCTTTGAGGGATGCATGCTCTTTTCCTTCTTTTAAGAGTTTCTTAAGTTTGGCGGCTTTTTTCCAGATTATGTCAAAATCTGCCGTTTCCAGTTCGTAAATACTTAACAAATCTTTTTTCATTTACCCTCCATAACTTCATCAAGCACTTTGATTGCTTGATCGACGTCCTGAGAAGTAATAATCAGCGGCGGCACAAAACGCAGAGTTTTGCTGCCGGCAGAATTGATGAGCAATCCCTTCTGCAGGCATTCATTTACAATATCGCCGCTTTCGATATTCAGTTGTGCCGCAAGCATCAAGCCCATTCCTCTGACTTCTTTGATAATTTTATGTTTTTGTTGCAGCTTTTTTAATTGTAATAAAAAATAATCTCCCATTTTCCGACAGTGCTCTAATATTCCTTCCTGCAACATCGTTTTTACAGTCGCGTTCGCCGCAGCCATAGCCAAAGGACTGCCGCCAAAAGTAGAAGCATGATTACCAGGGATAAAAGCTTTGGCGATTTTATTAGTCGCCAACATCGCGCCTATGGGAAAACCGTTACCCAAAGCTTTCGCTAAAGTCATTATATCCGGTTTTATCCCGGAATATTCGTAAGCAAAAAGTTTCCCTGTCCGGCCCATGCCGGTTTGAACTTCATCAATGATTAACAAAATTCCATGACGATCGCAAATTTCCCGCATCCGGGCTAAATATTGAGTATTCGGTATATTGACTCCGCCTTCGCCCTGAATCGGTTCCACCATTATACCACAAGTTTTATTGGAGATTCTTGCTTCCAAAGCCTGTAAATCATTAAAAGGAACATACGTAAAACCTGCCAACAGCGGCGTAAATCCAAATTGGAATTTTTCCTGTCCGGTGGCCGTAATTGTGGCCATAGTCCGGCCATGAAAGGAATCTTTCATGGTGATTAATTCAAATTTATCCGGCCCCATATTTTCATGGGCATATTTTCGCGCCAGCTTTATTGCCGCTTCGTTTGCTTCCGCGCCACTATTGCAAAAAAACACTTTATCCGCGAAAGAATTATCAACCAGCAATTTTGCCAATTGAGCCTGCGGCTCTGTATAATATAAATTGGAAACATGCGTTAAGTTTTCTAACTGTTCCTTTACAGTGGCAATTACCTGCGGATGGGAGTGTCCCAGGTTACAAACGGCAATCCCGGCGACAAAATCAAGATATTCTTTGCCATTGACATCCCATACCTTTACGCCTGAACCTTTCACGAGAACTATCGGAAAGCGTTTGTAGGTATTCATTATATTTTCATCGGCCGAAGCCATTATTTCTTTTTCTTTCATTTTTTTACATCTTTCCTAATTATTTAACTACAAAACTATTTCCGTACCTATTCCTTTGTCGGTAAATATTTCCAAAAGAATTGCATGCTTCAGACGCCCGTCAATTATATGGGTCTTTTTTACTCCTCTGTTAAGTGCCTTCAGGCAACATTTAATTTTAGGAAACATACCTCCCTCAACAATTCCATCGTCAATTAATTTTAAAGCTTTTTTATTGGTCATTGTATTGATCAGCTGTTTGTTTTTGTCCAGTACGCCCGGCACATCAGTTAATAGTAAAAGTTTTTCCGCTTGCAGGGCTGCCGCAATTTCTCCGGCCACTATGTCAGCATTGATATTATAGGTCTCGCCGGCATCACCGATTCCCGTGGGAGCTATTACCGGGATAAATGAATTCTGGCTAAGTGATACAATTAATTCCGAATTGATAGCCTTCACTTTTCCCACCAGACCTATATCGATAATTTCCGGCGGCGTGTTCTTCACCTTTTCTTCGCTTAAATAATATTTTTCCGCCCTGATCAAGTTACCATCTTTGCCGCTCAATCCCACGGCATTCCCTCCATGCCGGTTAATCAAACCAACTATTTCTTTATTGACCATCCCTACCAAAACCATTTCCACAATATCCATGGTTTCTTCATCAGTAACCCGCATTCCTTGTATAAACTTTGATTCTTTACCGAGCTTTTTTAGCAATGTTCCTATTTGCGGACCACCGCCATGAACAATAACCGGATTGATGCCGATATATTTCATCATGACTATGTCTTGGGCAAATTTATCTTTTAATTCATCATCAACCATGGCATGACCGCCGTATTTGATGACAATTGTCTTATTATAAAATCGTTTAATGTAAGGCAGGGCTTCCAGCAGTATATCAGCCCTTTCCATCGAATTTTTTATATATCCCATTTTCAACTCCATTTATTAATGAGACTTAATTTTTACAAGCCCGCAGGATTGCGGGAGAAGTAAAAATTCTTAGTCGAATTTATCCCGATAGCGAAGCTTATCGGGATAAAACTTCAAATATAACCTTCCTTTTTACAAAATGTACCGGCTTAAATCCTCATCTTCTATTATCTCATTGAGTTTTTCTTCTACTTGTTGGGCATCTATTATTATTTCTTTTTTTTGCATATCGGGTGCTTCAAAAGAAATTTCATCCAATAAAGTTTCCATAATTGTATAGAGCCTTCGGGCGCCGATATTTTCTGTTCTTTCGTTGACCACTGTTGCCACTTCTGCAATGGAAGCTATGGCTTCTTCTGTAAATGATAACTTCAGGCCTTCTGTCGCCATCATTTCCGTATATTGTTTAACCAATGCATTATTGGGCTCAGTTAAAATACGGATGAAGTCTTCTTTGCCCAACGAATCAAGCTCGACACGGATGGGAAAACGTCCTTGCAATTCAGGAATCAAATCGGAAGGTTTGGTAGAACTAAACGCGCCCGCGGCAATAAAAAGGATGTGATCCGTTTTGACCATTCCATAGCGGGTATTAACGTTGGAACCTTCCACGATGGGCAGCAAATCTCTTTGCACGCCTTCACGTGATACGTCCGGTCCATGAGATGCATCACTGCCGACAATCTTATCAATTTCATCCAGGAAAATTATACCCGATTGTTCAACTCTTTCCAGCGCTGTTTTCGTCACCTTGTCCATATCGATTAACTTTTGCGCTTCTTCTTCCGCCAGGATTTCCAAGGCTTCCGGTACTTTTACCGTTCTTATTTTCTTTTTTTGCGGAAATACGTTTCCTAACATATCTCTGACATTGAGCCCCATATCTTCCATTCCTGCGGCGGAAAAGATTTCGATCATGGGACCGCTTCTGGTTTCGGTAACTTCCAGATCCACTAACCGCTTGTCGAGTTTGTTTTCTTTAAGCAAGTGTCTTAATTTTTCTCGCGTGGCATCAGGCTTCTGTCCCTGATCTTCAGCAGGTTGATCCTTTTCATCTGTTTCATTGGAATTAGTCAGCATATCACTAACCATTTTTTCTTTAGGCCTCGGAGGAAGCAACAGATCGAGCAACTTTTCCTCCGCAATTTCTGCCGCCTTCGTTCGAACATGTTCCTGCTCTTCCGATTTAACCATATTCAAGGACAATTCAACCAGATCCCGGATCATGGATTCGACGTCGCGTCCCACATAGCCAACTTCAGTAAATTTGGATGCCTCTATTTTTAAAAAAGGAGAATTATCCAGTTTGGCTAACCTGCGGGCAATTTCTGTTTTACCTACACCGGTAGGACCGATCATAATAATATTTTTAGGCGATATTTCATCGGCCAGATCATCCGGCACGTTTTGCCTTCGCCATCTGTTGCGCAACGCAATTGCTACAGCCCTTTTTGCATCAGCCTGACCGATTATGTGCCGATCTAACTTTTCCACTATCTCGCGGGGTGTTAACCCATTATTAGACATACTTTACTTTTTCCCCTTATCTTTACTATTTTTTCTTTCCTTTGTTTTCAGATCAACATCTATTTCTTCCAGTGTTACATTGTCATTTGTATAAATACAAATTTCCGCTGCTATTTTCATGGCCTCTTTAGCAATTTCTGCTGATGACAGATTACTGTGACGCACCAGCGCGCGAGCCGCAGCCTGCGCAAAAGGTCCGCCGGAGCCGATGGCCATAACATCGTCATCAGCTTCAATGACATCGCCATTCCCGGAAATAATCAGCGATTTATCTTTGTTTACAGCAATCATCAACGCTTCTAAATGTCTTAAAACGCGGTCTGTCCGCCAATCTTTCGTTAATTCCACTGCCGCACGCAGCAAATTGCCGTTGTATTGCTCCAACTTTTGATCAAACCGGTCGAATAAAGTAAATGCGTCTGCTGTGGCACCGGCAAAACCCACAATGACTTCATCATTGTAAAGACGACGAACCTTACGGGCGCCGTGTTTCAGTATTGTCGTATCCAACGTAACCTGACCATCACCGGCTACGGTTACCTTGCCATTATGCTTGACTGCTAATATTGTGGTACTCCTTATGGTCATTTTTTCTCCTCAAATAAAACCTAGCATTTCTAAATTATTAACCCTTTTTTGATCGCGGGTGTGCTTTATCGTAAATTTCCATCATGCGATTAATATTTACCGCTGTATATTTTTGCGTCGTAGAAAGGCTCTCATGCCCCAGTAATTCCTGAATCGAACGCAAATCAGCTCCGGCATTTAAGAGATGCGTGGCAAAACTGTGTCTCAGAGCATGCGGGCTGATCTTTCGTCCAATACCGCTTTTGCTGGTTATTTCATTAACTATCCGGGCAATACTTCTTGTCGTTATTCTTTCACCCTGAGCGTTTAAGAATAATGGTTTTTTTAAAATATCACCATTTGTATCTTTTCTTATTTCTCCGATCTTTTCTAAATATTCCTGAACAGCTTTTAAGGCTTGCCCGCCAACGGGAACTATTCTTTCTTTTCTGCCTTTACCCCGCACTTTAACGAGTTTTTGATTAAAATCAAGATCAATTAAATCCAATCCGGCTAATTCACTGAGGCGCAATCCTGAAGAATAAAATATTTCCAATATGGCACGATTACGCAAACTCAAAACTGAACTCTCATCCCGTTCTTTCAGAAGTTCAAACATCTCA
>CAVQCU010000109.1:0-31628 GCA_963710995.1 uncultured delta proteobacterium
CAATGCCGAGCCTGGTAAACAGAATGATAAAAGCCTTTTTTCTACTGGGCAAATTATCATTCGATATGGTTTTTGACAGAAGTAGTCTTTCACGATCTGGAATGTCAATGAGTGTACTTGAAAGAACTCTATTGACTTTGTGATTATCTAAAATCAAAGAGGTCATGAAGTAGATGATTTCTCGTTCCTTATCACGCAACCTTCTGTTTTCCGTAGAAAGTAAAAGTATTTTATCTATGGTGGGACTTTTTATTAATTCACATATGGATTTACAATATTTCATATTGAATTTCCTTATCATGACATATGTAATTAATATCCGTTGTAGTCAATGTGTCTGAAGATTTCTGCTGTTTGTATAGTGTTTATTGCAGATTGAAATGTTATGTAAAGTGGGAAAATAAGAAAAACAACATTACAGGAATAATTTTTTGCTTTAACTTTTCTTTAACCTTAAAATATACCATTGACGTAAACACATGAAAATGTTATCAACTTTTTAGTAGCGAGCGGTTTCAAATCCCGCTCTCTCCGCCAGTTTTTTGAAAAATTGTGTTGATTTAATTAATGTGTTATTAACGGCGACCTCAAATATTATTGTGAAACTCCAATTCCGAAAGCGCAGCGTATAACCTGAAGGTCACGCGTCGGAATTGGTAAGTTGTAATGAGACCCAAGCTTCAGAAAAAGAGTGCATAACCTGAAGGTCCTCTGCGACTGAAGCTTGTAGGTCGAATTATCCCGCGAAGCGGAGGGTTTAATACCCGTGATCAGTATAATTAGCGCCCATGGCTCAGCTGGATAGAGCGTCGGACTACGAATCCGGATGTCGGAGGTTCGAATCCTCCTGGGCGCACCAGTAAATAAAAGGGCTTCCCTTGTGGAAGCCCTTTTATAATTTTACACAAATTATAAATCAAAGCGCTATCTTTGTTGGTGTCGTTGTTGGCTTCCTCAACGTATCTATAATACGCCTCGTCGCCTCCACCTAGCCGCCTCAATATCATCTTTGATTTAGAAATGGTATTGCGTCTGCGCGGAAATAAATGTTTTCCGTTATTTCCATTAATCTTATTTAAGAACTGTCGGCCAGTTGTGGAACGATCCTCTTTACTGTTTTATGGATTCAAGCCCCTTCTTTTTAATTCTAATCGTACATCGATTCTTCGCGCTCTTAAATCATCGGCTGTGTACCCTGAACCTCCCGTGCCGACACTGACGCCACCTCCAACTCCGTGACCAAAACTGCCAATTCCGATACCGAATTGTGGACCGGACTGTTTCTCCTGACGTTCAATTTCATCATTGAGGCTGTAGTAATAGCGAAGGATGTTTTCGTTACTCATCTTTTTATAATCTTCGTTGAGAAATCTTTTATACTTTGAAAGAAGCGAAAACGTTAATTGAGAAATGGCGCATGGAATACAACACATTCAGGCCACATCGTTCCTTGAATTATCGTTCTCCAGCGCCAGAGGCATACCTGAATTGAGAAATAAAAAATGGCAGAATTCTAACTTAACATGTGGTACAAGTATTTGGGGCAGGTCAGCAAGTTGAACTTTTAGAGGATTCTTTTCACTCGGTTAGAAAACCGTTAGAAAAGGGCAATAAAGAAGGTTCAGAAGAATGTGCAGTAAACTTTTAAACCATTGATTTATTAGCAGTATCAAGGAGGGAATTTTGCTTCAGAAAAGCAAACCCCCAAAAGATATTTTATCTTAAAGGGGGGGCCGTACTATATTTACAGATCATGTTTTTTGATATTGTCAGCGGAGCTTAAACATCCTTCTTTTACAAATCGTGTAATCCTCTTAACTGACAATGGTCTTTACGGTTTCAATTACCGGGTTGGTGAAAAGCGCCATCAAGATTGTATACAGAGCAAAGATAGTAACTATTTCACCTACATACATCTTGTCATATTTGCGTTTGAGAGAGACCATAATCAATCCACCGATGATTAAGCAACCCAGCTGAAAATACGGAAAGTTAGTGACTCCTGCTGCCGCGAATTCAGCAAAACTGAAAGTTGCCGTTAAAAGTACAACCGCCGCCGCTACCATCATAGTTCCTAATGTCTTTTTCATGATCTGTTACCTCCTTTAGGTAATTTGTTTATTTACCCTTATACTAATGAAATTATCGTGCCAAAAAATAAGTAATCGTTATTTATCAATGTAATTGTATGATAATACTAACCATATACAGATGACCATCTAAATTATTTCTCATAAAATTTCCCCTTTTCCTTTCTTTTTAAATAAAATATTAAAACTTGTTTAACGAAATGTCGAAAAAATAACTAAATTTTTATACTTTTCAATTTCCATATTTTAAATTTCCGTTGACAAGTATCCGACAACAGGATTAAATACTCTATACGATTTAAGTATTTGCCTAAACCACGGGCATGTAGCCCTCCGCTTTGCGGGATTGTTCAACTAACCAATTCCGCTACACTCCGCTTTCGGAATTGGAGTTTCACAAATTAATATTCTCTGTCAGTCAAAAAGACTTGAGTGATGAAGACACAAACACAAGAAGTATGCCCAGAGCGTTACAATATTTCTTTTAATCGGGGAGATTTAAGTCTTTTAATTAATCTTTCCGGTCAGTTTAGTCTTAAAAACCTGATGGTCTTCAGAAGCGATATCAACCGGGAAATTTCTAAGCAAAAGTTAAATTCCGTAACCATCGACTTTTCAGATGTCTGTTATCTGGACAGCGCGGCGGCTCTGGCTTTTGTTCAAATTGAGAAGGAAGCCGCTTACCAAAGTATCCAATGCCGGTTGATTAACTTAAACAATGAATCTAAAGGGATTTTTAGAGTCATCAACGAGGATGCGCTGATTAATGTGCCTTTTAAACCGGAAAAGTCACAAGACGGTTTTAATTATCATCTGATGGAACGGCGTAGATTACATTCAAAATCGGAAAAGACACAAGACGATTTTATACGTAAAGTTGGGCAATCATCATGGTATATCGCACGCGATTTTGTCAGATTCGTAACGTTTATCGGCGAATTACTGATTGCGTTTCTCTATACTATCAGACACCCTAAAACTATGCGAGGGAAAGATATTCTTTTTTACATCCAGCGGGCGGGCGTGGAAGGTCTGCCCATTGTCGCTTTGATCGGAGCCCTGATCGGGTTAATCATTGCCTTCATGTCTTTTTTACAGTTGAAGCAAGTCGGGGCTAATATTTATGTTCCTTCACTGGTGAGTTTTGCAATGGTCAGGGAACTGGGACCAATTATGACAGCCATTCTGGTCGCCGGCCGCTCCGGTTCCGCTTTTGCCGCAGAAATCGGCACAATGGTAGTTAATGAAGAGGTGGACGCGCTTCGGACAATGGGCTTTGATCCGATTCGCTTTCTGGCCGTACCGAAAGTTCTGGCAACTGTCATTGTCGTGCCGATCTTGACTATTTATGCTGATTTTTTCGGCGTTCTCGGCGGTATGGTTATCGGCGTTACCAGCCTTGATTTAACGGTAAGAACATACATTACCCAGTCCATCAAAACAATCCAGGTGTTCGATATTGTCACCAGTTTAATTAAGGCCGCCGTTTTCGCCGCACTGATTTCTTCAATCGGTTGCCAAAGGGGATTTCAGGTGCGCTCCGGCGCGCAGGATGTCGGTAAATTTACCACCTCCGCTGTTGTCGCGGCGATTTTTATGATTGTGGTGGCCGATTCCATTTTTGCCATTATGTTTTATTATATAAAGTAATAACTAAGGAGCAGGTTTTGGATAGCGAAGAAAAAATTCCAATTATTGTTGTCAGGGATCTGGCCGCTCGTTTCGGTAAGAACGTGGTATTTGAAGGGGTAAACTTCCAAGTCTATAAAGGAGAAGTTCTGGTGATTGTCGGCGCCAGCGGTTGCGGCAAATCGACCCTGCTTAGAATTATGATCGGGCTACAAAAGCCTTATTCCGGTCAGGTTTTGTATCAAGGGACTGATATTACCCACGCAGAGGAAAAAGAACTTAACGAGTATCGGCAGAATATCGGTGTCCTTTTTCAATCCGGCGCGCTGTTCAGCTCGATGACGATTAAAGAAAATATCGAACTCCCCTTGCAGGAGTACACGGATCTCGATCCTGCCATGATCGATACTATTATCAAAATGAAATTAGGCCTGGTCAATTTAGCAGGCTACGAAAATTATCATCCATCAGAACTTTCCGGCGGTATGAAAAAAAGAGCCGGCATTGCCCGGGCCATAGCGTTGGACCCTCGTGTGCTTTTCTTTGACGAATTGTCCGCCGGACTTGATCCGGTCACAGCGGCGGAACTCGACGATTTGATCATCAAAACCGACGAAGCTCTGGGAACAACGATGGTCATCGTAACTCACGAGCTAGAATCTATTTACAAAATAGCCCATAGAGTGTTAATGTTAGATAAAGAAGCAAAAGGCATAATTGCCGAAGGCAAACCGCTGGAATTAAAAGAACAGGCGACAGATCCGCGGGTAAAAAGTTTCTTTTTACGCCAGAAGCCTGTAACTCCTGACGAACAGAGGTTTTATGTCAGCTAGAAGCTCAAAATTTTTAATCGGTCTTTTTGTCATCATCGGCGCGCTGATGTGTGCGGCAATTACCATCTGGATTGGCGCGGCAGGAGTCTTCACGAAAGGTTCTCTCTACACGACCTATTTTGACGAATCCGTTCAGGGATTGCAGGTCGATTCGGCGATTAAATACCGGGGCGTGGAAATCGGCAAGGTACAGAGTATAAAAGTGGCGCCGGACTACCGCCTGATTGAAGTGGTCATGAAAATCGATCTGGAAGGTGATTTGCAGAAACAGACCATCGCCGCGCTTACCTCAGCTGGCATTACCGGAATTGTCTTCATTGAGTTGGACAGGATCAAGCCTGGCGAATTGTCCGGTTCACCGAACATAACTTTTAAATCCAGCTACCCGGTTATTCCGTCACGCCGGTCAGGGGTCGGCCGTTTTCTTGCTGACACAGGCGCCATTATACAGAACATCAAGGATGTCGATTTCAAGGGTATTTCCGATCAACTGAAAAACACAACTCAGGCCATAGAAAGTTTCATCGGAGGCAAGCATGTCAATAATATCGTGACTCATCTGGAATCAACCTCCGCCAATCTGGATCAGGCGATTGCCAAAATCAACAAAACAGTTGCTGGAGGCAAAGTGGATCAGGCCGTAAATGAAACCATGGGAATTTTATCTGATGCCCGCAAATTGATCGGACAGGCAAAAAATGAAATTGATTCTTTGAATCTGCAGAAAAAAGCAGACCGAACTGATGTTTTGCTCGAAGATATAAATAAAAAAGCAAAAGTTATCACCAATGAACTGCAAGATACGTCAGAGCATTTGCGGGTCACTTCGGAAAATCTGCAAAGACTTTCCGAAAGTTTGACAAAAAACCCGTCGGAGCTCATTTTCTCGAAACCGGTGCCGCCAAGAAAAGCCATGGAATAATACCATTTCTAAATCAGAGATGATATCGAGGCGGCTAGGCGAAGGCGACGAGGCGTATTATTAATACGTCAAGGAAGCCGACAACTACGACAACAAAGATAGCGCTTTGATTTAGAATTGGAAGGGGAATTAATCAATGAGACAGTTATCAATACAGGCGCAATGCCACGGGAAAAGAATACAAAGCCTTTATTTTATAATGATTGTTTTATCATTTCTAATTGCCGGATGTGCCGGCAGTGGTAAACCGCAATATAATGTGGAAAATTATTTGTTGAGCTACGCAACACCATCCTGGGACAAGCTCGACGCGATTGCGGGATCCGTCAAATTTGACCGGTTTTCCATTGCAGCCGCCTATAATTCCACTAATATGATTTTCCGCAGTGATACTTACATTCTTGATTCCTTTAATTACTCCCGCTGGGCGATAAATCCGGCGGACATGATTGCCGATAGTCTCTTGCGCGATATGAGAGCCAGCGGTCTTTTCCAGGCGGTGTTTTCCCGTTATGAAGCAGATGAAGGACGATTTCTCATTTCCGGTGGTATTGAGGAATTTTATCTGCTCACGGACAAAAGCAATAAAACAGCGTTCATCAGTATTGCTATTTCTTTGAGAGACACACGGGAAAAAGAAACCGGCAAAAGCATCATGTTCCAGAAAAAATACGTTTGGGAAGAACCATTGCAAGAATCGTCGCCTCGGGGATATTGCCAGGCCGCAAGCCAGGCCATGCGAGTGATCTCCCAACAGATCATCAACGATATTTACGCGGCGGTCAAAACAGCTGTTCAATCAACGACGAGGAATCCATGAAAGAAATATCTCTTCAGACCCACTCCAACGTTGAGTTGATTGACATCACTGCGGCTGTTCAAAAAGCTATCGGAGAAGAGAAGATTGAAGAAGGCATCTGCCTTGTCTAAACAATGCATATTTAGTTTTATCAAATGTAATACCATTCAAGCTTAAAGGCGAAATCACCACCCAACATAGAAACAGCACAATAAAAGCCTCACAAAAAGATGGCAAACAAGCCATCTCGTGAGGCTTTTTTCATTTTCATCGAAAGGAGAACAAAAGAATGAAAACTCAGATAATAGGAAAAGATAGATTGGAAACCGTCAATCTGAATCGAAGAAAAGCAATCCATGAACGATGTCTCAATTGTGCATGTTGGTACCCGAAAAACGTCACAGATTGTGACTTTATTGAATGCCCTCTATATCAATTCAGAACCGGAAGGGAAAAGCAAAACTCAAAAGCAAGGAATCAGGCGATTCGGGATTATTGCCGGTGGTGTGCGAATGGTCAAGTAGGAGAAGTTACAAAATGCCCTTCTAATAATTGCCCTCTATTCATTTATCGTAAAGGTGGCTTGGATAAAGCTATAAGCGTCCCTTCTTTTGAGAAAATAGTTAATATAGAGGGATTATTTTCAATAAAAGAGGATACAGCGAATAAGACTAAAAGAGTAAACCCATCGTTTAGAAAAACAATGTCTATATGATTTTAGGTTCCCTGAAATAGTGAAAAATGTCGTTTATAGAAATTGGATATTACAGGGAAAAAATATTTGAAGATTAATTCCGAGGATTTTGGAAAATTATTATATAATAAGAATATAAGGATTATTTGTGCCGCCACGTCGGCATGTGGGTTTCAGGAATCGTTAAAAAGTTAAGAAAAAGCATTAATCTACAAAAATATTTCAAAAAATCTTTTTTAATAAAACCAGCAACTTACACAAAACAACATCTATTAAAATTAAAATACTAAATCTACACCACCGATTTTTTCCTTTATATATATGGAAAAGGAAAAAATAAAATTTTTAAGTTCAGTGAATTTAATGTTCAGAAAAGGATATTTTTATGAATGAACAATCCAATAGCAACGAACAACTTAGTAATGTGCCCTTAGAACAAAAATATGAAAATCATAAGGCCGAGGTTTTAGCTATACGGACCCCTTCTTATCAATTATACCGTAAAAAGCAAGTTGGTAAAGGCAAAGGAACTTTTTTAGAGCGAGATTTGTTTGAGTCCGATGCATTCTGGGCTTTGAAAGGTGCTGCTCCGCAGATGCTTATTTACCTTTTAGGTAAACGTATTTTTCCAAAATCCCGTAAAGGGCGGGTTTGCGTAAACGAAAATGAATTAACTCTAAGCTATATAGAATTGCAAAAATTGGGTGTGACTCAACCAAGAGCAACACGTGGTTTTGATGAAATGCTTGCCAAAGGATTTATTGAGTTAAAACATCAAGGTGGTGGTTATCAAAAAGATCAGAGTATTTATAGTTTGTCCAGCAAATATCTATTCTGGAAAAAAGGAACAGTGTTTTTCAAACGACCAACTGTATTTAAAAGAGGCTTTCAAGGTGGTAAAAAAGGCAAAAACAACATACGGAAACGTTGCTCATCCACACATACGGAAACGTTAGTTAAAAAGCAACGGAAGAGCAACGGAAACGTTGCTGAAGAAATTAAGTATATATTCGTATAATATCATGTACTTAAAATGGAAAATTGAACGAAGAAAAAATCAAGATTTACAGCAACGATTCCATATGCGTTTACATGATTACCATGTCATAGACGCTTGCTCTTTCTTCTTAGTCTTGGTCAGCTATCGTTTGAAGTTATTTATTTTCTTGTAGGTGGTCAGAGGATGCATAGACAATTGGAATTCATAAATTAGTAAAATCTTTGCTTGGCTTATTAGAAGTGTCGGATACCACAGTTCAAATGGTTATCTTCAATTTATCATTTAAGTAACATGTCCGGTGGTTTCTTCGATTTCTACAATGGCAATGAGAACTGGATGCTCAAGGAAGGCATCAACCGCACACTTCCGCTGCGTTCCGGTCAGTAGTTTATTGGGTCATTTGAATAGTTTTTTGAGTCCATAAAAAGGCCAAATAAATGTGGTTTAATTGAAGAGTTTTTAAAGTTCTATAAGCATGGTTTAGAAAATTAGATAGTTTATTTAAAACACTGGATCGATTGAAGAAACTGGTTTTTCTATAATTGTAGGAATTAATTATTTTTTAGAAAAAATTAATAATTGGAAAAACAGCCAATTTGATTAGTGAAAATAATTATTAGTTTCCAGTCTTTTTTAAAAATAATAAATTTACGATGACTCCTTTTCCGTTTATATCTATGAAGGAGTGAATACTATGGAAAAAATTCAATATATATTTATCGACGACACACCAAAAAGACCAAGAGGAAGACCCAAAAAGAAACCGGAAGATAAAATGCCAGGAAGACCACAAACCTATTCAATTGAATTAGGAAATCAAATTTGTGAATGGTTGGCCAATGGTAAATCTTTAACGTCATTTTGTGCAATAGATGGCAATCCGTCTTATTCAACAATTATGAGATGGCTATGGAAAGGATCGGACTGGTATCGAGAGGAATTTTCAAATAACTATATAAAAGCTAGAGAACAGCAAGCCCAATATCACGCAGATCAAATAATCGACATCGCAGATGATGGCATTAACGACTATATGGAGCTTCAAGACAAGAGCGGCAAAAAATATATAAAAGTAAATGGAGAATATATTCAGCGCAGCCGATTAAGAATTGAAGCCAGACAATGGATTGCAAAGAACTTGTTACCAAAAGTCTATGGTGACAAAGCGGATTTAAAACTTGATAGTGATCGAGGTGGCCCAGTCATAATGAAGATAGTTTACGAAGACAAAAAAATGCCAGATGGTCAGGAGGAAACATAATGAGAGAAAAATATTTGCCTATAGTGCAAATCATGGATAAGGGTAACTGTTATTTATATCGTCTTTCGCCAAAAAAGCTCATATAGAGGTGGTTTTTTTAGTCGATCCTGAAAGATTATAGTAATATACCCTTATTCAGGAAAAAGATTAATTCGGTTAGTGCGTATTTTCTGGTTTGCAAAGGGATTATATTGACAGCATATGACTATTTCTTTCACCTACAAGTCCTCAAAAAAGATAGTTCTATAAATTAACGATTACTGGTTGAAAGAATCAATAAAAAAGGCAGAGTCATTTCTGACGCTGCCTTTCATTCATTAACCAAGAAAACGATTTTGTGAGATTTATGTTACATACCTACATTAAGATAACCTAACCCCGTAGGCAAGGTTGTTCATTTATTTGTCCCCTTCAAAAAATCCTGATATGCTGCAGCTGTTTCTGCAGGTTTTTCCATCTGCGGAACATGACCACATTCTTTAATAATAACTGATTTAGAATTTTTAATATTTTTCTCAAAAATTGGAATAGAGGAAATATGAATAATTCTGTCCGAATCTCCCCATATAATTAATGTGGGAGCCGTAATTTTGTTTAATTTGCTTTCCAGTATATATCTATAGGGTTCCATATCTTTCCACATTTTTTTGTTAAAGGGTTGTGCCTTCAATGCTTGTTTCGCTAAATATTTTTTTATAAAGGAAGGCATTTGAGGTGGTTTCACAAAAATAAATTCCGTAAATTTATTATAGTCATTTACATCTTTCATAATAAAAGGACCTATGCCTTTTTCATTAAGCAAGTCATTTTCGCTTTTTATTGGGGATTTTACACCATCAGAATCCACGAGTGCAAGTGTGTTAACCATTTCCGGGTAAGTCGCTGCGTAATTGCCGGCTATATCTCCACCCATGGAATTTCCTACTAAATGGAATTTTGTCAGTTTTAATTCTTTGGCAAATAAATTTAATCTTTCCACCTGTGACATGTAACTATAATTCTTGTCTTGGGGTTTGGAGCTGTCACCCCAACCGGGAAGGTCGGGAATGATTACACGGTAATTGGGCGTTAATAATTTTGCAAAGCCCAACCAGTTATTTTTATTTCCGCCAAGACCGTGAACCATAATGATAGTATCGCCGGTTCCTCCCTCTAAATAGACAATCTTAAAATCGGGGATGTTCACCGATTTAATCGTTACACCGGCTTCGCTGCGCATTTTGTCGATTGCTTTATTGTATAAGAAGGCTGGTCCTTTAAAATAGAAAAGTGTGCCAAGAATAATTACAATAACTGCAATTGCCAATAAAATTTTTTTCATAATCTTTTCTCCTCTAAAATTAAATTTTGGTTTAGTAGATATTAAAACCCATTAAGTTCTGTAAAAGATAAAACTTCCCAAAATGCATAAGAACCTCTTGGCAGCTTTAAATGTGCAATTTAATACAATATCTTCTTTTCATAATCTGCTCAACAAAGGGTAATTATAAAGCAGGTATTGCCAGAAGAAATGGAGTTTTGGTAAGAATTTGATTTGAAGGTGAAAAAGCATAAGAGAATCTATTTTATATGTCAATTTATTTTTTCACAATGTGGGATTCAAACAAAAGCTATTGATTACCGTTGGAAAGGTTGTATGAATCGGGAAAATAAGAAAAACAATCTTACAGGAAGAAGGGTGTATTCATCTATTATATTTATACATAAAAGGCGGATTTAAATCCGCCTTTTAAAAAATTATTACAAATTTCTATTTATTCACAAAGTATTGACAATCCCGCCTTATTCTTGTTCAGGCTTGTCACTCTTAGGCTGTTGCTGTTTTCTATTCTCCCGTGCCTTCGCTATTTCATCCTTACATTCCTGTGAAAGTCGATCCTTATTACTCTTTAAACATGCTATTATACGACCACCACCTGGTTTAATATCTTTGCAGAATTTCTCAACATCAGCCTTACATGCACCCCTACCACCCATGGGAGGGTTTGCCTTTCCTTGATCACTTGCAACTGCTAATGTCCCCCATAAGAATATTGTTATTACTGTACAGATAACTATAAAAATTCTTTTCATTGATTGCGCCTCCTTTTTTATTTCATCAATTTTAAATGATTTGTTTTAAATTATGCCCTTTTCTATTCATAAATGCAAATGTATTCCTTTCCTAATAACAGGAAGTTTTTCACAAGTCTGATAGACCGGAAACCATTAACTCCGCCGTCGCACCTTATAATCGTTAATCAACAAATAATTTTTATGAAAAATGTTACATGGCCTAGGCTAGTGCCACCTACAACTATTCAGTCGTGGACAATTGTCATAATTGAGGATTATTGGTTGAAAGGTGCATAAAAAAGCAGAGCCATTGCTGACTCAATAGCTAACTAAAGTTTAAAATCCTGAATAGTGAAGAATGAATACGATACATGAAGCAAGGAGGCAATAGAGCCCAAAATAGTGCCAGCGGTTCTTATCTAAGAAACTAGAGAGAAGTCTAAGAGCCAAAATTCCTGAGACAAAACTGAAAAGCATGCCCAACATGCTGGGATAAAAAAGAGCCATTAGATCTATAGTATGCAAAACATTTGCCGCATGAGCCTTTAATAGTCTGAGGACTGAGTGAATTATTACCGGTGGTGTTATAATGACAGCTAAAGCAAAGCTAAACTCTTCTACCTTTATTTTGTCCACATTCAAAAGAAGTCCGGTGGAAATCGTTGCCCCAGAACGGGAAAACCCTCTAAAGGGAAGACAAATACCTTGAATTAGGCCAATCCAAATGGATGAGCTTAAATTCAAAGGAGATGTCGGATTTAACTTTTTCTCGTAATATCCAGCGTAGATAATAAGTATACCCACCGCTGCGAGAGCTGATGCAATTAAAAATAAATTTCCAAAAAGAAGTTCTACTTCTGCATGTGGAACATTTCGCAGGGCAAATTTTTCGATAAGATATTTGATGGCAATTCCAATAATCCCGGTGCATGCGGTGGCAACTATGACGAGTTTAGAAATATTCCATATAGCCTTTCCAGAGGAAAAGAAATGTGTCTTCCATGACTTCCAGAAATAAAAAATGCAGGCGAACATTGTGCCGGTGTGAAGCATGACAAGAAGGAGGGTCATCTCTGGGCTGCTCGGGTCAATGTGCATCAGTTTTTCGGCCACGATGACATGCGCAGAACTTGAAATTGGCAAAAGCTCAGCAGCACCTTGAACGATGGCAAGGATTAGGATCTGTAGAATTGACATTTTAATATAAGCCTAGCCTGGAATTATTTTCAGTCATGAAAAATGACTTGCGTACAGCAAGTATCACATTAAGACTTTTCGGGCAACCAGCATTGATGAGGTACCAGCGGAGAGAGTTGACAAAGGAATGACTCCTGGAACGGTTTGGGGCATTGATGTTTATACTGGATTTAAAAATACGAAGAGTCTGCGTATTTTTATTTATTAGTTCACATGACTCACTCCTATCGTAATGAACCCATTGTTGACAAAAGATTACATCCAACAAGAAAATAAGTGCGCATGGGATATACAAGCAGACTTTTTATCCATTTTTTATTCAAAGATACGCGTTTCACCAAATTTCATCACGAGGAAGGAATCATCCGCCATAGACGCCTCTTTCATGGCTTTTTTTAAATAAAGGGGCGGTTCACCCAGCGGTTCATCGGTAAGATGAAAGGTTCCCCAATGCATGGCAATGGATTGCTCCGCCTGAAGATCCTTGTGGGCGGACACGGCATCCGGGGGATCCATATGTATGGTCTTCATGAACCAACGAGGCCGATATCCCCCGATGGGCAAGAGCGCCAGGCGCATCGGCCCCAGCTTTTCTCTGATTTCCTTGAAATGGGGAGAGTATCCCGTATCACCGGCAAAGAGTATCTTCCCTCGTTTCGTTTCCAATACCCATCCTGCCCAGAGCGTTTTATTGCCGTCACGGGCGGTTCTCCCGGAGAAATGCTGGCTAGGTACAGACACAATGCGGATGCCTTTGAACATCGATGTATCCCACCAATCCATCTCCATATAGTTCGTAATCTTCCGATCGTGAAACCACTGCCCAAGCTTCAGAGGAATAAAATATTTTGGCTTGTTGCCCAACTTTTTAACCGTGTATAAATCGAGATGATCATAGTGATTGTGACTTATGAGAACGGCATGGATCGGCGGCAGGCGATCAAAGGGTATCCCCGGAGGACTGCGCCGTTTGTAACCAATACCGCCAACAGGCGATATGCTGCTGCTAAAAACAGGATCAGTTAAGATATTTATCCCCTCAACTTGGATTAAAAACGTCGCATGACCTATCCAGGTAATCTGTATTTTAGCGGGATCGGGATGATATATGAGCTGATAATCCGGTGTGACAATATCCGGCACATAGGGTATCTTCTGAGCAGTAGTAATGGGCGGTTCTTCATCAGGTAAGTACCCCAACTTCCAACGCAGATAATCCGCTAATCCATGTTCCGTATTATCATAAATATTGCGAAAACCATTCTTCGTATGATGCGCCGGTGGCAGCAATCCTTGCGGCGTTCCCTTCTCAACAACAGTGTTGCCGGTTGTAGAACAGCCGCCAATTAAAAGTGCCGCAAAAAATATGATAAAAATACTAAACTGTTTGATTTTTCTCATAGGGAACCATGTCTGCCTTTGACCTTTTGATATTTTACTGACATTCCCCATATCAAAATCATTAGGGTTAATACCCCCTCCATAATTTAGCCGTACGTTTCATAATTAACCTATTCAATCACTTGAAACAAGTTTTTTTCAATGTTTTCTTTCAATAGAGTCGAAGTTTTAATGAAAAATTACATTTATCACAATGAAAAACGCCAACAAGAGACAGGTATCCCTCATTTCACATTAAAAACCCTCTATTAAGAAGCATAATAGTATCGTAATCGTTCAATCCGTGCCAGTATCTCGGCAAATAACCTCTTGTCTATCGCGACCTATGCCATATGAAACGTAACATATCTAACCTTTGCTCCGAACTTTATTATTGATGGCGGGATGAAACATGCAATGCTGAATTGTATATTTTTCCAATTAAGGGAAAAAGAACTTCTTCCTATTATCGCACATATCGTCAATCTTGACTAAAATACAACCTTTTAATCCGCAAGTTATAATAATAGAAAGGCCTCGTAGCCTTTATAACGGTCATGAGGCCTTCATCTTTTTGATGAGAAAAGGTTATAAGTTTACTTTGCTTTTGCTCCTTTAATAAATACTTCAGCTCTACGGTTTTTCTGCCGCCCTTCTTTCGTATCATTGCTTGCAATTGGCTTATTAGGCCCATAACCGATAGTTGTAATGCGAAATCCGTCTACGCCAAACTTGTCCATCAGGTATCGCCTTACACTGCTACTTAAAAGTGAGCACATTTGAACAGGCTATTAAAAAAGAACAAAGACGATATTTCCAATTTTATCGTCATCGCCCCGAATCCCGTGCTACTAGAACAGGTACATTGATAAATTTTAAAATTGATCTCTGGAACTTGAGGTAATATTCTTTGGCTTTGTTGGGATCGGATGTGGGCAGCTCCAACGTTATTGTAAAAATATTTCTTTCGTTTCCCGCATAATTTCCCAGTGAACCGGGAAAGACGCCAAATTTCTTCAAGAGGTGGTTTGATTCTTTGGATATTATTTCCATCCAGTGTTCGAAAGTATCAAGATCAGAAGAATGACCATCATAATCAAAAAAATTCAATGGCGAATGGACGGTAAGAATTTTTTTTGGTTTAAACCGTTTAATCAGTGCCACTTGAAACATTGTTTCTTGTTCCGAATCCGGTTTTTGCCCTGGATAATAACGCTTATTTTTATGGTATTTCAACGTCCACTGTTTAAGCGCCTCAGCATACCAGTCTTCGGTAGGGAAATTCCGATTAATGTCAATACCATTGGCATTAACGCGATACGGCGGAGACGCCAAAAAGCCATCAGGATTAAGGAGAGGCGCAATGACAATACATTTGTCTTTAAAGATCTGTGGATTATCTTTGATATAGTGCGCCAACTTCAACATCAGATAAACGGTCGGCAGTTCATCACCGTGGACACAACCCAGGAAAAGAACGCAATTTTCTACCGAATTGCCAAAATGGACAAAAATGAGCGGGTGTTTTTTCTGCGTCGTTCGATAATATTCCCATGGTATTTCTTTTGGCTTGACATCAGTCCAGCCATATTTACTGCACTGGCGTTCTAGAACTTCAATAAAATTCTTCAGATCTTTGGAAATAGCATCAGCGGCAAATACCTTCACCGGCACTACAAAAAGAAACAATATGCAAAACGAAAAATATTTAAAGAAAGCTTTTATCCTTTGTTTTTTCCTTTCCATGTAATCTAGCCGTTGAAGTTTCAACTTGGATTGTTGCATGCTCAATTCCGAAATGATTGTATTTTATAAAGGAAAGAAGTTATGATGGATGACTCGCTATATTATCCCACGAGGACTGATTAGCTTTGACACCGGAACAATCAAAATCCCCTTCTCCCTTAATACGCGGCTAGCATCCTTAACTGCCCTGATAGTTTCCGGATAGGGATGACCAATAATGATCAAAGGTGATACATAAGAACTATTTTGGGCAGCCGCCAGTAATTTATTATAAATCTCATTATAATCGCGATCATTATCAAGGAAAACTTTACGTGAAGCAAACTGTATATTTGTTTTTTTTGAAGCGGCGGGAGCTTTAGTGTTGGCAGTAGTCCGTGAATCGATAAAAAAAAGTTTCTTTTTCTTTAGTATGTTGAAAATAACAACGAGTTTCTCTTCATCAGCCATGAACTTAGAGCCCATATGGTTGTTGACACCGGAGACATAAGGAACTGAAGCAAGATCTTTTTCCAACAGAGAGGCTAACTCTTCATTATTCATATCGGTAAAAAGACTTCCATTACCCGGGTTTTCTCTGGGATAGGAATTAGGCTCCATTGGCAGATGTAAGAGCGTTTCTCTATGTGCTTTATGGATCATTTCCGCTGACTCTCGGCTATGGCTGCAAAGCGGAAGAATGGAAAAAGTTATATCGGCATCTACTTTTAAAAGTTCTCGCACCGGCACCAAATCATTGCCAATATCATCTATTATTATCGACAACTGCTTGAGCGGCAGAGGAATCTTTTCAATTTGCGAAACAACTATTTTTTCTTTTGGTTTTACCGGTTCTGTTTTCTGGGCCGAAGGAGCTTCTTTTACTGGCTTCGTTTTTCCTTTTTTCGGTGGCATAACTTTCTGCGGCTTCGACTCCCCGGTCGGTGCTTTCTGCGGCTTTAATTCCACAGGCGCTTCCTGAAACAGTATTGCATAAATGATGGCGGCAACAGTTATTACGATCAGTGATATTACCACCACGGTAGAAAAGTTTTTTTTGGATTTCTTGACCAATTTATTAATTGCCCTTTCTTTCCCCTATAAATAGATCTATTTTCACTACTATTTGTGCCGACTGGCCGACCATAAAGGTTTCAGGAATTATGATTATGATTACATTTCGTTTCTACATCCCCAATCTCATATCCTAGTTTTGTTTCCTTCTCGCGGAGTTTTCGGATTGCCTTTCTGAAGTGCACATACCGCCTCGCCGATTCGACAATGAGAAGGAAGCCCAGGATAATAAAGAATACACCTGCGCAAAAATAGAGCAGACCACTCATAAACTTCATGATAACAAGACCAACAGACGTGAAGGCTAAGCCTGTCTGCATATATGAATGCATCGTCCTTTCGCGTGAGAGGAGGGTCTGTTCCTCCATGAGGAGCAGTTTTATATCGTCGTTGTTGTCCATGTACTGTATCATCCTGAGAGATTTCGTCTATGTGAGTTCCTATTACACTATCAGTACAGAAGGGAGAAAGGCAAGCTGTAAATGTAAAATTGCCTGGCTACTAGATATTCAAAATGTAAATTGCTACAGATAAGAATGGACAAAGACGGACAAAGAATAAGGAATACCATTTGAAAGAAAGTATATTCTTGAAAAATCCTAAACACTCACTTACAGGAAGTAAGCAACAACCGGATGAACCCCAAAAATATCGTATAAGGTGCAAAAAATAGGATGGTGTCGTAGCTTTTGATAATTTTTTTTGAAGATACTCAATGATTAGTAGAGCGGTTATTCAGCTATTTGTCCATATCAATGTGCTTCAACATTTCTTTAAGAAGTGTCAGCGCCTGCGGAGATAATAAATTTATTTGATTTGTGATTTCTTTTTTAAGTTTCTTGATGTCTGTTTTATGAAAGGGAATATCGAAAAAATCCTTAATGTTTATCCCCAAGCCTTTTGCGATTTTTTCCAAGGTAATTATGGAACAATTCCTTTCTCCTCTTTCAACTGCACCGATGTATGTGAAATGCAATTCCGCTTTCCAGCCAAGCCCTTCTTGAGAAAGACCTCTTTGCTTCCTTAAATCTCTAATCCGTTTTCCAATCAACGATTTGATATCTTCCACAATTCCTCCTATAAATATTTATAGTTTTAAAGGAGGATATTGGTCTATAGACGATGTATATTAAATTAGCTTTTATTTTATATATAAAAGTATTATACATGATCAATTCATTTTAAATGCGGATACTTGTAAATTTTAAGGAGGGAGAATATGGATTTCGCTGATAAGGTAAAAGAATTAGCAGCCCAGTTCGATAAGATTAAGGATCATGTTGTTACTGAAGAAGCCACAAAAAACTCGATGATTTTGCCTTTTTTGCAGACTTTGGGATACGATATTTTTAATCCTACAGAGGTGATTCCAGAATACAGATCAGCATTTGGAACTAAAAAGGATGCAAGAGTTGATTATGCGATTATTTTCAATCAGGAACCAACTATTTTGATTGAAGTTAAAAGTGCGAAGACAACTTTGCAGTCAAACGACATCAGCCAGTTATTTCCATATTATGCTGCAACCAAATCTAAATTTGCCATTTTAACCAATGGCATTCAATATCAATTCTTTGCTGATTTAGACGAGATAAACAAAATGGATCGGCATCCTTTCTTAACATTGGATATTGTCCCATCTATACGTGATCAACAAATCTTAGAGCTCCAAAAATTTTGTAAGGAAAATTTTAATCCGGTAAAAATAATTTCAGGAGCCGAAATACTTAAATATACAGGCGAAATAAAAAGTTATTTAAGGGAACAGATTGAAAAGCCTGGAGAAGATTTTACACGGTTTTTTATTAAGCAAACCTCATTTCCTGGACATGCA
The DNA here is from genome assembly GCA_963710995.1 of uncultured delta proteobacterium. Classification (GTDB taxonomy): domain Bacteria; phylum Desulfobacterota; class Syntrophia; order Syntrophales; family Smithellaceae; genus Smithella. Next base: position 18,494 of record CAVQCU010000109.1, read on the forward strand.
AGCAAGCAAACAGTAGAAAAATTTTCACCAATTGTGGCAAATGCCTTTAAGCAGTATTCTCAAGAAATTGTGAGTGATACACTGAAAGGAGCGTTAGAGGAAACTAAAAAAATTGGGACTGATAAACTCAAAAGTGAATTATCTAACAAGGATAAACTACGCCTTCGCTTTTGGACACAATTGTTGGAGTACTCGAAAACAAAAACCAGCCTTCATTCTAAATTAACGCCTTCCAATGGTGGGTGGATAGGATCGGGAGCCGGTGTTTATGGTCTTACGTACTGTTACAGCATCACAAAGCATCACGGCACTGTTGAACTCTATATTTTCAGAGGGAAAGACAGCGGAACAGAGAACAAAGAAATTTTTGAAAAGCTATCAATGGCAAAGAAGGAAATTGAACAAAGCTTCGGCGAACAACTCGAATGGGAACCATTAGAAAATAAACAGGCCTGCCGGATAAAGAAAACAATTTCATACGGGGGATATCTTGATGAACAGGAATGGCCTAAAATTCAGGAAACAATGGTCGGTTCTATGATCGGCTTGGAAAAAGCATTGAATCCGCAAATCATTAAGATAATGAAATAATCAATATCCTGTTTAGAGGCTTCCTATCGCTTACGGAACCATTTTATTTTGGTTGTCGGTATAAGTTTTCATGGGTTGTTTATATAAACATTTATTAAAATTAAGATATCGTTTCGCATGAACAGGATTATATGACTATTAGAAATCCCATGTCTTTACCGGCTTCGTAGCAAAGCGCGAAATATCAGATATTTTTTCGACATTTCAATATTAACTTTTACAGATAACTTAATATTAACCTAATAACTCTTTTAATTTCAATATATTACAATAAACAAAAATTATACCTTACATTTTGAATATTAATTATCAAGCTGTATTATAATTAAAAATTAATATTATTATTGAAATTCAAAAAAATAGGAGTATGGTTTTGAGCATATCAGAATCATTTTTTATAACTCAATTAAATATTAACAAAAGTTTACATTGTCATCTGTATTTTTTATGAGGTGTTATACCACGAATTTGTGGTGTTTAATTTTTTGATGATAAATATATGCAGGAAATCCATCTTCAAACAAATTCACGAATAGAGATGTTAGACATTACAGCTTCAGTTCAATCTGTAATCGATAGCGAAAAGATATCCAATGGTTTGTGCATTATTTTTTCTCCCCACACAACCGCAGCAATTACTATCAACGAAAATGCCGATCCTGATGTGCCGCGCGATATTCTTACAGCGTTGGATAGGGCTGTTCCTTTATCCGCTAATTACCTACATATGGAAGGAAATTCCGCGGCTCACGTTAAATCTTCTCTGGTTGGCGCATCCGAGCTAGTCATCATTGAAAATGGTTGTCTGGTTTTAGGAACTTGGCAATCAATATTTTTTTGTGAATTTGATGGCCCCCGTCCAAGAAAAGCTTTAATCTCAATTATCGCCAGTTAATGTTAGTAAAATTATTTGTTTCTAACTTCCTGTTAGTCTCAAATCGTCAACCTCGACAAAAATGCTAGCTTTCAAACCGTAAGAAACAAAATCGCAATCTGCATTTTGTGGCCAAAATCATCTTGACATACAAGACCTGGCTTCCTATAGTTCAACCCTGAATAAGCAATGTCTTATCAAATCCAGCGGCGGCGGCGTCTAAATAAAACCTAACGCCATTGACGGCAAAGCTTACTGCTACACCAGAATTGAGGTGCAGGAGGCAGTGATCTCATACTGGCATCAAAAACAGAGAAGTACGTATTAGAGAGACACGGTTCAATATGATGAAATCATTTGTGCGTACATTTTTTAATCACTTTTGTTTGTTTTTCAGCATAATCCTTGTTTTTGTTTTCTCGCCCGATGCCCTATCCAAGGAATCAGGACATCAAAATCCGGCAAAAGTAACTATCGGGATCTATATAATGGATGTTTATGACCTTGATGTCAGAAAAGGTAGTTACACCGTTGATTTCTATATTTGGTTTAAATGGAAGGGTGATGTGAATCCGCGAAATTTTGAAATAATGAACGGATACATTGCATATAAAGCGAGGCAGGATAACTTAATCACACATGGTGATTATCATCATGTTTCTTACCGATGCAGAGCGAACCTTCATACACCATTCGATTTATCCGCGTATCCCTGGGACAAGCAAATAATATCAATACATGTCGAAGACGAGGATGCCGATATTAAAAAATTGATTTACGTCCCTGATGTGGAAAATTCAAAAATCTATTCCGGTTTGAACATCAATGACTGGGCTATAAGCGCCCTTAAAGTATATATTACCAATAATATATATGAAACTAATTTTGGTAAACCGTCAAGAAGTCGTGATGAAAAAGCAACATATTCACGATTCACGTTTGATATTCATATTGATCACAAAGGCATCAATTTATTCTTAAAAACCTTCATTGCATTGTTTATCTCAGTCGCAATTGCATTTTTAACATTTCTCATTCACCCAAAACATTATGCGGCCCCTCGTTTTAGCGTCTGCGTAACGGGAATGTTTGGTGCTGTATCATCCCATATTGTTGTATCGCAAAGGATATTTGAGAGCCCCGTGTTAACCTTAGCGGACCATATTCATTTTCTAGGATTTTTTTTCATTTTTCTTTCTGTACTTGAATCATGTGTTGTATTAAAGCTGTATCATGATGGCAGGGATCATAAGGCGCATCTGTTTGATTTATGGTCTGTATATCTTTTCCCGGTTGTCTTCCTGATATCAGTTATTATTGCTATTTCAATAAGCAAATAGACTCAATAAGAGGCTCGAATGTGGAGGTGTTATGCGAGCGGATAATACTGCATTACTCTCTTTCCTCTGAAAATAGAAGTCTAATATATTGATATTATTCAACTCACAATAAAAAGTGTCGACAAGGCTATTTTCATTCTCCTTTGTGACAGAATACTGTCATGTATGTTTCAATTGGTAATCTTCAGTTTTCTCTACTTCATTAATCTATTTGTTAGTGTAACAAAGAGTTCTGCCGATTCGGAAATCAAAAAAATATTTCTTACTTCCTGTAATGCTGTTTTTCGTGTTTTATAAATTCATACAACATTTCAATCCGTAACAAACAAAATTCACGCCCAAAGATGAACAGTTCTTAGAAAAGGAACTTTAACCCCAAAGTTATCATGCTTGTTGTAAAATCAATTTTTGTATCATTTTCAAAATTAATTTCTGTATTATTTCCAAATTCGATTTCTGTAGCAAAATAACGATAGCCGATATCCACTGACAAATTATTTATTATGTCAATTTCAACTCCTGTCAATAGTTGCCAGGCAAAAGATGTGTAATCTTTTCCTACAGACGCTGAATTGATCACACCGCTTTGAGAGGCTATTGCCGACATATCAGTATAAGAACATCCAATACCTGCACCCACATAAGGATGAAATCTTCCCAGGGGATATTTTGCAATGGCGTTAAAAATAAAATTATTTAACTTTACATCACCGTCAACAACAACAAAGCCAGTTCTGTTTTGGCCTAATACTGACTTGTTTATATCCGGATCCAAATAACTGTATTCAAATTCAAATGAGAAATATCTTAATTGAGGTGGGGTATAACCAACTTTTACTCCTAACGCCCAAGCTTCCTGAATGTCTAAATCGTATCTATTATAATAATTCCAATTATAAGAATCACCAGAACTTGCATCGGGACTGATTGTATAGCCTCCCCATACACCAATATACCCTCCAACCTGAGCCGAAGCTGATTTCAATGAACAGACAGCAAACAAGATGGCCAGTGTAAAAATAAAAAGATAATTAGCAACTTTTTTCATATTTTTTCTCCTTGCCTAACTCTATAAATATAATTTAAGTCTTTATACTCCACTATTCAATGTGTTTCTATGAATAATAAGCAAGAAGTACACCTAAAAGAGAAAAATAGCATAAGTATAAGATATCAAATCACATATAGTAATTATACATTTTCTTGAGACGTTCCTTTTCATTGAAAATGGATAGAATGTATGCAGTGATTAGTATCCAGTTGGATAATAAGTATCCAGAGAATCATGCTTTATCAATAACGGTTACCGGAGGGAAAAAATTTCATGGTTATGGATAGATTTTTAAAAATAAGTTAAAACTTTTCCATAGGAGATCTTTGGTAATAAATAATATGTGGGGTAGGAAGATGGAAAGAACAATTTTCCAGTTGATTTTGTTTTTTAAAAAACAATTGGGCATTTTATTGAATACGGGATGAAATACATAAAGTATTGGTAGCATCCCTGCATATTTATTACCCATCTGGATACCAATAAGTGGATACATTCTATCCGCTATCGCTTAAGAAATTTAAGTATCTATTAAATAATACTTAGTAATATTATATCTTTGCCATACATTATTCTGATTGGCCTATTTATTGCTGTTAATATGATCAAAATACTTTTGCGAAAGGAGTTTTAGAAAATGAAAAAAATATTTATCGTTATTGCTGTCCTTATAGTATCTGCAGCATTTGTGTTGCCGACATATGCCGTTCAGACCGATAAGAAACCTGGTTCCCACAAAGAATTCTGTTTTAAAAACCATCTCGGCCTTACAGATCAACAATTAGCCAAGATGAAGGAACTGAGAAACCGCTTCCGTAGTGATACGAGAGATTTGAGATACAATCTCGAAATCAAGCGGATAGAAATGCGTAAACTTTTCACAGATCCCAAGACAGATGATGAAACACTTATTGCCAAGCAAAAGGAAATAAGTGAACTTCGCCAGCAGTTATCGGAAAAGAAAGCTCAGATGAAAATCGAGTGGCGTAAAATTCTTACTGCAGAGCAGATTGCCAAACTTGATAGAATGCCTCACAGACACCATGCAAAAGAGTGGGCACACCATCGTCACCACATAGTCAAAGACCAGCAAAAGGATAAAAAGTCTCAAAAAGCGAAGAAAGAATAAAATCTGACAAACGTTTTTAATAGTACCTGTTAGCTTAGAGGTGGTAGCAATTTGTGAACAGAATTAAAAGAACATACTCCATGCGTAAAGAAGTCATTATCTTGTTTTGCGCTTTAATTGTTGCCACCTTAATAAGCTGCGAATCATCATTGTGGAAACAACCGGACCGGCCATACAAAGTTGCCAATGCAAGTTATGATATATCTCTGCTCTCTGTGGAAAAATCCACTGGAACTGAAAAGGTATATGAAAAACAAAGAATTGAAACAGTCCTTGAGGAAGGAATTCCAAAATTTTATTTTGAAGATGAGGTGGTGAGAATAAAATGGCGTCCGACGTCTAATGATATAGTTTTTGTAGTCCATAATAAAGCGGATAATCCCGTGAAGATTATTTGGGATGAAGGGAAATTCATTGACGCGGAGGGTGTAACTCACAAATTACTACATTCTGGAATAGGCTATGAAGAAAGAAACGATTTTCATCCTCCCACTATTATTTATGCAAAAGACACTCTTGAAGATTTCGTATATCCGGCAGATTGTTGGCAGAAAGAAGAATCCGGCAGGAAGTCTCATAAAAATCAAGGTCATTGGAAGAGAAGTTCCTTCCTGCCGACTCAAGTCAGAGGAACCGCAGAAGAATTAAGAACGAAGGCTGAACCTTTTGTAGGTAAAACCTTTCAGGTGATCCTTACTCTGCAAATTAATGGCGTTCGAACTGATTATGTTTGCACTTTTATAGTCAACAATGTGGATGTAACTGAAAAGGAACAACAACCGGAAAAAAATTCTAAAAGCGGAGGAGGTAGAAGAGGTAACAGAGGAGGTGCATTTTGATCATTACCTGATTTCAAGGTAACGGTTTCCGAAAAGCAAAGAACGATAACCTACAAATATCCAAAGATTTTATATCAATTTAAATCATTGCGGTATTAGTTATTTTGGAAATTTTTGATGAAAGTAGATATCATTGTAACGACATATAAGCGATACAACCTTTTGCGGGAGGCTTTGAAGAGTGTGGCAAATCAGAGTTATCCGCATTGGAAATGCTGGATTGCCGAAGACGGGGAATCGAAAGAGACTTATGAAGTCGTAAAACCTTTTCTGCAGGATAAACGTTTTGTCTATCTGCCCGGAACGCATGCGGGCTATCCCTCTGTTCCCCGAAATCGCGCTATTCGGCAAGGAACTGCTCCCTATATTGCGCCGCTGGATGATGATGATCTTTGGCTGCCTAAGAAGCTGGAACATCAGGTAGCTTTTTTGGAAAGTCATCCCGATTGTGTATTGCTGGGGTGCAACGCTTTTTTTTGGGAAGGGACGGGAGACTGGAATAATTCACCATTATATTTTAAAAAAAATAAGCTGGGGAAGATAGATTATAATAAATTGCTGAGTCAAAACTGCTTGGTCCATTCCTCGGTAATTTTTCTAAGGAAAGTTGCTGAAAAGGCCGGATTGTATAATGAAAACCTTTCCCCACCTATAGGTGAAGACTATGAATTATGGTTGCGTATCGGTGCCATTAAAACCGCCGAAGAAATTGAAACCAAGCCAAAGCAACATGCCGACGACTATGAATTGTGGTTGCGTGCCGGCGCCCTGGGTGAAGTTTGGAATTTGACTGAGCCGCTCGTAGTTTACCGGAAAACTCCCCTTAAACATTATTTGAGTCTGAATCGCCGTGATAAATATAAGGCATTTGCCAATATTTATGAGTCTGTATTAAATGGTGTTGGAAATATACCAAGTCCACTTTCTTATCCGGAAAATGCTCATCTTGCTGTTGTCTGCCGGCGCGAAAGAGACTTCTATCTTGCGGGACCCCGGTTTCTGGGACGACTTAGACATGAAATGCAATCAAAGATAAAACAAATTTTTAATTTTAAAAAAAATGATCTTGCATCTATCAAAGCGTAATTCACAACATCAATATTATTCAAAGTCGTTTGTTTGTAGATACTGTCTTGGGGAAAAACGAGTATGTACGTTTTTAAAGCATGATATTTAATAAATTACTGGGAAGAATCTTAGTCTTTCTCTGCAACTGCTTCATCGACATCCTTCGCAAACGCTTCATCGATGACAGCAGATTTCATAGCCCCGGAATGGAGCACCGGGGCTATGAAACATTGCAGCCATGAATATTTTTTATTTTTATATTGTTTAAAATAAAAAAAGATACAGTATCTGTATGAAAAGATATATTCAGTATCTGTATGAGGTGATTTTATATGAAAAATAATATTTGTCTGATTGCAGGATTTATCCTGATAGGTTTTGTTCTGATAAATATCAATGGCTATACCGCTGACAGTAAGATTGGTTTTATTAATCTACAGGAAATAATGAAAAACACGGATGCAGGCAAAAAAGCAGGTGAAGAATTCAAGACATTATATGATAAGAAGCGTGAAGAAATTGCTGCGGCAGAAAGTGACCTGAAAAGGCTCAAAGACGAATTAGATAAGCAGGGTCCAATCATGACCGAAACCGCCCGCCAGGAAAAAGGAACTACCTATCAAAGAAAATTACGCGATTATCAATTATTGATTGAGGATTCAGATAAAGAAATGAAAGGACGGGATGAAGAAATCGGCCGTAAACTTCTTCCCCCAATTATGAAGGTCGTACGCAAAATAGCCGAAAAAGAAAAATATACTTTAGTAATCGATGTTGCCAGTATGCCGTTGCCCTATTATGCAAAAGAAAATGATATCAGCAAAAAAGTAATAGAAGAGGTCAATAATCTTCCGAGTGTTGGAAAATGATGCAGTGATAGTCCAGATCATCAGCATGACGAATTGTCAAATAGAGGTCACTCCCGATTATTTTCACTGTCGGCATCAGATTTTAAGATGAATGGCAAACGATTGGCAATAAAGAAAAATAATAAGGATATAAAAATGCTAATGAACGCCACGGTGAAAGCTAGTGTTTTCCCATGCCATAATCTAATAAACCAACGACTGAAATCATCCACAACTATAGCTGCTTTTCCGCCATAGTGTTCCAAATCACGCCTATAAACCTTGGAATCTTCAGGTGCAATCGGATAAGCAATTCCACTTATTATTTCGTAACCCAAAACACCGTCCGAATAATCGCCAGCCGACTGATAAATCCAGATGGCGCTACCCAAACCAACAACCATGATAATGGCGCCGATGAGTATAAAGCTTTCGCGCAGATGTGCAATTTTATGATTCATATTATAACTGTTATATCTCTATAATAGTTTCTTTCTCACAGTATGAATATATGAAGAAGAATTTTGTGTGTCAATCTGATTCATGAAGTTGATGAGTAGTCTTGAATTTTAAAAAAGCGCAGGAGTCTGCGTTTTTTATTAGTTCACCGTTGATAATTTTCTAATTGAAAAGTTTCCAGGAATCTCTGTTTTAGGAATAAACACAATTCATGCCTGACAAACATCAACACTACACCTCGTATTATCATGGCTATTTTGTACCCATGTGGATACCATCAACTGGATATATATTATCCACTCAACCGCGATAAAAGACAAATGATATTTTGGCTTATTCATAATTTATCATTCAATAACAATAAGTTATATATTTTAAATTTTGTTGGCATAAGCCTTGCTCATATGAAGGCTAAAACAATTAAGATACCCGTATCTATAGGGAGATTGATTATGAAGAATCTGACATTGACATTATTAAGTATCGCCATGGGAATGTTGTTGGGCAATTATTATTCACTTATCACGAGAAAATTGTTGCTGGAATATATAGTGTCTGTATACCGATCTGTCAGATTTATAAACAATGAGAGTAAATCACTGTAGAAAATAATTTTAAGAAACAATAAAACTCTGGAAAGGAAATTGATTATGAAAAAGTTAACATTGGTATTAATGACTGTTGTTCTGGGAATGCTTTTAACAGTGCCGGCGTTTGCTTTCGGTCAGAGTGAGGGCGGAAGCCCCGCTGTAGGCAAAGGCGACTGCTCTTGCAGTAAACCGGCAGTATGGAAATTAAATCTTTCCGCTGAACAAAAAACAAAAATTGAGGCACTGATATCTGAGAATCAAAAAGCAATGAGGCCACTGAGGGAAAAGATGTTCGATAAGTCGGTAGCACTGCGGAGACTGTGGTCGCAAGCCAATCCTGATAAGGATAAAATTATTGCCGCTCAAAAAGAAGTTCGGAAATTGCGTGATGAAAAGCAAGATAGAGTAACGGCAATAAGATTGGAAATCCATAAGATTCTCACACCGGAACAAAATGAAAAACTGGCAAATTCTCACTGGGGCAGAGGTCCCGGGTTCGGACCTCGCGGTAGCATGAGAAGTAACGATGACCATGGTCGAGAAATGGAAATGTGCCCATAGCTAACTAAAATACCCCTCCCCTCCTAGGGAGAGAGACTGTGTCGCAATGGATTTGCTTACGATGAAGATGAGTATTGCGGCACAGTCTCAAAGGGAGATCCGTTCTACCCTCTTTTTTTGTATTGTATTATTCTGATTTCAGTTGGACTTTAAAAATATTTAAAAATTTTACACTTAAACATATTGGTAACTGACCTATGCTGAAAAAAGTTAAAGACCATAAAGATTTACCGCATTTCTTGTTTTCGCTCCTTTCAACGAGTGGAACATTGGCAGGCCTCAGTTTGGCTCTTGTTGGTATCATCAATCTCAAAGTAACCAATACAAAGATAGAAACTATAGCGGATGATATGGTTCTTTTTTCATCTGCGGGTTTCTTGCTGTTTGTTACATAATATTTTTCACTCTGAGACAACATAACCCTGAGAAAGTGCTATATTGGACGAACTTTATTGACGTTATATTTTTGTCCTCTATGACTTTGTTGGTTATGGCGGGATTTGTGGTTGTATATACCGTTTTGTAACAATTGTTATATAAGGTGAATGTAAAACACATGAAAAGAAAAAGAATAATCAGCTAGTAAATAGGGTTTCTCAGGTGTATCAATAAAAAGGAGGACACAAATGATGATGTCAATATGGAAGATTATGACAGGAAAAAATATACCAAAATTTTGTTTCTCAAGAGTAAGCCTTCGGCTTTTGCTTCTCTTGTTAATTTTTTCTCTGGCTGCGTGTTATCCTGCGGCTTATAGCGAGGTCCCTAGTGCAGGACAAAGCCAAAAAGCTCCCATGACTCAAGTCTATTTTTATCCGAAAGAAGGACAGACGACTGAACAGCAGTCACGAGACCACTATGAATGTTACAACTGGGCGGTACAACAAACCGGCTTTGATCCTAGTCAATCATCAATTCCACCCGAAAAACGCGTAAAAGTTGTACCAATGCCTCCGCCCGGACATGATACCGCAGTGCTGGCAATTACCGGTGCTGTGCTGGGTGCCTTAATAGCCGGACCGAGGCACGCAGGGGCTGGCGCGTTAATCGGTGCAGGAAGCGGGGCCATTGCAGGCGCCATATCTGATACTTCCAGGGAGCAGAATGCCCAGCAGTTGGAAGAAGCTTATGTGAATCGCGATCAGGCACTTGATGCCCGTTATGAGACAAAAGCAAGCGACTTCCGTCGTGCAATGTCAACTTGTCTCGAAGGCCGCGGCTACAGTGTGCAATAAGGAATATTAATATTTTACATTTGATTTTATGGAGGTAATAATCATGTCATACATTAGAAACAGAAATCAATATTTTGTGATCGGGCTTATGCTCGCAGTATTTTCGGGGATTATGCTTTTCGGGTTTATGCAGGTGGCAAGTGCGGAAGAGCACGGCTCCGGCCATCACATGGATTCACGTTATGGCCATAACCATGTCTACCCGGCACGCGGTCAGCACTTTGACAGGCTGCCAAGCGGTTACCGGGCAGTGACTTATGGCCATTCAAGATACTATTTCCACGAAGGTGTCTGGTACCGCCCGTATGGCCGGGGTTTTGTTGTCGACTTTCCTCCATTTGGTCTTATAGTTCCCTTTTTGCCTCTATATTACACGTCGCTCTGGGTAGGCGGTATTCCTTACTATTATGCCAACGACACATATTACACTCAAACCGCGGGCGGCTATGTGGTTGTTGAGCCGCCGAAAGGTGAAGTCGCGCAGGCACCACCAACGACACAGGTTTCAGTAGGACAACAGTTGTTCATCTATCCCCGCCAAGGACAGAACGACAAGCAACAGGCAAAAGATCGTTACGAATGCCACAGCTGGGCTGTGAGCCAGACACATTACGATCCGACTCAGACAGCACCTGCTAGTGGCATGCCAGAAACACAGTTGAACCAGATGCGTGCAGACTATAACCGTGCGATTGGTGCCTGTCTCGATGGCCGCGGGTATACCGTGAAATAACTACCATAATGCTGCCCGGATAAATAGACAGCTGCGCCTGCTAATGGCCTCTAATAAGAGATTGCTTCAAAAAGAATGAAATTGCAGCACAGCCGTGAGATCAGGCGACTATATAGAGAACGAACCTCAACCTTTAACCTTTAGTATGGAAAAAAACAGGGATAGTCGACTCAAAGGAATGAGCTAGCACGCTAGGTTTGCCCAAGAAATTGGAAGCACATCTGAGCATGTTTGTATCCAATCATCTGACTTCAAAGCCGACGCGACAGAAGGTAGCATATCTGTAAACTAAAGATAATTATGAAACGAAAAGTTATAGTAACAATCCTGATAGTTATTGTACTCGCTGTGATCAGTGGCGTTGGTATGTGGTCCTTCTGGTCCAAGGGGAAGAAAGTGCAGACATTCCGCACGGTACCGGTGAAGCGAGGTGATCTGGTGGCTACAATCAGCGCAACGGGCACGGTAGAACCGGAGGTAGTAGTGGACGTTGGTGCTCAAGTTTCGGGGTTGATTAGCTCTTTCGGTAAGGACAAACACGGGAAAGCGATTGACTATGGCTCTGTCGTGGATGTGGGCACGGTACTAGTCAAAATTGACGATTCGCTTTACGCTGCTGCCGTGGATACTGCTAAGGCCCAAGTCAAGCAGGCTGAGGCCAACAAGATCAGCGCCGACGCCAACGTTCTCCAGATGAAAGCGAAATTACTACAGGCTCGTCAGGATTGGGATCGTGCACAGAAGCTTGGTCCATCAGATGCTTTGGCACAGAGTGCCTACGACCAGTATAAAGCCAATTACGAAATAGCCAAGGCTAACCTCGCGGCGTCCGAGGCCGCTGTGGAGCAAGCGAAAGCAGCACTGGCACAAGCCAAGGCCAGCCTCGCCACCGCACAAATCAATCTTAATTACTGTACTATAAAGTCGCCAGTCAAAGGTGTAATTGTTGACCGGCGGGTTAACATCGGACAAACCGTTGTTTCCAGTCTGAGTGCGTCAAGCCTATTTCTAATTGCTAAAGACCTCAATCGAATCCAGGTTTGGGTATCGGTCAACGAAGCCGACATAGGCAATATTTCTAAAGACCAACCAGTGACATTTACCGTGGACGCGCTTCCCAATCAGGTGTTCCAAGGGCGAGTCGGCAAAATTCGGCTCAATGCGACAATGACGCAAAACGTCGTCACTTACACCGTCGAAGTCAACACCAAAAATGACAATGGTAAACTGCTGCCTTATCTGACAGCCAACGCCCAGTTCATAATCGGCCGTCGGCAAGACGTGCTACTGATTCCGAATGCAGCATTGCGTTGGTCGCCGCGGCCCAAACAGATTACACCGGAATCTCGTCAAACGCCACATGCACATGACGGTTCGCGGAGCCGAGACAATAGCGGTGGTTCTGACACCGTTGCGACACCACAAGCGCATGGAACTATCTGGGTCGAGCAAGGAAAGTTAGTCCGGCCTGTCCGCGTGAAAACCGGCTTGACGGACGGCATAGTGACAGAGATTGAAGGCGACGATTTGGCCGAGGGCTTACGCATAGTCATCGGTGAACCAACGCAGGAAACTGCAGATGGCCCGAGTGCTGAACGCAGTCCGTTCACGCCTCAAGTGGGACGGGGACAGCGCCAAGGCCAGACTGGCTCGAGTGGTCCCGGCAGTGAACGGTGATGTTAGCGAAGAAGTGACCCATTCATGGATTTGATCGAACTGCGAGACATACATAAGACCTACTATCTCGGTGAGGTTGACCTGCCGGTGCTCAAGGGCGTGTCGCTAAATGTCGCCCGCGGTGAACTCGTGGCGTTGAT
>CAVQCU010000110.1:0-14843 GCA_963710995.1 uncultured delta proteobacterium
CCTTGCTTTTGCCTCCCAGGAGAACGATTACCGGTTTTTTTGTTTTTTTTGCGAGATTGATAAATCTTCTTCCATCCACAAGTGATTCGAGATAGCAGGCGATGACTTCTGTTTCGTTGTCGTTTATCATGTATTCGAGGATGTCGCTTTCATCAATGTCACATTTATTGCCGATGGAACATACCTTGCTTACTCCCATAATTCCTTCCTGTAGTGCATGGAGCAGAAAGCCGGCGGAAAGCATGCCGCTTTGAACAATGAGACCCACATTTCCAGCTTTGAGCACGTCGGTCCATATGCCTGAATAAATAAACGAAAAAACATGAGTCCGATGAGCATCGATAAAGCCCATGCAGTTGGGACCCCATAATCTTATACCCGCTTTCGCCGCGTTTTCGAGAGCCAGCTTCTGAAGCCTTTCGCCTTCCGCTCCGGCTTCATTGAATCCTCCCGATTCGATGATGATTCCCTTCACACCTTTTTTCGCGCATTCGTTCACCGTTTCCGGCAGTTCTTTCGCCGGTATGAAATATATGGCCAAATCGATATTGCCGGGAATTGAGGCTACGTCGGGATAACAGAGCAGGCCTAATATTTCGCTGTAACTTTTATTAACCGGATAAATCTTTCCGCGAAATCCGGCAGTGATATTTTTAATGATATGGTATCCACCCTTGTCTGTGTTATTGGATGCTCCGATAACGGCAAGGCTCTTTGGGTTGAAAAAACAATCAAGCATTTAAATCTTCCTCTTTCCTGTCATTGCGAGGCGCACCTTGTGTGCCGCGGCAATCTCATATCTGATCATATAAATCATTCCACTTATTATTCATTTCTTTGATTAATTTTATTTTTTTTGCCCTTGAACCACCTTTTATTTGCTTTTCTCTGGCAATAGCTTCATTTATATCATTATAAATTTCGTAGAATACTAATTTATCTATATTGTATTTTTCGGTAAAACCCTCTGCCAATTTATTTTTATGTTCATACATTCTTCTTTTTAAATCGTTGGTTACTCCCGTATATAGCACCGAATTGTTTTATTGGTTATGATATAGATAAGGTATTGTTTATGCATGAAAACCATGAAAGATTGCTTCGTCGCTTCACTCCTCGCAATGACAGCTTTATCTTAAAACAACAAGTGCGTCAACGGCAACCGGCTTGTTTCCGGATATGATCAGAGGATTTATATCTATCTCGGCAATAGAATCGTATTTCATCCCCAACTCTCCCACTCCGACAAGAGCTTTGGCCAGAGCTTCCCTGTCCACTGCCGGGCTTCCCCTGAATTCGTCGAGTATTTTTTTTGTTTTGATTTCATCTATCATTTCCAGAGCGTCTTCCTTCGAAAGAGGAGCGACCCTGAAGGTCACATCTTTGAGCGCTTCGGTGAATATGCCGCCTAGACCGAACATGACACATGGTCCGAACTGCGGATCACGTGAAAGGCCGATCACAAACTCGCGCGATCCTTTCACCATCTTCTGAATAAGTACGCCGTCAAGACCTTTAATCTTACTCATAAGCTCGTCAAAGACATGCACCACTTCGTCCGAATTGCCGACATTAAGTTTTACCATACCGGCTTCTGTTTTATGGGCTAGTTCGGCGGAGCATCCCTTCATTACAACAGGATAACCGAGTTTTTTGGCCATCTGTCCGGCTTCATTGCTTGTTCTGGCGAGAGCTGCCGGTGCGACCTCAACGCCCGCTGATTTAATCACCAAACTTGATTCGTATTCCGACAGTGTCTTTTGTCCGTTTGCTACGGCTCGTTGAATTATTTCTAACATAGAATCTCCTTTAAAATTGACCTTTAGTCATTAATTTATTTTACCCGGAATTGTCAAGGATTTAGTGAGACTCATTGAGAGCGAACGAAGTGACGCTCGAAACGTAAGTCGTAATGAGTCTTAAACTTCAAAAGCAAAGCGCATTGAAGTTTTTTAGACGAATTATCCAATAGCCAAAGTCTATTGGAAACTATCCTCGAAGTGAAACGACGTGGGATTTGACATTAGCTGAAAATGAAATCAGACAAAATAATGTTTTATCCGTATCCTAATTACTGTTAACCATAGTTGACATATTTTATAGTCGCCGGTATATTACTTCTAATTTCATAAATAATTATTTAATGCTATGGGCCGGTTGGAAGTGGCGGTCAATCCCGCGGCTTGGGAGCCTCCGGCTCCTGCGGGAGGTTGAGGCTCCCCTTATTGTTACCGGTTTGAATAAAGGTAGCTTAATAATCATGCATGTAGGGATAAATTTAAAATAATTACTTCGGGAGCCGGTTTGCTGTGAGGGATTTGAACCCTAAGCGGGTGTATTCTCGTTAGGGGCTTACTAAAGGCAATGAATGAAATAAATTATTATAACTAAGGATGGCATATGGAAAAAGATAACCTCACAGGTAATAACTGTACAAAGGAGCAGATAGGCCGAAGGTCGTTTCTGAGGAAGTTTACCACACTTCTGGGTGGGATAACCATTATGAACTGGGGTTTGTTCTCCATCAAAGGTGCAGTGGCCTCTGTCCTTGGAGGGAATAAAGGCAATAATCAAGAAAAGCTCATCTTCATTGCCATTGATGCCCTTCACCCGAAATACTTTGCGCTTGATGCCAAGGGTCTGCCGGGAGGGCGCGAAGGAAACTGGCTGATGCCCAATATTCACGCCTTCCTGAAAAAGTCGCTATGGTACAGAAATGCCAAGTCCTATCTGCCCGCGGCTACTGACATGAATCATCTGAACGTGCTTGCGGGAACATCTTCTGCGCAGAGCGGTATCATCAGCGTATGGGCACAACCAATAGGATGGGATGAGAATGGAGAAGTTATTATCACCCGCACCAGTATGTCTTTTGCCCGAGATGACAAGGGCAGGCCGGTGGATACACTTTTTAATGCATGGAAGCTGCGCTGGCCCGGCTCCAAAACCATGCTCATCACCGGCAAGGAATGGGTAGGCGAGATGTTCCGTAAAAGCGGGAGTGCATCCTCGGGTATTGATATTTTAGTTACAGGGCCTAATCATCCTGAGTACCTGAAACCACCTCAGAGGGAGAGTCTTACGCATCCTCATACAGTTCAGGATGCAGCCTGTGATCCGGAATCGGCACACCTCGGATTCTTCGGGAAATCTATGAGGCCAAGCAATGTCATGACACGGCTCTATACAGGCCAGGGCAGCCTCCTGACGTGGCAGATGGAACACTTTGCCAATCATTTTCCCCATGACAGTTGGATCGTGGATTCAGCGCTGGAGATATTCAAACGCGATAAGCCCGACATGGCCTACATTCTCCTTGCTCAGTGCGACGATGCGGGACATGCCATCGGAAGCGCCTGGGACCCGGCGGAATTCATCAATGTCCATCCGCCGTATGAACCGCCTCACGGTTGTGAAAACAAACCCGAGTATCAACTGGTCAGCAGCAGGAACAAGCTCCTTTTCAAGGAGGCAATCCTGGATGTAATCCGCGATATAGACATCCAGTTCGGACGCCTTATGGCCGGCCTGCAAAGGCAAGGTGTGCTTGATAAAGCGAAGGTCATCCTCTTGAGCGATCACTCCGCGGTAAATCATCTTTATACCGAAGATTTCTCATCAACCGATTGTGTGGGTCTTTTGGAAAATGCAGGAATAATTGCGAAGATAGGTTTGCTGGAAAAGAAGGAGATGTATGCCTTCAGCGTGAGCAGCTACGGAGTGTTGTACTGGAGGAAAAACAAGGAAAAGGTCTCCAAGGCCAAGGCGTTACTGTTGGCCCACCAGGCACTGAACCCCCAGACCGGCAAAAAAGAATGTCCGTGGTGGGTGCTGGACCGATCCGACATGAAGAACGGACTGGAAGGGGTATGCCTGCCGGGCGAGCTCTACCACACTTACTATGTCGATGTTGATAAAGAAAAGACCGTCATTTGGCCAGACCTCATCATTCTGGCGAAAAACGGCTGGCAGATTCCTGTGTATAACGGGCAGATTCCCAATGTCGGCATCAAAGCGCCCACGTGGTCTCCTTCCTGGCGTGTGTATAATGGCGGCCACGGATCGGTGGATACACTGCCCATCGTTGCCGCGATTTCGATACCCGGTGGGAAGACAGGTATTCATGACAGGCCCATTCGCATTGCAGACCTAGGTATTACAGCCGCTGCTCTGTCAGGTTTAAAGCTGAAAAGCACCACTATTGGGAAGGATTTGAGTAAAGACCTGATCTGAACGCTATTGTTATTACGCGCTTATGAGAACATCACAAAAGCTTACTCATTGTTACGGGTTGATGCTTAATAAAAATGTATGTCGAATGAATTAAAAATTAAGAACAGGGGAATTACAATGAGTGGTATAGAGGAGAATATTAGGAGTTTTTTAAAAAATCAGGGAGTACAGGTAATCGGCATGGCAGGCCCAGAACGACTGGACGGTCCTCCCTCCCTGGATCCAACCTATACCATGCGCGGAGCGAAATCCATAGTATGCTTTGCCATGCCCATGAATGTGAGTGCCATATATGACTTCTTATCCAAAAAAACACCAGTCATGCATAACACCGACCAGCTGATAGGCAACCAGAAAATTCACCACATTGCAAAACGACTTGCGGATTACCTGTGCGAACTGGGCTTTAGGGCCCGTGCAGTCCCGACGAATAACAACTATCGGCGTTCGCTGGATGTGTATTCCACTCACCCAGATTTTTCTCATCGCTTCGGAGCTATTGTCAGTGGGATAGTGGGGCAGGGTATGTCCGGAAATGTCATGACCAAAGAGTACGGCGCAGCCACTATCTCACCACCGTGGTGACCGACGCGGTACTCAAAAGCGATCCTCTGCTTCCACCGAGGTATTTCATAGATCAATACTGCAAAAAATGTCTTGTCTGCGACAAGGCATGCCCGGCAAAAATGTTTGAGATGGAAAAGGAAGAGTATGTGTTCCTGAACAGCGAGCTTCATCCGCGGGGAAAACGCAGGAGTATCGATTTGTGCAACGCTTCCTGCTTCGGCCTCCACAGTCTGTCCCCGGATAAAAAATTTTCCAGCTGGGGCCGCCACTGGATCAGCTCCTGGGTGGGAAGGGAGCCGAATCCGGAGAACGAGAACATCAGGAAAAAGCTACTCATAAAAGGGGGATCAGTGGGCGATTCGACGGTACGGTATAAACTCATCCATAGCATCGGCTATAAACTGCATCCCGAGGAATGGATAGACGGATGGAAGATTGTGCGGCGGTATGAAGACCTTCCGCAAGACGAACTCGAACAGCGCAAGGTTTAGTCTGGCCTGATAAAGAAATACCTTGGGATTCAAATTGAAAACCCAAACGTGCTCACCTGCGGGCAGTGCGCACTGGTATGCGGGCCGACTGTACAGGAATCAGCGAAACGATTAAAACTCCTCCGAGAGGGAGGAATTGTTGTGCCCGGTAAGGACGGGAGGACTGTTGTGGTCAAGACTTTTGAGGAGGCCCGGAAAATCCGTGAACAATATCCTTTTTGGATACCCCGTTCCCGTATGCTTTCCGACAGCCTCCAATCGGGTGTGTTATGGATGTGGTATTACTTCGGCATTGAACCGCGCTCGATTATTAAGAACTGGCTTTACCAGAAAAAACTGAAGCGCGCGATCAGGGAAACGGTGTGAATCATTCTTAACTATCGCCTAAGGATATGTATCAATCCCGCAGTTTGGAATCCCTCGGCTTCAGCCGGGGAAGGAATGCGGTGTAACCCGTGGGAGGTCGCGTTATTGTAGGGAGCCTCCGGCTCCTGCCGAAGGGGGCTCCACTAGAATTTCACGAACCGACAGGGGGAGGTTACCAAATTGGAAATCAATGCCCAAGGCATTAAAAAAATGCTCCATGATGAAGGTATCGACATAATCGGGATTGCGGATGCGGCAAAGCTCATATGCGCACAGCCGGCGCGTCCCGCCACCGCGTTGATGCCTACTGCGCGGAGCGTTATTGTCGTGGCTGTGGCTCACAGCATGGGTGCGGTGTGCTCGCCCCATATCAAGCTCTGGACCAGGAACAAGATGCAGACCTCGCGTCTGCTGGACAGCGTGAGTGAAAAATTATCGCGGTTTTTGGAGAGGAACGGATACCTTACTCTTCCGGTTTCGGCGGACAAGCCGGTGGAAATCCACAAGATCAATCCCGATACCGGAAAAAAGTATTCCCATACGAAAGTGATTGGGCACCTGTCACTCAAGCACGCGGCAGTGAGCGCGGGCATGGGACAGATCGGCAAGTCTAATCTGCTTCTTACGGAACGCTTCGGGCCGCACCAGCGGCTGGGTGGCATAATCACCGAGGCGGAACTCGAGACCGATTCTTTTCGTGATCTCAAACTGTGTCGTAACTGTAATAAATGTGAAACATCCTGCCCGATAGGGGCGCTCAAAGATGGTAGATATGACGTTGATCCCTGTTTCAATTACTGGACATATGGTTTTGACCGGCTTTCTCCACGAAAACTTAGAGAAATACCCGGCTATATAAAAATGCTCATACGACACTGGAAACGCCGTGACTTTGTAATTGAATACGGCCAGACTATGATAACCGACGTGGATTTTTGCATCGAATGCATGAAGGCATGTCCTGTAGGTAGTGAATGGGAAAGAATACGGCCATCAACAACAAAAATATAGGAGACATCAATGAACTCAGCGGACAATTCTTCCTGGCCAATTGAGCGAAAAGCTTCTTCCCTGCTGAACATTTCTCCGGGGAAAAACTCGCTCGAACAGATGCTCTCTCTGGCTAGAAAAAGAAAGGTTATAATATTAGTGGTTGACATACAAGACCGTTCTTCCTATACTTTCCATCCATAAGAAAGCAATATTATACTTGTATCGCCAGTGGCTATGACCGCGAGCAGTATGGCGGCCACTGAGGCCAATCTGCAAGCTGCGGATAAAACTAAGGAGCGGAGAAAATGAAAACAGACCCCCAAAAAGGAATCGCTGCTGCAATCAAAGATTTTTTCCAATCAGGTTTTACAAAAATCCAAACAAGTATAATGGAAACCATGGGTATGGGCAAAACCGCGACAATCAGTGCCTTGATTTTAATTGCTCTGGTCGCCGTATTGATCATTTTCTTATTTATTCGTTCAGCTCCGCCTAAAACTATCATCATGACCAGTGGTGATGATGACAGTATGTTTTATAAAATTGCCGATAAATATGCCAAGGTATTGGCTCGCAATGGCGTCAAACTTAAAATTATCAAGTCTGAAGGATCTCTGGAAAATTTGCAGAGATTATCCAATCCTTCCTATCGCGTTGATGTGGGCTTTGTGCAGGCGGGATTAGCCAAGGGCCAAAAGATTGATAAGCTGGTTTCACTGGGCAGTGTTGCCTATGAGCCGCTTTTTATTTTCTATAGAGGAACCAAGCCCGTGGAACTTCTTTCGCAATTTAAGGGTGAAAAATTGGCCATAGGCCCGGATGGAAGCGGCACAAATTATCTGGCCAAAGCTTTGCTGTCTATGAACGAGATAGAGCCGGGAGGATCAACGAAATTATTGACAATGGACGATGAAGAAGCGGCCCAGGATTTGCTAAACGGAAAAGTTGATGCCGTATTTTTTATGGGGGATTCAGCTTCCTCCCAGTTAATGCGCAAGTTGCTGCACGATCCGGGAATCCAGCTTGTTAATTTTACCCAAGCCGATGCTTATACGCGCCGTATCGGCTATTTGAATAAATTAGTGCTTCCTCAGGGAGCCATTGATTTTGGAGAAAATATGCCGGACCATGATGTTCATTTAATCGCCCCGTCAGTTGAACTTATCGCCCGTAATGATTTACATCCGGCTCTCTCTGATTTACTTTTGGAGGCGGCAAAAGAAATTCATGGCCGGGTAACTCTGTTTCAGGGCCGGGGAGAATTTCCTGTTCCTCTGGAGCATGAATTCCGCATCAGTGACGATGCCAGCCGCTTTTATAAATCGGGGAAAAGTTTCCTGTACAGATATTTTCCGTTCTGGATGGCGAGCCTAATCAACCGTATTCTGGTTGTTTTTTTACCCATTGTTTTAATATTAATCCCGGGATTGCGTGTCATACCTGCCATTTATCAGTGGGGAACAAAAATGCGCATCTATCGATGGTACCGTCAGCTGTTGGCTCTCGAGCAGGATATGATTGACCGGACGGATACAAGTAAGCAGAAAGAATTACTGGCGCGTCTTGATCAGATAGAACAAGCTGTAAACAACATGAAAGTTCCGGCATCGTTTGCCAATCAATTTTATGTGTTGAGAGGTCATGTCGATTTTGTCCGTGCACGACTTTTGGAACGCACAACAACAAGATGATATATATCAATCCCGAGGAGGATTAATGCGGAACTCTATTGTGAGACTCAAATTTAATGAAACTCAGATATTACAAACGCAGGGCAGTAATATCTGCAAGTTGAATTATTCCGCCAAAAGCAGAGGGTATAATACCCCAAAGCTTGCTTTGGGGTTCATACCCGTGATTTTACATTTTAGATTCAGACGGAATTATGATGAGAAAAATATTTTAAAGGTTTGCGGCATAGTCGTTATATGCCTTCTTATAGGAAGCTGCACTACACTGATTGATAGGCATTTCAAAGTACAACTTGACGCGCCTTCCGGCAATATCACCATCGCCGGACTCAAGGATACGGTCACTGTGCGCCGTGACGCTTATGGTATTCCCTTCGTGGAAGCAAAGAACATGGAAGACATGGCCATAGCCGTAGGTTATGTGCACGCCTCCGACCGGCTCGCCCAGATGATCGGTATGAAGCTGATATCGGAGGGACGTCTTGCCGAAATGGCCGGACCGGCCGTGCTTAATCTGGATATTTACATGCGCACCATGAACCTCAAGGGCGCGGCGGAAACTCTCTATAAAAATGTAAATCCTGAAAATCTCAGGCTTCTGAAATTTTATAGCAAAGGCGTTAATGCTCATCTCGATCAACATAAGGACAAATTGCCGCCGGGCCTAGCGCTGGCAGGCTACAAACCTGAAGCCTGGGAGCCCATTGATTCCTTAAAAATATTCGCCCTGCTAAATTTCGGGCTTTCCTTTAATCTTCATGAAGAAATTGCTGCCTTGAATATCGCTCAAGCCATAGGCGCCGAGAAAACGGCCTGGCTGCTGCCCATCTATCCCGATGAGCCAATTCCGTTCGATGAGGCTGCCAAGCTCAAAGGCATTGATCTGAATAAGGCCGCCGCGAGCGTGGCAGGAATAACCGGGCTTGGGCCGCTTTTGAGTTCAGTGGGTTTGAACGGTACTGCCGCTTCCAATAATTGGGCAATCAGCAAGGAAAGAACAAAGAATGGCGCAAGCATTTTCTGCAGCGATATGCATCTTCCTTTAAGTATGCCGTCCATGTGGAACATGATGCATGTCCGGTGCGGTTCCTATGATGTAGCCGGGATGAGCCTTGCGGGCGTCCCTGTTGTCATTGCCGGATATAACGGCCATATAGCCTGGGGAATGACCATGGTCATGGCGGATAATCAGGATTTGTTTCTTGAACAACTCAAGAACGTGAATGGGAAGTTGCATTATTTGTATAAAGGTGAGTGGCTACCGGCTGCAGAGCACAAAGAAGTTTTCAATATAAAGGGCAAGTCTCCGGTCACCCTGACTTTTTACGATACCGTACACGGGCCGCTGATGAACGAAGCGTTGAAAAAGGAACCGATTCATCTCATTCAGACAAAATCCATCGATCTTCCTTATGGCGTGGCTTTGAGCCGAACGCTTCCCACCGCGGATGACGACAGCATGAATGCTTTCTTCAAACTAAGTTTTGCAAACTCGGTTGATGAAGTGATTCCGATTATCAGACGGATAAGAGCAATACCGCTGAACATGGTATTCGCGGATAAGGATAATATCGCCTGGCAGGTAACCGGTAATTATCCGGTCCGGGCCAAAGGCCGCGGGCTTATACCGTCGCCCGGTTGGACCGGCGAGTATGACTGGACGGGACTTTTGAAAGAGGAAGTACTGCCGAATCTCAAAAATCCATCCGCCGGATTCATCGGCACAGCCAATCACCGCACCGTGCCGAAAGATTATCCCTATATTCTTTCATCCTCCTGGTACTGGCCGGAGCGCGCCGAACGCATTGCCCAGATGGCATCGGCAACGGATAAACACACTACACATACCAACATGGATATGCAGCTGGATACCCATTCCTTGTTTGTGCCAAAGCTCAAAGAGGTAATACTGAAAGGAAAGCTTGCCGCAGATATTATGAAAGAAATCGGCAGTTGGAAGGATGAAAAAAGAGTAGCACGCGCGCGCCTTGCCCTTGCAATGCTGCAAAATTTCAATGGCGATATGAAGACAAATTCTAAAGAGGCGGCCCTTGTGGAAGCATTCTTAGATTGCGTAACGAAAAATATCTTTCTTGACGAGTTGGGTCCTGTTGATTCCAATGTGTGGAAGTCATTCTTAGTAGTCAACAACGAAAGCTATAACGCCACTTGCAACCATCTTCTTGTCCGGGGTGACGAGAGTCCGTTCTGGGACGATATAAATACTCCGGAAAAAGAAACCAAAGCGCAAATTATCGCTCGCTCGCTGGCGGATGCCGTCGCATTTTTGGAATCAACTTTGGGCAATGACACAGGCAAATGGAGTTGGGGGGCTCTACATACATATACATGGGAAACCGATACTTCTCAAATGGCGCCCCATCTGGGTTTTATTGAACGCACGGCGCTGAAAAGTTTGTGGTCGTATTTTAACCGGGGCCCATATCCGGCTGAGGGGGATATATTTACTCTGAATGTGTCAATGTATATGATGGGCAAGGATTTTAATACCTGGATCATTCCTTCCATGCGCATGATCATTGATTTCAGTCAGTATGAGCCTATGTTGGCGGTGAACAGCTCCGGCCAGTCGGACAATCCTTCTAGTCCTCACTACGACGACGGGATCAAAGTCTGGCGGGATGGAAATTATATTCCCTTCCCCTTCAAGCAGGCGGCAGTTAATGCTCAATACAAAGATGTCCTGCAGCTTAGCCCGTCCGCAATAAAGCAGTAGTGCTCATGGCAAAAGTTAATGAGACACAAGTTTCAGAAACAGAATGCGTAACCTGAATAACCTAAGGGTCACCGTGGGGTCATCTGCGACTGAAACTTGCAAATCGAATTATCCCACGTGCGAAGCTAAGTGGGACTATATATGTTTTCAAAGCTTGCATTGGGGTTCATACCCGTGATTCCCTTGATCAGGCCGAAACGGTTCCGTCTTGGTGAAGGTTTCTGTCTGAAAACATCAGAGCGCCCTGTTTAAAGACCATCTGTGGTTTTCTCAAGGCACGGATATCGTCGAGGGGATTTTTGTCCAGAGCCACCATGTCCGCGTATTTTCCGGTTTCCAGGGAGCCGATTTTATCTTCCATCCGGAGAATCTTTGCGTTGTTGATGGTGGCGCACCGGAGGATTTCAATGTTGGAAAAACCTACGCGCTGCAATATTTCGTATTCTCTGTAGTTGCCGCCGAAATAATTGAGTGGCATACCCGCGTCAATGCCGCAGCCGATCCGAATCCCCGCTTGATTCATTTTTTTTAAACTGGCGTAACCATTGCCGATAATATTAAAAAAAATATCCGGATTGACGAGAAATTTCTTTTTCTCCCAAAGTTTGTCTTTGCCGATGGTCTTGTATTCTTTCAGGGCGGAAAGATTCTGCCTGTGAAGCAGGGGATCGCAATGGTTTGTCGCCTCATTTTTGAAATATTCTTTTCTTACCCTCAGCTCCTCTGTAATCTCCGGCGTTCGGTATTGTTCAGGGATTCCATCAAAGGCCTCTTCCATCAGGAAGGACTGGCCAACTGTCATGGTGGGTATGATAGCCACGTTTCGCTTCGCCATTTTTATCACGTCATCATCGGACAGAACAGTATCGGTCACGATATGTTCAATCGAATGAAAGGGATACTCCATGGCTCGATCAAAGCCGTATTTAAACTGGTGATGTCCCACCACCGGCAGACCGGTTTTTTCGGCAAAACGGAAGATAATATCGAGCTGTTCTTTTGTGTAAACCGGAATCTCCTTATTTTTCTTGCAGAACAGAGTCTGGTTGTCCAGAGTCAATTTGATAAAAGACGCGCCTTTGGCGTTTTCCTTAAGGCATTGTTCCATTTCGGCAGTATTCTTGAAATTGTTCATGATCATACCAATGAAAAAAGAGATGGGCCGGGCGAAAATACTCACGTCCGACGGGGGAATTTCGGGATGACTGCCTATGACGTTGAGTATGGAATTGCAGTAGACCACACGCGGGCCGGGAAGATATCCTTTTTCAATATCCCTGATAAACATATGAAGAAGGACGGGGAAAGCGCCCATATCCCGGATAGTGGTCACGCCGGATTCAATGGAAGATACAAAATTCTGTTTCTGCTGATGGTAATGGTGCGAAAGATACATCATCCTCATGGAAAATACTGGAGATGCGGTGCTGTGGCAATGGGCGTCAATCAAGCCGGGGATCAGATAGCGGCCTTTTAGATCGAAGACTAGACCCTGGTGATTTGTTTCCATTTTGCCGCTTCCCTGAGCAACGATCGTTCCTTTATCCACAATGACCCAGGCGTTTTCCACAATCTGGCCGGATGTAACGTCTATCAAGCGCGCGTTTTTCAGCAAGAGCGGTTTTTCATAATCCAAGGCAGGCACATTTTTTTTCGGTATCGCGCAGCCTTGAACTGAGGGCAGGTACAAGGCGCCTGCCGCTAAGAGAGAGTATTTGATAAAATCCCTGCGTCCGAGATTGTGAAATGGTTCGATGCCCATACTTTTCCTCCATAATATTAGTGTCTGAACGACAAAACATAATATTTTCTTGCAGCCTTCGCGTCCAACATATTTGCAATAGCCTGCTTCTTAATGGGATGGCGGCTACTATATGGAGTAGCCTTTTAGGTGTCAAGTCATATTAGGGAAACATGTCTTGGTTCCAGGATATTATTTTCAGCCCATTCCCTTTAACTGCGTTTTATTAAATGTATAGAATCCGGGAAAAAGTTTGGAAAATTTATTAAAATAAATTATAATGCTTATTTGAAGAATCTGATAAGATTACCCGTTAATTGGCTTTAACGGAAAAATCTAAAGAAGGAGACGTCATATTTTTAATTACAACCTTTATCTGGGAAAAGTAAAATCAGGCCAAAAGGGAATGAATCCCTTTCTGGATTTTTTCGGGATAACTATGATTGAATTGAAGGATGGCTATGCCCGGTTTAAGATGCCGGTGCGTCCGGAATATTTACAGGGTGCGAAAGCCATGCAGGGAGGTCTTATTGTTGCCTTGGCCGATGAGACGATTGCCCATGCGATGATGACTCAATTAACCCCGGAAGAAGGTTTGACCACAATCGAACTCAAAAGTAATTTTCTGGCGGGAGTCAGCGAAGGAGAACTTATTGCCACCGCCACTGTCTTTAAAAAAGGGCAAAGTTTGGTTATCGGCGATTGTTTAGTTACTGATAATAAAGAAAAAAATATTTGCCGTGTTTCGGCGACTTTTCTGCTTTTGAAGAAAAAGTGAAAATAATTAAATATTTGTAATACGGCATATCCTTATTGACTCTCAGTTGTAAATTTGTTAAATCAATCCATTCTTTATAATAAATTTGGAATAATTTTATAATAAGGATGTTACAAGTGATAGATCTGCATACTCATTCCATTTTCAGTGATGGCGAGTTAATACCAGCGGAATTGGCGCAGCGCGCCTTTGCCGCCGGTTATAAAGCTTTGGCCATTACGGATCATGTTGATCATTCCAATATTGATTTCATTCTTCCACGGATTATCAAGGTTTGTTTAAAAGATAATGGAAGAAGGAAAAATAAAGGTTTTTCCCGGCGTTGAAATCACGCATGTCGCTCCCGCTCAGATAGCGGATATGGCTGATGAAGCAAGAAAATTGGGAGCAAAGATAGTCCTTGTGCACGGGGAGACAATTGTTGAACCTGTTTCCGCCGGGACAAATCTGGCAGCGCTTAAATCGTCCATAGATATTCTGGCTCACCCCGGACTTCTGACGGAAGAAGAGGCGCGTCTGGCTGCGGAAAGAAAATTATTTTTGGAGATTACCACTCGCAGGGGACATGCTTTCAGTAATGGACATGTCGCGCAGATGGCCAGAAAATTTAAGGCTAATCTCATTCTCAATAACGATGCCCACGTCCCCGCTGATTTCGTGAGTAGCAAAATGGCAACAAATATTGCCCGCGGCGCGGGACTGAACGATGACGAAATATCAGTCATGTTTGAAAATTCACAAAGAATCGTACAAAAAGTGAGCGTATGAAAGGCAAATCAACTTCAAAGCCGCTGAAAATCTGTCTATTGACTTATCGGGGCAATCCCACTTGTGGCGGTCAGGGTGTTTATATTAAACATCTAAGTAAGGCCTTAGTTGATATCGGCCATAGTGTGGATGTAATATCAGGGCCGCCTTATCCACACCTTGATCCCAAGGTAAAGTTATATAAACTACCCAGCCTTGATCTCTATAATCCCGAACATCTGTTCCGTCCAAAAAGAATTAGTGATTTAGCTCGTCCGATCAACATGTATGAATTTTTGAATGTCTGCACCGGCAGCTTTCCGGAACCTTTTACTTTCGGTGAGCGGGTTTATTCATACCTGAAGAAACACAGGAAGAATTACGACATTGTTCATGATAATCAATGCTTATCTTACGGAATCGGCAGGCTGGCTCAAAAGGTCATGCCAACAATAGTTACGATTCATCATCCGATAACCGTGGATCAGATGGAAGATTA